>REEJ01000164.1 GCA_007695125.1 Trueperaceae bacterium | reverse complement strand
TCGTCCCATGCCGTGAACGTGAACGGGGCGTCGGCCTCGACGAGCGCGAGCCGCATGCCGTGCGGGTCGGCGAACGGCAGCGTGGCCTCGCCGAAGCTCGTGCGCTGCTCGTCGACGCGGACGCCGTGCGTGTGCAGACGCTCGTTCCAGTAGGTGAGGCTGCCGTGTGGCACGTTCAAGAGGGTCTCGCTTACCACGCCGACACCGGGGGTGCCGGCCTTGGCGTGGGCCCACGGGAAGAAGGTGATGTCGGTCCCGGGGTTGCCCTCGGCGTCGGCGTAGAAGAGGTGGTAGGTGGAGGGGTCGTCCTGGTTCACGCTCTTCTTGACCAGGCGCAAGCCGAGGAGGTCGCGGTAGAAGCGCAGGTTCTCGACCGGATCGCCGGCGATCGCGGTGATGTGGTGCAGGCCGCGTGGTGGGGTCGGGGTGGGGTACGTCATCTGGTGTCCTCCTGGACGGCGGTCTGGACGGCGGTGAGGGCGTGCGCGCCGGTGGCACGGTCGGGTTCGGGCTGGTTGCCCGCCGCTGCCGCAGCGCGGCCGAGTCTGCGCAGCAGCGTCGAGAGCGTCGCGAGTTCGTCGGCGTCGAGCGAGTCGAAGGCGTCGACGACGCGCGCGACGTGGGCCGGGAAGACGGCCTCGAGCAGCGCCGTTCCGGTGGCCGTGAGGGCGACGCGGCTGATGCGGCGATCGCCGGCGTCGCTCTCGCGTTGCACCAGGCCGCGGCGCGCGAGGTTGTCGATCACGACGGTGACGTTGCCACTGCTCTTGAGCAGCTTGCGGCCGATCTCGCCGTGCGTGAGGGGGCCGAGGTGCCACACCGCCTCGAGCACGCCGAACTGGCTGGTGGTGAGGGAGGCCTCGGCGAGTGGACGGTTGATGCGCGCGTCGACGGCGGCCGTGGCACGCGACAGCTTGATGTAGGTGTCGAGCGCGAGGCGTTCGCGGGGCGTGCCGTGGTGTTTGGTGGCCATGGGCCCCTCTCCGGTCCGTTCGGCGGCCGCGACCCGGCCGCAGCGATACCGCTCGATATCGAACGGTTCGACATCAAGATATATGCCAAGCAATGGAGCGTCAAGCGGTCCAGCGACACGGTCCTCGCGATGGCCCGCCGGGTGGGCGGTCGCCGATCGCGTTCTCAGCCGTCGCCCCCAGGCACCTCGGGTCGTGGCACCGAGAAGAGCTCGCCGATGCGCGCGTAGCCCGTCCCCGCCAGGCGTGCCACCGGCGCCAGCGCAGCCATGTCGATCCGGTGCGGTGGTGTGAAGATGGCGTCGTCGACGTGGACGTGCACGATCCGGGCGAACACCACGTGGTTGTGTGCCACGCCGTCGTCGTCGACCACGGCGACCTCGTCCACCAGGCGCGCCTCGAGGTGGGCGCGGGCGGCCGCCACGCGTGGGGGGCGGACCACCGTGCTCGGCGTCGTCTCGAGGCCGGCGAACGCGAACTCGTCGTGCCCCGGTCCCGACTCCACCGAACTGGCGTTCATCGCTGCCGTGAGGTCGTCGCTGACGACGTTCACCACGAGTTCACCGGTCGCGCGCAGGTTCGCCAACGTGTCCTTCGGGCCGCCGTCGCGCTGCCCGATCGACACGATCAGCGTCGGCGGGCTCGAGGCGACCAGGTTGAAGAAGGAGTACGGCGCCAGGTTGGGCCGACCCCTCGCGTCGAGCGTGCTGATCCAACCGATCGGGCGCGGGACCACCAGGGCGGTGAGCAGCAGGTGACGGTCGCGCTCGCTGAGGGAGGCTGGGTCGATGTCCATGCCGGTCACGGTACCTGGGCCGGCGAACCCGACCGGTGCGGTACGCGCCGGACGTACGATGGGGCATGGACACCGCGCACCCCGATCGATACGAGCGCATGTCGTACCGCCGTTGCGGTCGCAGCGGCCTGCGGCTCCCCACCGTCTCGCTCGGCCTGTGGCAGCGCTTCGGCGGCGACACGCCCCATGAGAGCGTGCGCGAGCGGCTGCGCACCGCCTTCGACCTCGGCATCACGCACTTCGACCTGGCCAACAACTACGGGCCGCCACCAGGGTCGGCCGAGGAGCAGTTCGGCGCAGTCATGACGCGCGACCTCGCGCCGTACCGCGGCGAACTGGTGATCAGCACCAAGGCGGGGTACCGCATGTGGCCGGGACCGTACGGCGAGTGGGGCTCGCGCAAGTACTTGCTCGACAGCCTCGAGGCCAGCCTCAGGCGCATGCGCCTCGACCACGTCGACATCTTCTACTCGCACCGCTTCGATCCCGACACGCCCCTGGAGGAGACCATGGGCGCCCTGGCCAGCGCGGTGCAGCGCGGGCTGGCCACCTACGTCGGCGTCTCGTCGTACTCGGCGGCCAAGACCCGCGAGGCCGAGCGCATCCTGCGCGAGATGGGTGTGCCGCTGCTCATCCACCAGCCGTCGTACTCGATGCTGAACCGCTGGATCGAGGCCGACCTGCTCGCCGCCGTGGGCGAGCTCGGCGTCGGCGTCATCGCCTTCTCGCCGCTCGCCCAGGGCCTGCTCACCGACAAGTACCTGCGCGGCGTACCCGCCGGCGCGCGCGCCGCGCACGCGGACAGCTTCCGCGACGAGTTCCTGCGCCCCGAGCTGCTCGACAAGGTCCGCTCGCTCGCCGCGATCGCGACCGAGCGCGGCCAGAGCCTGGCCCAGATGGCGCTCGCCTGGTGCCTGCGCAACGAGAGGATCACCTCGGTCTTGATCGGCGCCAGCACGAGCGACCAGATCGTCGAGAACGTCGCCGCACTCGACAACCTCGACTTCAGCGACGACGAGATCGCGGCCATCGACCGGCACGCCACCGAGAGCGGCGTCAACATCTGGGCGCGCTCGCACGAGTCGGGCTGACGCAACCGGAGGCCGCGAGCCGGGCGGCGACCGCACTGCGCTTGCGCGGTGCACCGCGAGTGCGCTACACTTCGCAGGCTGTAGCCTCGCGGGTAGTGGGGCATCCGCCCTGCCCTGCACGCTGGCACCGTCCGCCCCCTCGGACCCAGGAGAGCATCATGAAGTACAACAAAGGCGCCATCATGCGCTCGATCGAGCAGCCCTTCGTTCGTGACGACCACCCCGAGTTCGAGACGGGCGACACCGTGCGCGTCGACTACAAGGTCGTCGAGGGCGCCCGCAGCCGCATCCAGGCGTTCGAGGGCGTGGTCATCGCCCGCAAGAACGGCCGCGGCGCCCGCTCCACCATCACGGTTCGCAAGGTGTCGGCCGGCGAAGGCGTCGAGCGCGTGTTCCCGCTCGCGTCGCCGATGATCGACAAGATCGTCATCGTGCGCCGTGGCCGTAGCCGCCGCTCGAAGCTCTACTACCTGCGCGAACTGCGCGGCAAGGCCTCGCGCCTCAAGACCGACGTCGCCCGCCAGGAAGCCGACCGCGCCGCGGTGCGCATCGCGCGCGACGCCGCGAAGAACGACTGAACGACCGCTCGCCGAATCGCTGCACATGACGGCGCCGGACCCTCGGGTCCGGCGCCGTTCGCGTGCGACACTGGGCGTCATCATGATGTGTCATCATGATGCCATGCGCACCATCGTCGACCTCCCCGACGACGCGGTCGAGGCGCTCGACCGGCTGCGGCACGCGACCGGTCGCTCACGCGCGGCGTTGGTGCGCGAGGCGGTCGAGCGGTACCTCGCGTCGCACGCCGGCGGCGGTCGCGGTGCGGCGTTCGGCGCGTGGCGCGACGATGGCGTCGACGGGCTCGCGCTCCAGCGGCGGCTCCGGGCGGAGTGGGACGACGCGTGAACGCCCTGGTCGACACGAACGTGCTGGTCGACTACCTCATGGGCAGGCCCGAGGCCGCGGACGAACTCGATCGCTACCACGAGGTCCTCGTGAGCGCGGTCTCGGTCGCCGAGCTCGTCGTCGGGGCAGGCTCGGACGAGCGGCTCGCGGCGGTCGACGCACTGCTCCGCAGCTGTCGCGTCGTCGCCGTGGACGAGGCCGTGGCGCGCGACGCGGGCCGGATCCGCCGAGCGGGTCGCATGCGGCTCCCGGACGCCCTGGTGTGGGCCTGCGCCCGGGCGGAGGGCGCGCTCCTCGTCACGCGCGACGAGGGCTTCCCGACCGACGAGCCCGACGTGCGCGTCCCGTACCGCATCGCCCCTGCGTGAGGTTCCTTGACACGCCCCTGGCGCACCGGTAACCTACGGGTCGCCCTCCGCGAGAGGGTTCCCGACGTGGGGCTGTGGCGCAGTTGGGAGCGCGTCTGAATGGCATTCAGAAGGTCAGGGGTTCGAATCCCCTCAGCTCCACCACACACGTGGCCGTTCTAGGCGGCAGCAGGCGAAGGAGCGATCCCGCATCGACGAGGTCGCTCCTTCGTCCGTCATGTGTCGGCGAGGGCTCGTCATGCGCACAGTTGCCGTCTCGGGGTGACCGTTTCGGTGTGCGAGCACCGGTCGTGCAGCGGCGCGCGCACGTTCACCGAGTGTTCACAGTCGCGACGCTAGGGTCCGGTGTGACTCTGACGAGGTTCGGGAGTCTTTGGAGCGTGTTGCAGGTGTCGTTGCTCGCTGGCGTCGCACTCGCCGGCGCCGCTATGACCGACCGCATCCCGGTGCTCATGTACCACCACCTCGTCGAACACACGCCACGCGCGTCGTCCGAGCTCCACGTCGACTGCTTCGCGGCCCAGATGGCGTTCCTGGCTGCGCACGGCTATCGGCCGCTCACGCTCGACGAGTTCAGTGACTACCAGGCCGCCGGCGCCTTTCCAGAACGCTCGTTGCTGATCACCTTCGACGACGGCTACCGTTCGTTCCGCGAGCACGCGTTTCCGGTGCTGCAGCGCCATGGCTTCCCGGCGGTGGTCTTCCCTCTGGTGGCGACCCGCCCCGGGCTGCAGCGGGTGGTGCTCTTCTCGGACCAGCTCAGCTTCCACGATCTTCGAGCCATGGCCGCCGACGGCGGCCTGATCGAGGTGGGGTCGCACAGCTACGACCTGCACCACTACGGTGAGCACGGTGTGCCCGCGGCCCTACGGCAGCCCGGAGAGACGACGTCCGACCACCTCGAGCGGGTGCGAGCCGACCTCGTGCTCAGTCGCATGCTGCTCGAGCAGCAGACCGATCAGGCGATCACGGCGCTGGCGTGGCCCTTCGGCGTCTCCTCAGAGGCGGTTGCGACCGTGGCTGAAGGCGTCGGCTTCGAGTTGCAGTTCACGACCGACGAGGGGTACGTGACGGCCGACAGCTCACGCGACGCGCTGCCACGCTTCAACGTGGCGGCGCTCGAGGGGCACTGCTTCACCCGTGTGGTGACGCGTGCGCTTCCATGAGCGAGGCGGCATCGGCGTTCGCTTCGATCTTCGCGGCACGAGCGCCAGTCAACCGAGGGACGGAGCGGTCACCGTCGAACCCGGGGCGGGCGACGTCCTCTCGACCGCAGTATCGGTGACGAGGGTGGTGCCGACCGGGCCGGGCTGGCGAGCGCATCAGTTCCGTCAAGAGATCGTTGGGTCTGGCGTTCGGCAGACGTCATGCAGGAGCCTACGGTCGGTCGCTCTCCGCGTGGCGCGAGAGTTCGCCCTTCTGGCTTGACCCCCACGACGGCGAAGAGCGGGGCCTTGCGTCGCTCGCCACTGGAGTCGGCGAGGCGAGGCGAGGCCGACACCCAGTCGCAAGGGGTCACGAAACGGATCGATCGGGCATGGGTGCACGCGACGGCCGAGTGCATCACCCGGCTACCGACCGCACGGCGATCCCCGAAGCAGCACCGAACGGGTTGATCCCGTCAGGCCGGACGGTCGAGCTCGAGGCTGAAGAGCGACCGCAGGTTGCGCTCCGAGATGTGATGTGCTACCGACATAGGGGAATACGTCAACTGGTGTCACGATGGGAGGGAGATACGGTTGCCTCGCATGAGCGTTCCTTGCCCCGGGAGTACCGTGAAGGGACGGTATTCGTTCGATACATCTTGCGTTTCTTGGTCGCCGTCGCCCTCAGTGCGCTGGTGTCGGCCGCCGGCGCTTATGCGGAGGCGGATCCCCTGATCTTGGACCTGGAGACGCTGCAGGCCCGCTCGGAGGTCGGGGTCTTCCAGGCCGAGCCCGTAGCCAACGCCCGTGTAGGTGAGGTCAGCGCGGAGTTGCTCGTGGCGGTCGTCGTCCCTGACGTGGTCGAGGCAGGAGAAGACATCAGCGTCTACCTGTGCGACGGCGTGGGGTTCGCCCAGTGGATCTCCGGTGAACTGGACGCTGCCGGGGAAGCACGTCTGGGCGAGCGCATCGGGGCGCAGGTCCACGTGCGCGTCGAGGACACGGGCGATGTGTTCGGGGTGGCGCAGGTCCCCGGTGGAGGCCCGCAGCCATTCTGGGCCACCGCCGAGACCGGCGACGCCGGTCTGTACCGGGCCGAGGAGGAGTTCGGTGGCGTCACCCACGTGGGTGGTTGGATCGTGCTCCCCGACGGACGGCAGAAGGGCGACTTCTGCTGCGGGTGCATCGTGATCTGCTTCCCGCACTGCTGCATCTTCCGTTAGCCCTACGCTGGGTGTGGAGCCCGACGCTGAACCAGGTCGAGTGAGGCGTCGTAGAGGCAGCGCCGCGCGCGCCGTCAGCGCGACCCGTCGCGCTCACCGGGCGTACGACCGCGCCGCGCCACGAGCGCCGCCAGCTCGACCCTCGACGTGATCTCGAGCTTGCGGAAGGCGCTCGAGAGGTGCGACTGGACCGTGCGCCTCGAGATGAACAGGCGCCGGCCGACCTCCGGGTTCGTGAGACCATCGGCGGCGAGTGCCACCACCTCGGTCTCCGACGGTGTCAGCGCCTCCCAGCCATGGACAGCCCGCGTTCGAGCACCCCGACGCCTCCGTCCGATGCCGAGGGTCCTGGCGCTGGCGAGAGCGCTGGCAGCGGCGCGCTGGGCGCCCATCGCGTCGAACGTGTCGATCGCGGCGTCGAACAGCGGCTTCGCCTCGCGCCGGCGGTCGGCCTGGACGAGTGCGGCCGCAGCGGCCTCGCATGCGTGCGCGTGCTCGAACCTGCGCGGGCTCCCGGCCAGGTGCGTGGCGGCCTCGACCAGCACGTCTGCGTCGGCGTCGACGAGCCCCCGGCAGCGCCAGGCGCTCGCCACCACGCTGGTCACCGGCTGAAGCCGCGCCGCGTGCTCGACGGCGAGCGCGACACCTGCTGCGGTGGTTGGATCGCGGCAGGCCAGGGCGAGGCGGACGAGATCGGGGGCGAGCTGCGACAGCGCGGTCACGTTGCCGCGCCCGCCATGGTCGTCCCACGCACGCTGGAGGAGCGCGAGGGCGGCCGCGGCGTCTCCGTTCGCCTCGGCGAGGAGGCTGCGAGCCAGCGCCTCCCGCGGCGACTGGAGGCCCACGGCACTGGACGCCGCCTGGTCGACGGGCTCGAGGTCGGCCAGCTGGGCGGCCGCTGCTTCGAGGTCGCCTCGATGCACGGCGATGAGGGCGAGCAGGCTCCTCGGCCACGAGCGCAGCATGGCGAGCCCGACCTCCTCGGCCAGCGCGAGGGCGCGCTCGGCTTCAGTGACAGCCTCGTCCCAGCGGCCCGACAGGAAGTGACCCGTCGCCAGCTCGTAGCCGTAGACGGGGAGGAAGGTGACGTGGCCGCGCTGTTCGTCGGCGATGCGGCCGCGTTGGAGCGCCGCGTGCGCCTCGTCGAACCGATCGAGGTCTCGCAGGGCCATCGCGAGGAAGATCTCGGGTCGCCAGCCGTGCACCACGCCGCCGCGACGCTCGGTCGCCTCGACCGCCTCCTGGGCATGGCCGAGCGCGCTCTGGACGTCGCCGCGGCCGCGGGCGACATCGGACAGGATCATCAGGCCGGCCGCAGCGCCCTCGCTCGCCACGGAACGGCCCAACGAGACGGCGTCGTGTGCCATCGCCTCCGCCGTTCGGACGTCGCCCGAGAGCAGATGCGCGTTGGCGGCCTCCGCCAGCATGGTCGACGCCTCGGCCTCGGTGACGCCGTGGGTCCGTACGGCTCGTTCGACCTCGTCGATCAGGGCTCGGAAACGGCCCTGCACCGAAAGCGCCTGCACGAGACCGAGCCATAGGAGACCCTGGCAAGGACCATCGGGACCTGTGCGCAGCCCCTCGCGCGCACGCTGCTCTGCGTTCTGCGGCCGACCGCACCAGAGGAGCGCCGCGACGAGGTCCGCGAGCATCGCGGCACGCCGATCGGAGGCTTGACCCGACAGCTCGAGCGCGTGCTCGAGGAGCCGGACGGCCGTGGCGGGCGCCTGGCGGCCGACCTCACGCGCCGCCTCGTGCAGGCGTTCGATCGTCGTCGCGTCGGCGGATGTGCCGCCCAGGACGATGTGTTCCGCCACCTGCAGCGAGCTCGCTCCGGCAGCTGCCAAGCGTTCCGCTGCTTCCGCGTGCAGGGCGGCTCGCATGGCGACGGGTTGGTCCTCGTAGATGGCCGAGCGGACCAGGTCGTGCCGGAAGCGAAGCCGTTCGGCGTCGTCGACCAGCAGTCCCGCCTGGATCGCTGGCCGCAACCGCCTGGTCAGGTCGCTGGCGCCGACCCCGGTCACGGCCGCGAGGTCGGTGAGGGAGAACGCCGTCCCCAACACGCTTGCGTGGTGCAGCAGCGCGAGGACGTCGGCGCCGAGGAAGGCGAGCGTTCGATGGATCGTCGCGCGCAGAGACGGCGGCACCACCACGCGCTCGAGTTCGGCCCCGCCGTCCACGACCACGAGGGAGCCTTCGTCGGCCAGCACGCGCAGGAGCTCGGTCACGAACAGCGGGTTCCCAGCTGCGCTGGCGACCGCAGCGCGCAGCGTGACTCCCGGCGCGGCACCGACGACATCGGTCGCGAGTTCGGCCACGGCGTGATCGTCGAGGGGACCGATCTCGAGGCGCCGAGCGCCGTCATGGTCGAGCCGGTCGAGCAGTCGAGCGAGTTCCGGCGTGCGGGGAAACGGTCGCAACGTGGCGAGGATCGCGACGTCGAGATACCCGAGCCAGCGCGTGATCGCGTTCACCGTCAGCAGCGTCGAGGCGTCGGCCCATTGCAGGTCGTCGAGCAGGAGCGCCACCGGCTCGTCGAGCGCGACCTGCTCCAAGGCACCGACGATCGCGTCCACCGTGCGGAACCGTTGGTCTGGATCGCGGGAGCGTTGGAAGGCGCCGCCGCCGTCTTTGCTTCCGCCTTCCTCGAGCTGCCGGAGCGAGGCAGGCAGGGCGACGCCGCTCGCTGCGCGCCAACCCAGCGCGTCGAGCAGGACCCCGAAGGGTCGCGAGCGCTCGATCTCGTCGGCTCGGCCGACGAACACCGAGCGGCCGGAGCGTTGCGCCGCGGCGCGCGCGACCTCGAGCAGGCACGTCTTGCCGATGCCGGCCTCACCCTCGAGCAGCAGCACCCGCACGCGCCCGTCCGATCCGGGCCGCGCCCACTCGCGCACCGCCTCGATCTCGGCCGCGCGTCCCCGAAGCGTCGGCAGCACCACGACAGGATCCACGTGGGCCCATTATCGGGACGGCGACGCGTATCCGACAGGCCACACCGCACACGCAACGCCTGCCGGGCGATCTCGTGCCCGTGCAGCGTCCGCTCGCGAGGGCACCGCGGTATCGGCCACCTGGCGGATTCTTCCAGCGGCGGTGCGTCCTAGGGTGGGCCGACGAGGCCGCATGGGGGCGCCCAGCGCGCACCCGCATCCGCGTTGCGGTGCCCCGTCCCGCCTCGCCGAAAGGAGCGCACCATGCACACGAGCCAGGTCCGTCGTCCAATCCCCCGTCGCACACCCAGGCGGTGGTTCGCATCCGCCCTCTGCGGCGTGCTGGTGGTCGGGGTCGCGCTGTCGACGGCAGCGACGTCCGCGGCTCCTGGCGCGCAGGCGTTGCCGGTGTCGGGGACCGGCGTCCACTCCTTCAGCACCGCGATCATCCACTCGCAAGTGCCGACGGAGAGCGGCATGATCCAGCGGAGCAGCGACATCGTCACGCTGCAGGGCGATCTCGAGGGGCACCTGCTCTACCACCCGACCTCGACCTTCGACTACGAGGCAGGCACGCTGGTCAACACCGGCACCCAAGTCTTCTCGGGGACGGTGCTCGGCTCCGACCCCGTCATCCTCCACGACGACCGCTTCCGCTTCGAGGTCGACCTGGAGACGGGTGCGATGACGGGAGCGGTGTACCTCGGCCGCAGCAACGACACGCCGGCGGCCGCGACCTGGTTCGACTGCGACCTGGCGATCGTCGGGACGGGTGTCACGGACGACGGCGACGCGACGTTCGCCTACGAGGGGTCGTGCCGACGGAACGGCGCATGACGAGCGCGACCAGGTCGGCTACCGTGTCGCACGTGGAGGAAGCGTCCGGCGACACGCTCGCACACCGGTGCCACCTGAACATGGTCGAGGCGTTCGCGTCATTGCCCGAGCACCAGCCGGGCGGGTTCGTGCGACGGCGTGATGGGATCGTGGTCGCTGCCACGCTCAGCCCGATCCCGCTCTTCAACGTCGTGCTCCCGGTCGCGCACCGCGTCGAGCCCGCGGCGTTCGCTGCGATGGGCCGGATGATGGCGGAGCATGGGCTTGCGCGGAGCGCGCAGCTGCGCGACGGCATCGACGAGGCGCTGGCGAGCGTCGCTCGAGACCTCGGCCTGGAAGAGGTCGCCGACGCGTCATGGCCGGCCATGGTGCGCACGCCCCTGCCGACCGAGGTGGCGCTCCCGCACGGCTTCGTGGTCGAGCGCGCGACCGAGGCCGCGGGGTTCGACGAACACCTCCGCGCCACGGGCGGTGACCCCCGCGTCACCGCGACGTGGAAGGGGAGCGGCGTGTTGGGTGACCCCAGGTGGATGCTGTTCGTCGGCCGCGCCGACGGCGTCGCGGTCTCGAAGGCCATGGCGTTCGTCGAACATGGCGTGGTGGGGATCTACGACGTGTCGACCCGGGCGGACGTGCGCCGACGCGGGTACGGCTCGGCCATCACCGAGGCGGCGCTCGCTGCCGGGAGGCGGGCCGGATGCACGGTGGGCACGCTCCAGTCCTCGGCCATGGCGCGCCGCATGTACGAGGCCCAGGGGTTCCGGCAGCTGTTCCGCTACCGCGCGTTCCGAGGTTGACGGCGACGCTCGTTGGGGCTCAACCGTGCCGCCCTACTCCGCCACGTTCGCACTGAGCCAGTCCGTGACGAGGTCGAGGAAGCCTGGCGCGAACGCCATCTCCAGGTCGGCGTACTCCATCACGTCGCCGGTCTCGGTCTCGAGGAACAGATGGTTCGACCGTTCGAGGGTGACGATCGTCGCGTCGGTGTTGCCGGCCCGGTCCAGCGCTTCAGCCAATGGTTCGCGGTTGAAGTCGGCGTCGACCTGTAGGTCGTGTTCGCCGTAGACCGCCAACACCGGGATCGTCACGCGCTCCCAATCCTGACCTGGGTCATAGGTGAGGAAGTACCGGAACCACGGGTCCTGGTACCGCGCCTCGAGTTCCTGCTCCGCCGTCTGCCGCGCGAGCGGCTCGATCTGATCGGCCGGCGGAGCCTGGTCGGCGGGGAGCATCTCGAACTGCGTGCGGTAGGTCTCGACCAGGTGCTCCTCGAGCGACTCCCACTCCTCGGCCACGGTGAGTTCCATCGCGCGGATCTCGGAGCGGACGATGAGCTCGGCGAACTCCTCGCTCGGAGCTTGCGAGAACGCCAGGTTCGCGATCTGGTTGCGCATGAGCGTGAACCCGTCGACGCTCGCTCCGGCCAGCGACACGACGAAGGCGAGGTCCGGATCGCGCGCCGCGATCATGCCTGCGATCATGCTGCCTTCGCTGTGTCCCACGAGTCCGACGTTGCTGGGGTCGATGTCGGGATGCTCCCGCAGGTAGGCCACGGCTGCCTCGACGTCGCGTGCGAAGTCGGCGCTGGTGGCACCCTCGAACGCGCCCTCGGACTCGCCGACGCCGCGCTCGTCGAAGCGCAGGACCGCCATCCCGTGCTCCATCAGGTGCTCGGCGAGCCACGCGAACGGCCGGTACCCGGGGATGCTCGGGTGGGCGTTGTCCCGGTCTTGCGGTCCGCTGCCGGTGATCGTCACGAGGGCGGGGTGCCGGCCAGCGCCGCCGGGAAGCGTCAAGGTCCCGGCGAGCGTGATGTCGCCGCTGGTGAAGGTGACCTCGAGGGCCGTCGGCTCGGCCACGCCGGACTGGTCCTGTGCGACCGCGATGCCTAGGGGGAACAGGCCGATGGCGAACGACAGCGCGGCGATGGCACCGACTCGCAGCCGCTTCACGGTGGCGCGCCGTGCACCCCGCGTTCGGCGCTCGCACCCGGCCGCGCCGGTGGCGGCGCGGCTCGGTGAACCGAGGGCGACGTGGTTCGAGGGTCTTGGGGACTCGATGTGCATGGTCGTCCTCCTTCCCCTCACCGTGCCGCCGGTGCAGGGTGGCGACAAGGGAGGATCGTCACGGCTCGCGTGGGCCCCATCCGGTCGTCGGCGTGGCCGATCGACGTACCGCGGCGCTGCGCTCCGGCAGTGAGATCGCCGTCGACGCGTATGCTCACGCATGTCGACGACCGAGGCGCGGCGAGGACACGACGGCGATGGGGTGGGCTCGTTGGCACACGACGGCTGCACGTTGGCATACCGCGTCCGCGGTGCCGGTGCGCCCGTGGTGTTCGTGCAGGGCGTCGGCCTGCACGGCGACGGCTGGGCGCCGCAGGTGGACGTGCTGAGCGAGGCGTTCGCCTGCCTCAGCTTCGACCACCGCGGGATGGGTGCCAGCCAGCCGCCGGACGGGGAGGTGACCGTCGAGCGCCTGGCGGGCGACGTGCTCGCGCTCATGGACGCGCAGGGTTGGGACTCGGCGCATCTGGTCGGCCACTCGCTCGGCGCCCTGGTCGCGCTCGAGGTCGCCGCCACCGCGCCGTCACGTGCTCGCAGCCTGGCGCTGCTGTGCTGCGTCGTGCGTGGTCGCGACGCGACGCGCGTGACCTGGCCGATCGCCCGTGTCGGTATGGCGGGGATGTTCGGTAACGCGCGGGCCCGTCGGTACGCGTTCCTCCGCCTGGTACTCCCGGCCAGTGCGTTTCGTGGCGCCGACCTCGACGCGCTCGCCGCGTCGCTCGCGCCGCGCTTCGGTCACGATCTCGCCGAGCAGCCCGACGTGGTCGACGCGCAGCTCGCGGCGCTCCGGCACTACGATGCCCGCGCACGGTTCGAAGCGCTCCCGGCCGTGCCGACGCTGGTGCTGAGCGCAGAACGCGACCCCATCGCTCCGCCGCGCTTCGGCACGGCCCTCGCGGCCGCGATCCCCGGCGCGCGCTTCGTGTGCATCCCGGACGCGGCCCACGGCGTGACGATCCACCGCGCGCCCGAAGTGAACGCGCTGCTGCAGGGGCACCTGGACGCGGCCTGACGCTCCGCACTGTTCGTCTCAGTCCCCGTCGTCCGCCCCCCGCAGGTAGGCCAGCCAGTACACCCCGGCGACCAGGACCGTCCCGCCGAGCACGTTGCCGACCGTCACGGCCGCCACGTTGACGAGCGAGGCGGCGCCCAGGCTGGGGTCGAAGCCAGCGAGGACCCACGCCCACGGCAGCAAGAACAAGTTGGCGATCGAGTGCTCGGCCCCAACCGCCACGAAGGCGCTGATGGGGAAGACGATGGCGAGCACCTTGTCGGTCACGCTGCGCGCCGCCTGCGCCAGCCACACCGCCAGGCACACGAGCGCGTTGCAGAGGGTGCCGAGCGCCAGCAGCGCCACCACCCCCAGGCCGGTCTTGTGCTCGGCGACGGCGAGGACGGTGGCGCCGACGTCGCCGCCCGCGAACGTGTGGATCCCGCCGAGCCACACCAACCCCACGGTGCCGAGCGCGCCGACGGCGTTGCCCACGAACGTGAGGCCCCAGTGCCGCAGCACCTCGGCCGTGCCGACCAGGCGCGACGCCCACGCCATCGCGATCAGGACGTTGCCCGTGAACAGCTCGGCCCCAGCGATCACGACCAGGATCAGGCCGAGGCTGAAGGCGATCCCGCCGAGCATGCGCGTGATGCCGAAGCCCAAGCTGCTGTCGGTGACGACCACCACGAAGAAGAGTGAGCCCAACGCGATGAACGCGCCCGCCAACACGCTCAGGACGAAGGTGGGGAAGGCTGGCCTGCGGAGCTTCGTCACGCCCGCGTCGCGCACGCGCAGCGCGACGGCCTGCGGTGCGTAGGCGTCGCTGCTGACCGCGGCGGGGCCCGTCACGTCACGCCCAGCGCCAGCATCGCCTCAGCGACGCGCCGCACCCCGGCCACGTTGGCGCCCACCGCGTAGTCGCGCGGTGACCCGTACGCCTCGGCGGTCTCGTGGCAGCGCCTGAACACGTCGTGCATCACCTCGTGCAGGCGCGCGTCGACGCGGTCGAAGCTCCACGTCTCGCGGCGCGCGTTCTGTTGCATCTCCAGCACCGACACGCTGACGCCGCCCGCGTTCGCCGCCTTGCCGGGGCAGAAGACGGTGCCGGCCTCCCGGAACACGTCGATGGCCTCCGTGGTGCAGGGCATGTTCGCACCCTCCGCGACGGCCATGCAGCCATTGCCGACGAGCTGGCGCGCGTCGTGCTCGGCGAGCTCGTCCTGCGTCGCGCACGGCAGCGCGAGGTCGCACGGTACGTCCCACACGGCCGCGCCGTCGCGGTACTCGGCGTGCGAGCGCTCGTCGGCGTACACCGAGAGGCGCTCGCGGCGGCGCTCCTTGAGCGCCTTGACGAGCTCGACGTCGATGCCCTCCTCGTCGACGATGGTGCCGCTCGAGTCGGAGCAGGCGACCACCGTCGCACCGAGCTCGGCGAGCTTCTCCATCGCGTAGATCGCCACGTTGCCGCTCCCCGATACGACGGCTCGCTTGCCCCTCAACGCCTCGTCGCGCTCGTGGAGGGCGTGCTCCAGGAAGTAGACGGCGCCGTAGCCGGTGGCCTGCGTGCGGCCGGCGGAACCGCCCCAGCCGACGCCCTTGCCGGTCAGCGCCCCCGCCTCGTAGCGCCTGGTGAGGCGCAGGTACTGGCCGTACATGAAGCCGAGCTCGCGCTCGCCCACGCCCATGTCGCCGGCCGGCACGTCCTCGTGCTCACCCAGGTGATGGTGCAGCACGGTCATGAAGCTCTGGCAGAAGCGCATCACCTCGCCCTGGCTCTTGCCCTTGGGGTCGAAGTCGGCGCCGCCCTTGGCGCCGCCGATCGCGAGGCCGGTGAGGGCGTTCTTGACCGTCTGCTCGAAGGCGAGCGCCTTGATCCCAGCGAGGTCGACCTTCGGGTGGAAGCGCAGGCCGCCCTTGTACGGTCCGAGCGCGCTGCTCCAGCCGACGCGGTAGCCGCGCTGCACGCGCACCGCGCCGAGGTCGTCGACCCAGGGGACGCGGAACAGCAGCTGGCGCTCGGCCTCGACCAGGCGCGCGAACACGCCCGCCTCGGCGTACTCCGGGTGCTCCTCGCACAGCGGCCCGAGCGACGCGAACACGTCGTGCACGGCCCGGTGGAACGATCGTTCGTGTGGGTCGCGCGCGACGACCGCGCGCAGCACGGCCCGTAGCGGCGAGGTGGCATCTCCATCGATCATGGGTCGAACCCCCGTACCGAAACTGACGTGCGGCCAGCGTACCGCCGCGTGACCAGCGCGCGGCCCCGCGGCATCTGTCCCTGGCGCCGGCGGCGGGCACGGGCGACGATGCGGTTGAACCCGTTTCGACCGGCCGAGCCCCCTCGGCCGGCGTCGTCGTCGACGCACCACGCCGCTCCCGTGGCCGCGTTCACGCTCGTACCCTCTCGCTGAACGGCGGAGGTCGTCGTCCGTGCGCACCGTCAAGACGAGCGTCGCCCTGTTCGCGTTCTGGTGTGTGGTCGTGGTCCCCGAGGGGGGCGTCGACCTGGCCGTCGGCGCTGGGGCCGCCCTGCTGGTGAGCGTGTGGGCGGCGCGGTTCCTGTGGCCGCACGCCGACCCCTTCTTCTCAACGCTGCGGCTCACGCGGCTCCCCGGCTTCGTCGTCGTGATGGTGGCGCGCGTGGTGCGCGCTTCGTTCCAGGTGCTGATGATCGTGTTCGACCCGCGGCTGCCGATCGCTCCCGAGGTGATCCAGCATCGGGCGCACTTCAGCGCCGACGTGGCTCGTGCGGCCTTCGCCAACGCCATCACCATCACGCCCGGCACGCTCACCCTCGACGTCGAGGACGACACGTTCGTCGTGCACTGTCTCGATCGGCGGCTGGCGGACGATCTCCTCAGCGGTCGGCTCGAGAACGACATCGAGCGCTTGTTCCACGCGCGGCGGACGCCGTGATCACCCTGTTCTGGGCCGCGGCCATCGCCCTGGTGACCTTCGCGTTCGCGTGCTTGTGGCGCGCAGACGTCGGGCCGACGATCCAGGACCGCATCCTCGCGGTGAACGTCGTCGGCGTGAAGACGCTCGTGGTCTTGGCGCTGCTCGCGGCGATCCGGGGCCCCAGCTACCTGCTCGACGTCGCCATCGTGTACGGCCTGCTGAACTTCGTGATCACCATCGCCGCGACGCGCTTGATCGAGACCGGCCGGCTGGGCCGGGAGGCGCCGAGATGATCGGCGGCGTGCTGCTCGAGATCGTGGCCGTAGGGCTCGTGGTCGTCGGCGTGGCGTTCTTGCTGGCCGGCACCATCGGGCTGGTGCGGTTCCCCGACGTGTACACGCGCGCGCACGCGGCGAGCAAGTGCGACAGCGCGGGGGCCGGATCGGTCCTGCTCGGCCTGGCGCTGCACGATGGGTTCGCCTTCGGAGACCTCAAGCTCGTGCTGCTCGCCATCCTGGTGGTGGTGTCCGGACCCACCACCGCACACGCTCTGGCGCGTGCGGCGATGCGCTCGGGTCGCCGGGCCTGGACGCGGGATGAGCGGGGACCGGCATGAGCGTCGTCTTCGACGCCGTCATGCTGCTCCTGCTGATCGCGACGGCGATCACCGTCGCACGCGCGCGCGACCTGGTGGCGGCGGTGGTGAAGTTCGGGCTCTACAGCCTGGTGCTGTGCCTGGTGTGGCAGCACCGTGGCGCCCCCGACGTCGCGATCACCGAGGCGGCCGTGGGTGCGGGCGTGACCTCGGTCCTGTTCCTGCTGACCATCGCCAAGACGGCTCGGTCGGAGCGAGGATGAGGACCTTCGCGCTCGCGCTGGTGCTGGTCGTGGCCGCCACGATGGTGATCGGCATCGCCGGGCTGCCGCCGCACGGCGACCCGGACGGTCCGGTCCACACCCACGTCGGCGCCCGCTATCTCGAGCAGGGCGTGGCCGAGACCGGCCTGCGCAACCTCGTGACCGCGGTGCTGCTCGTGTACCGGGGTTTCGACACCTTCTTGGAGGTGGTGGTGATCTTCACGGCCTTGGTCGCCGTGCTGGCGCTCCCGAGCGCCACCCGACAGCCACCCCCGCCACGAGGCGAGGGCGCCGCGGCGTCGCGCCGCGAAGCGGACGACGCCGTGCCAGTCAGCCCGGTCGTGTTCCTCGTCGTGCGTCTGTTGGCACCCTTCATCGCGGTGTTCGCGCTGGCGTCGCTCTACCGCGGCCACGTGACCCCCGGCGGCGGCTTCCAGAGCGCCGCCATCATCGGGGCGATGATGATCGCGCTCGGCCTGGTGTTCGGTCGCGAGCACGCAGCCCGGCTCGTGCCGCACGGCGCCAAGGCGTGGCTCCAGGCGCTCGGGCCGCTGGTCTTCGCGGCCGTCGCGTTCGTCGGTTGGCGCCTGACCGGCGCCTTCCTCGGCTTCCCGGCGGACGAGGCGGCGTACGCGCTGCGCGAGGCCATGGTGGTGGTCCTCGAGGTGGCGATCGCGGTCGGCGGCGCCGTGATCCTGGCCCAGCTGTTCATGGCCTTGGACGCGCCGTCGTGACGCTCCTCGGGCTCGATCTCGACTACGTCGCCTGCATCGTGCTGTTCTGCGTCGGGCTGTACATGCTGGTCGCGAAGAGCAACCTGATCAAGAAGGTGCTCGGGCTCAACGTGATGGAGACGGCGGTCTTCGCGTTCATCGTGACCTCGGGCATGATCGACGGCGGGCAGGAGCCGATCGTCGTCGCCGGCAGCGCGCCGCCCTACACCAGCCCCATCCCACACGCGATGGTGCTGACGGGGATCGTGGTGGCGGTGAGCGTCACCGCGGTCGCGCTGGCGCTCATCGCGCAGATCCATGCGCACTACGGCACGATCGAGGTCGACGAGCTCAAGGAGCTGCCGTGACGACCCTCGGACCCACGCTGCTGCCGTGGCTGGTCGCGCTGCCGCTGGCCGGCGCCGCCCTCGTCCCGATCGTGGCGCGCCGCGACGCCCGCTGGGCCGGCGGCTTCACCTTCGCGGTGGCGCTCGCCACCACCGCGCTCGCCTCCGTCCTCGTGGCGCAGCTCGCCTCGCAGGGCCCCTTCAGCGCCGACCTCGGTGGCTGGGCGGCGCCCTACGGCATCGAGCTGCACTTCGATCGCTTCGCGGCCTGGACGATGGCCCTCGCGGCGCTCTTCTCCTTCGTCATCCCCTTCTCGTGGCGCTACCTGGACGCCACCCTGCCGCGTGAGCGCTGGGCGCCGTTCTACGCGCTGATGCTCCTCAACCTCGGCGGCCTCCTCGGGTTCTCCGTCACCGGCGACCTGTTCAACCTGTTCGTGACCATGGAGGTGGTCTCGCTCTCGAGCTACGCTCTGGTCGCCGTCGCGGGGCGCGGGGTCGCCGCCTGGGCGGCGCTCAAGTACCTGCTCCTCGGCGCGGTGTCGTCGCTCCTGGTGCTCTTCGCCGTCGGCCTCTTGTTCGCGCTGACGGGATCGCTCAACCTCGCCGACGTCAGCGTTCGACTGGCCGCGGCCGAGCCCTCGGGCGCAGCGCTGCTGGCGCTCGCGAGCCTGGCGGTGGCGTTCTTGGTCAAGGCCGCACTGTTCCCGCTGCACGTCTGGCTGCCGGACGCCCACGCCATCGCCCCCAGCCCCGTGAGCGCGGTGCTCTCGGGCCTCGTCGTGAAGGTCGGCATCGTCGGGCTGCTGCGCGTGTTGCAGCTCGCAGCCGGCACGGGCATTTCGCTCGAGCCGTTGAACACCGTGCTGATGGTGCTCGGAGCGACGGCGATCGTGATGGGTGCCTTCCTGGCGATCTTCCAGGACGACATCAAGCTGATGCTCGCCTACTCGACCATCTCGAACATCGGCTACATCGTGCTGGGCATCGGTCTCGCGTCGCCCTTCGCCCTCATCGGGGCCTTCGTACACGTGTTCAACCACGCCCTGATCAAGGTCACGCTCTTCCTGGCGGCCGGCGCGATCATCCACCAGACCGGCTACCGCACGCTCAGCGACCTGCGCGGCGTGGCACGCCGCATGCCGCAGACGGCGGCCGCGATGGCGATCGGCGCCGTGTCGATCGTCGGCCTGCCGCCGACGGCGGGCTTCGTGTGCAAGTGGTACATCGCGCTCGGGGCCTTCGAGGCCGATCAAGGCGGCTACGGCTTCGCGCTCGTGTTCGGCGCGCTCTTCATCTTCGTCTACTACGTGCGCATGCTCGATGCCTTCTTCTTCCGTTCGCCCGTCCGGCCCGAGGTGGCCGACGCGGTCGAGGCGCCCTGGAGCATGCGCGCTCCGGTCCTGGTGTTGGCCGCCGCATGCCTGGTGCTGGGCGTGTTGGGCGGCATCCCGATCGGCTTCGTCGAGCCCGCGGTGGTCGACCTGCTCGCGGCGCTGGGGCGTTGACGTGGACGTCGTCGACCCGCGCCCCCTGCTCGCGCCGCTGCTGTCGTTCGCCTGCGCCGGGCTGGTCTTCGCCGCGGGCGAGAACGTGTTCTGGCGTCGCTTCTGGACCTTCCTCGCCGCCGGCGCCAAGCTCCTGGTGGTGCTGTCGATGCTGCCCGGCACGCTGGCGGGCACCGTGTACGTCAGCCACGTCGTCACCTTCACCCCGGGCGTGTCGATCGCACTGCGCGCCGACGCCTACGGCATGTTCTTCGCGCTCGTGTCGTCGACGCTGTGGGTGCTCACGACCATCTACGCCATCGGCTACATGCGTGGCTCCAAGGACCGTGCGCGCTTCTTCGGCTTCTTCGCCCTGTGCGTCTCGACCACCGTCGGGATCGCCTTCGCGGAGAACCTGCTGACCTTCTTCCTCTTCTACGAGACCCTCACCATCTGCACCTACCCGCTCGTCGTCCACGCCGAGACGCCGCAGGCGCTCCGAGCCGGGCGCATCTACCTCACCTACACGTTGCTCGGCGGCGGCTTCGCGCTGATCGGCTCCGTGATGACGCTCGACCTCGCGGGCACGCTGACGCTCTCGCAGCACGGCGTGTTCGCGTCCGACACCCCGACGCTCGCGCTCGCGGCGGTGTTCGTGGCGCTGGTGCTGGGCTTCGGGGTCAAGGCGGCGATCATGCCGCTGCACGGCTGGCTGCCGATCGCGATGGTGGCGCCGACGCCCGTGAGCGCGCTCCTGCACGCCGTCGCCGTGGTCAAGGTGGGCGCGTTCGGCGTGACGCGCGTGATCTACAACGTGTTCGGGGCCGAGCAGCTGCAGGCGCTCGGTTTCGCGACGCCGCTCGCGCTCCTGGCCGGCTTCACGATCCTCGCCGGGTCGGTGCTGGCGATCCGGCAGGACCACCTCAAGCGGCGCTTGGCGTACTCGACCATCAGCCAGCTCTCCTACATCGTGCTCGGCGCGGCGCTGCTCACGCCGCTCGGCGCGCTGGCGGCGATCATGCACGTCGCCAACCAGGCGTTCGCGAAGATCACCATGTTCTTCGTCGCCGGGGCCATCGTGAAGGAGACCGGCAAGACGCACGTGAGCGAGCTCGCCGGCATCGCGACGCGCCTGCCCTGGAGCATGGCCGCCTTCACGGTCGCGGCGCTGTCGTTCGTCGGGCTGCCCCTGTTCGCCGGCTTCACGACGAAGTGGTACCTGGCGCTCGGCGCGTTGCAGGGCGACGCGTGGTGGTTCGTCGTGGTGATGCTGGCGAGTTCGTTCCTGAACGCCGCCTACTGGTTCCCCATCCTCCACCTCGCCTACTTCCGTGCGCCCGAGGTGACGCCCGAGACGCCGCCCCAGGCGACGCCGGACGCCTCGGACGGTTCCCACGCTGGCGTGGCGGCCGGCGGGCCGCGCCGCTGGGAGACGTCGAAGACGCTGCTCGTGCCGATCCTGATCTGCGCCGCGTACGTCGTCTTGCTCGGCGTCACCGCCGAGGTCCCCGGCATGCCGACCTCGGTGGCGGTCGTCGCGGTGGAGCAGAGCTTCGGGTTGGAGGCGCCGCTGCCATGACCGCCACCGCGGCCCTGCTGCTCGTCGCCCTGCTGGCGCCGCTGGCGGCGGCGCTGGCCACGCTCGGTTGGCCGGAGCCAACGCCGCCTGGACGACTGGTGCCGTCCGGTCTGCGCTGGCGGCGCGCTGCGATGTTGGCCGCCGGCGCAGTGACCGCCGTCTGCACGCTGGCGCTCGCCGCACTCGTGCAGCGGGGCGAGACGCACACGTTGTCGCTGCTCCAGCTCACGCCCCACACCTGGTTGACGCTGCGCGTCGACGCGGCCGGTGCGCTCTACGCCGCCACGGCGGCGGTGCTGTGGCTGCTGGCGCTCGTGTACGCCGTCGGCTACCTGCACGGACCGCGCCTCGGGCGGGTGCACGCCGCCCTGATGGTGTGCCTGGCCGCCGCGATCGGGGTCGCCTACGCCGGCAACCTCCTCACCTTCTTCGTGTTCTACGAGCTGCTGTCGGTGCTGACCTACGTCCTCGTGGTGCACGACGAGACGCCCGCGGCGTTGGCCGCCGGGCTGAAGTACATCGTCTACGTGCTGTTCGGCGGCAGCCTGGTGCTGGCCGGCGTGCTGCTGACGTTCGCGCTCGCGGGCGACCTGAGCTTCACCGTCGGCGGGGTGTTCGCCGCCGACGCATCGGCGAACGCGCTGCGCGTGGCGTTCGCGTGCTTCGCCCTCGGCTTCGGCGTCAAGGCCGCCCTGATGCCGTTGCACGGCTGGGTCGCCGACGCCCATCCGGCAGCGCCGGCGCCCTGCTCGGCGCTGCTCTCGGGCGTGCTGGTGGCGGCCGGCGGCTTCGGCCTGGTGCGGGTCTGCTTCGAGGTGTTCGGCGTCGCCACGTTGCACTCGCTCGGCGTGATGCCGTGGCTGGGTGCCGCTGCCGCGGTCACGATCGTCGTTGCGGCGCTGCTGGCGTTGCAGCAAGACGACCTCAAGCGCAGGCTGGCCTACTCCACCGTCAGCCAGATGGGCTACCTGACGCTCGCGCTGGCGCTCCTCGGCCCCATCGCGACGGCGGGGGCGCTGGTGCACCTGGTGCACCACGCCTTCCTCAAGGGGACGCTCTTCTTCTGCGCCGGCTCGTTCGCACACGCCACGGGGCGCCGCGGCATGGGGTCGCTGGCGGGACTCGCGGCGCGGACACCGGTGACCGCGGCCGCGTTCACCCTGGCCACGCTCGGCATGATCGGCGTCCCACCGCTCTCCGGCTTCGTCAGCAAGTGGTGGCTCGGCGTCGGCATGCTCGAGTCGAGCGCGCCCGCCACGCTGGCGCTGCTCTTGATCGGTGCGCTGCTGGCCGCCGGGTACCTGCTGCCCGTGGTCTTCACGCTGTACTTCGCGAAGGGCGTCACGCGCCCACCGGGGGTCGCGCCGAAGCCAGGCGTGGCGACGCGCTCGTTCGAGGTGGAGCACCGCCCGCCGCTGCTCGTCGCGATCACGGTGGCCGCGGCGCTCACGCTGGTGCTGGGCATGGCCGCCAGTGCGGCCGGGTTCCCGCTGGCGCTCGCGCGCCAGGCCGCCGCGACGTTCTTCGGGGGTGGTTGAGGTGCTCGCACCGGCCACGCACGCTGCGCCCCTGCTGGTGGTGGCCGGACCGCTGGTGGCGGCGGCGTTGCTCGCGCTCGCGGCAGCGGCGCCGCGCGTGCGCCTCCTGGCACCGTTGCGAGCGGCCCGTGGAGGGCACGCGCTGGTCGTGGTCACCGCCCTCGCGGTGACGCTGGCGCTCGTCGCCGCCGTGCCCGCGGTGCTGGCGCACGGCGTGCTCGAGGTCGCGGTCCCGGCGCTCCTCGGCACGCTCCGCTTCCGGCTCGACGCGCTCGGCCTGACGGTCGCGCTGTTGGCTGGGCTGGTGTGGAGCGCCTCGAGCCTCCACGCCAGCGCCTACCTCGCCGACGAGCAGCGCGGGCGCACGCTGCGCTACCACCTGACGAGCCTGGTCACGTTCGCGGCCCTGCTCACGGTCGTGAGCGCCGCCGACCTGATCACGCTGTACCTCGGCTTCGAGTGGCTCGGCCTGGCCGCGTACCTGTTCGTCGTCCACACCGGCAGCAAGGCGGCCGAGGCCGCAGGCCTGAAGTACCTGGTGTTGACGCTCGCGGGTGGTTTCGCCGTGCTGACGGGGGCGCTCCTGGTGCACAGCTTGGGTGGTGGCGACCTCGCCGCGCCGTTGGCGCTCGACCCGGATCGCTCCACCCTCCGGGTCGTGGCCGCTGCCTGCCTGCTCGTCGGGTTCGGGGTCAAGGCCGGCGCGCTCGGCCTGCACACCTGGCTCCCCGACGCGCACACGGCCGCTCCTGCGCCGGCCAGCGCGCTGCTCTCCGGCGTGATGCTCAAGGCGGGGGCCTACGGCATCGCGCGCACCCTGACCGGCCCCTTCCGCGCCGACGCCGACGCCGGGCTCGCGGCGCTGCAACAGGCCGAGACGTTGGGCCTCGTGGTGCTGTGGTGGGGCGTGGCGACGATGCTTGTCGGCGTGGTCATGGCGCTCATGCAGCGCCACGCCAAGCGCCTGCTGGCGTACAGCAGCGTCAGCCAGATGGGCTTCGTGCTGACCGGCATGGGCGCCGCGATCTACCTCGGCGAGGCCGGTGCGATCGGCTGGACGGGCGCCATCGCGCACGTGGTGAACCACGGCCTGTTCAAGGCGCTCCTCTTCCTGGGCGTCGGCGCCGTGATCACGAGCGCCGGTAGCGGCGAGCTGGCGTCGCTCGGCGGTCTCGCGCGTCGCATGCCGTGGACCTTCGCGCTCGTGCTCGTGGGCGTGGCCGGCATCGTCGGGGTGCCGCTGCTGAACGGCTTCGTGAGCAAGAGCGTGATCCACCACGCGATCGACTACGCCGCCGCCGAGGGGCGCGGGCACGGCCTGGTCATCGCCGAGCGCCTGTTCGTGCTCACCACGGTGGGCACGGCGGCTGCGCTCCTGAAGCTCACGGCCGGGGTCTTCCTCGGTCGGCCGGGCAGCGACGGTGCCCGCAACGCGAGCGAGGCGCCGTTCGCCATGCGCCTGGCGCTCCTGCCGCTGGGCGTGGCCGTCGTGGCGCTGGGCCTGCGACCGCACCTGCTGGCGCCCCTCGTCGGCTCCGCGCTGGAGGGATGGGGGCTGCCGAGCGGTTCGGTGGAGCGCTGGCTGACGTCGCCGGTCACGGACCTGCCGGACCTCTCGGCCGCGACGCTGGCGTTGGCCGCGGGCCTCGCCGTGCACCTGCTGGCGCGCCGGTTCGGCGTGTACGAGCGGACCTTCCCGGCCTGGGCGTCGCTCGACCGGGCGGCGCTCACGCTGGCGCGCGCCGTTCGCGACGCGTTGGTGGGGGCGCAGCACGTCGGTGGCGAGGTCTCGACCCGGGCGTCCCACGTCGGGGCTGACGCCACGTCGGCGTTCCAGCGCACCTCGGCGGCGGTCACGCGCCTGCTGCAGCGGATCGTCGCGGCCGTCCCGCGACGGCGGGTGTCCGACGCAGCTTCGGGCGACGCGGCTTCGAGCGCCGCGGCTTCGAGCGACGCGGGCGACGACGCCGGCGGCGACGTGGGCGTCCACGCCCGTTGGCCGGCTCTCGTCCGGTCGTGGGGCGACGCCCTGTCGGCTCTGGCCGACCAGCTGGACAGGAGTTGGCGGCTCGCGCTCGAGAGCGGGCGCATGACGGACGACGATCGCGAGCGCCTCGCGCGCCTCGCTCGGGCCCGGATCCAGCGCCACAGCCGCGACGTCGGTCTGGCGATGGCGCTCGTGGTGTTGGTGTGGCTGGTGATGCTCGGTAGCCTCGCCGCTGCGTCCGCGGTCTGACGCCAGGGTCGCCGGCGCCCTGCGGACCTTGCGGAGGCGCTCGTGGGTCTGCTAGACTGCCTGTTCTGGAGCGCCGCCCTCGTGGCCGGCGCGCCGCCGCATGCCCGCGTGACCGCTCTGGCGGTTCGCCCGAAGCCCACACGCACGGTCCGCCCCGGTCCCGGCTTGCGCCGCCTACCCGGGCCCTCGGAGGTTGGAGTCTCATGTTCGCGATCATCGTGTCCGGCGGTAAGCAGTACCGCGTCCAAGAAGGCGACGTCGTCCGTCTCGAGAAGCTCGAGGCCGACGCGGGCGCCACCGTCGAGTTCCCGGTGCTGGTGCTCGCGGGCGACTCCGTCGCCGTCGGTACCCCGCGCGTCGAAGGCGCCGTCGTGTCGGGCGAGGTCGTCCACCACGGGCGCGGCAAGAAGCTGCACATCCGCAAGTTCAAGGCGAAGGCCAACTACCGTCGGCACATGGGGCATCGCCAGCCCTACACCGACGTCCGCATCACCGGGATCAAGGCTTGATCCCGCGCCCCGAGAGGGAGACCTGACATGGCTCACAAGAAAGGCGTCGGCAGCTCCAAGAACGGGCGCGACAGCCACTCCAAGCGCCTCGGCGTGAAGCGCTTCGACGGCGAGACCGTCCTGGCGGGGAACATCCTGGTGCGTCAGCGCGGCACCCGCTTCAAGCCCGGCCGCAACGTCGGTCTCGGCAGGGACTTCACGATCTTCGCCCTGCGTGACGGCGTCGTGCGGTTCAAGGACAAGGGCCGCATGGGTCGCTTCATCAGCGTCGACATGGCCGCCGGCGAGACGATCGCCGCCGACTGATCAGCGCCGACACGACCGCATGCGGTCTGGTCGTCCACACCTTCGACACGCGGTCACGGCCTTCCGTGACCGCGTGTTCGCGTCCGGGCCACCGCAAGCGTGGCCGGCAGGAGAAGCGCCATGCCCTTCCGTGATGTGATCGAGATCACCGCCCAAGGCGGTCGTGGCGGCGACGGAGCGATGTCGTTCCTGCGTCTCAAGTACATCCCCAAGGGCGGTCCCGACGGCGGTCACGGCGGTCATGGCGGCACCGTCTGGCTCGAGGCCGTCGACGCGCTCAACTCGCTCGACGCGCTCGGGCACCGGCGCACCTACAAGGCTCCGTCCGGGAACCCCGGCGAGGGGCGTGAGAAGGCGGGCTTGGCCGGTGGCGACCTCACGCTGAGCGTGCCGGTCGGCACCCGCGTGTTCGACATGGACACGGGTGAACAGATCGGCGACCTGGTCGAGGTCGGCGAACGGCTGCAGGTCGCCGCCGGCGGGCAGGGAGGTCGCGGCAACGCCTCGTTCGCGAGCTCGCGTCGACAGGCTCCACGCTTCTCCGAGGCCGGCAGTCGAGGCGAGCAGCGGCGGCTGCGGCTGGAGCTGCAGACCATCGGCGACGTCGGCCTGGTGGGCTACCCCAACGCCGGCAAGTCGAGCCTGTTGGCGGCGGTGTCCAACGCCCGACCGCGCGTGGCAGATTACCCGTTCACGACGCTCCATCCTCAGCTCGGCGTGGTCGAGCGCGAGGGTGAGAGCGGCGCGGAGCGCCTCACCATGGCCGACATCCCCGGCATCATCGAGGATGCGCACAAGGGGCGCGGCCTGGGGCTCGACTTCCTCCGCCACATCGCCCGCACCCGGCTCTTGGTGTACGTGCTCGACGTCGCCGACGACCCGGTGGCGACGCTCGACGCGCTGCGCGTCGAACTCGAGGCGTACGACGCCGATCTGCTCCAGCGCCCGGCGCTGGTGGCCCTGAACAAGGTCGACCTGGCTGACGCCGACGAGCTCGCCGCCGCCGAGGCGGAGCTGACGGGCTTCGGCATGCCCGTCGTGCGTGTCTCGGCGACCGACGGGACGGGCCTGAACGACCTGGTGCCGGCGTTGTTCGCGTTGCTGCCGCCGCGGCCGGAGCCGATTCGTGCGCCCGCCGAGGCGCGGCGCGTGGTGGTGGATCCTGTGCGGGTCGAGCGCGACGTGGACGGTGCCTGGGTCGTGCGTGGCCGCGAGCTCGAAGCCGTGGTCGAGCGCTTCGACGCCGGCAACCGCGACGCCGTGGCCTACCTGCAGCACCATTTCGCGGCGCTCGGCGTGAACAAGCTGCTGAAGCGTGCGGGCGCCGAGACCGGCGACGACGTTCGCATCGGCGATGCGGCGTTCGAGTACTTCGACGAGGACGCCGGTGACGACGAAGCTCGCGAGCACCTGCGCACGGACGCGGCCGACCAGCGAGCGGCGGAGCGGCGCTACCTCGCGCAGCAGCGGCGCGCGGAAGAGGCCGGTGACGCTGATGAGCATGGCGACGCCGAGGGCGGGCCAGACGACGAGCCCGTTGGCGAGGCGCTCGACGAGGGGCTCGACCAGGGGCCCGACGGTGGCGACTCGACGGAGGAGCGCTCATCGCCGTGACGCGCTGGGCCGCTGCCAACGACGTGCGAACGCGCGGGGGACGCGTGGTACCCTCGCGACAGCGGTGACGTTGCCGCGACCTCGCACATGAGTGATGCACCTCTCACACCCAACCGCGGCTCGCTTCGTGAGTCGCCGTTCCCGGCCAGCAGCCCGTGCGAGCGGGCCAGCATCGCGCCCTACTGCCAGCGGGTGCGAGCCATGGTGAGCGAGGAGCGCTTCGCGCACATCCAGCGCGTCGCGGCGCTCGCCGACACCATCGCCATCGCCAACGGCTTCGATCGCGGCGAGCGGCGCGCGACCGCCCTCGCGGCGCTGTTGCACGACGTCGCGCGCGACCTCGACTGCGAGCGCCTCCTGGCCCTCGCGCCGCCCGAGCACGACGTCGAGATCGACGACCCCCTCGCCCTCCACGGGCGCGCCGGTCGGGCGATCGCCGTCTCGTGGGGCATCACCGACGAGCGCGTGCTGAACGCCATCGAGCACCACGTGTGCGGTCCCCGCTACGGCGACCGCGTGGCGATGGCCGTGTACGTGGCGGACGTGACCGAACCCGGCAGGGGCGTCAACGCCGACGTTCGCGAGCTGGCGCTGCGCGACCTCGCGCGCGCCTACCGACGCGCCGTCGAGACGAAGGTTCGCTACCTGCGAAGCCATGGCAAGGCGGTCCATCCGCGTACGCTGAAGGTCCATGACGAACTCACCAGCCAGCACCCCTGACCCCGTCCGCCGCCGGCGCCGCCTCGCCTGGGCCTTGCAGGGCGTGGGGCTGCTCGTGGCGGTCGTGGGACTGGCGGGCTTCTGGATGACGCGCGACGTCGCCCGGGCCGAGCTGACGCTCAGCCAACGCGAGCTGCTCGGCGTCGCCGCAGAGGACTTCACGGCGAGCTTCGTGGTGGCCGGGCGCGAGCCGTTCTACGCCGACTGTGAGGGTTGCGCGACGCCGATCTACGGCACGGGCGGCGCCATCGTCGGGTGGCGCTACACCGGCCCGCGCGGCCCAGACGGTGCCAACACCGACACCATCTTGTTCGTGCAGGTCGTCAACGACGACGTCACCATCATCGCTTTGCCGCGCGACCTGTGGATGGAGGGTTGGAACGGACGGGCCAACTCGATCTTCATCCGGCGCGGCGCCGACGGCCTGCGGCGCGCCGCGGAGGACGTGCTCGGCGTGCCGGTGGACTACCACGTGGTCATCAACCTCGACATCTTCGAGCGCCTCGTCGACGCCTTCGGGGGCGTCGAGGTCAACGTGCCGCACGTGATGCGCTACACCGACCGCGCGGCCGGACTGTTCATCGACCTGAGCCCAGGCGTGCAGGTGCTCGACGGAGAGAACGCGGCCGGTTTCGTCCGCTACCGGCAGACCGCCCGCGGCGACTTCGACCGCCTCGACCGCGTGAAGCTGCTCGCGCACGCCATGCTGGCGCGGGTGCGGGAGTTGCACGTGGGCACCATCACGCGGCTGCCGGCGCTGATCGACACCTTCTTCGACGACGTCGACACGAACGCCTCGCCGGCGTTGGTTCGCGAGCTGCTGCCGCGCATCCCGCGGCTGCGCATCCAGGCCGCCACGCTGCCGGTGATCGAGCAGGAGGACGACACGCGCCTCTTGGTCGACCGGATCGCCGTCGACCGCTTCCTCGCCGAGACGTTCGGTGGCACGGCCCGCGTCATGGCGGAGGCGCCGGACGTGACGCTCCAAGTGGTGAACCGCTCCGGTCGCGAGGGACTCGAGGAGCGCTACGCGGAGCGGCTGGTCGCGATGGGCGTCCCGGTCGAGACGCTCGTGCTCTCGAGCGCCCCCTTCGACCCGACCCCGACGCGCCTCGTGGCGACGGCGCCGCACTGGCTCGACGCCGACTTCTACGCCGACCTGCTCGACGTCGGCAAGCAACAGATCGATCGGCTCCCCGCCGCCCACGGGCGCGCGGTGGGCTTGCAGCTCGTGTTGGGCGACGATGCGCCCGAGCCGGGTGCGGGCGCAGCGCCCGTCCGGCTCGTTGCCCAGTCGACGCTCCCCCCTGGAGGGAACCCATGACCGATAGCGCCACCGCCGTCTCCGTTCCGGACGAGATCCAGATCATCGTCGACGCACTCGACGACAAGCGCGCCAAGGACATCGCGGTGCTCGACCTGACCGGCGTGTCCGATGCGCTGGATTGGTTCGTGATCGCGACGGGCGATTCGCAGCTGCAGCTGCAGGCGCTGGAGTCCGAGGTGCTCGAGCGACTCAAGGCCGCGGGTCGCCGACCGCGCGGGGTGGAGGGGCCGTCGCAGCGTTGGTTGCTCATCGACTACGGCGACCTGATCGTCCACCTGATGAGCTCCGAGGCGCGCGCCTTCTACGACTTGGAAGGGCTCTGGGCCGACGCGGCGCAGCCCGTGGTCACGCCCCGATGACGGCGCCGCCCGCTGCGTCAGCGCGGGCGATCGGCGAGCGGGTCGGGCGGTCGCGCCACTGGGCCGAGCCACGAGTTCGGCGCTGGCTCGAGGCGCGTGGCTGGACCACGCTCGCCGAGAACGCCACGTTCAGGCACGGTGAGATCGACCTGGTGATGCGCGACGGCGACACGATCGTGTTCGTCGAGGTGCGCCAGCGCACGTCGGCTGGGTGGGGCGGTCCGGCCGAGTCGCTGGTCGCGCGCAAGCGGGAGCGCGTGCGGCGCGCGGCGGCCGCGTGGTTGGCCGCGCGCGCGTTGCATGAGGCGAGCGTGCGCTTCGACGCCGCGCTCGTGCACGGCGACGCCGAAGCGGCCCGCGTCACGCTCATCCGAGACGCGTTCTGAGAGGCACGGCGGCGATGCGACGCACGGCGGTCATCGACGTCGGTTCGAACACCGCCAAGCTCGTGGACTACGCGTTCGAGCCCGGGGTGTCGTTCCGGCGCGTCGATGAGCTGCGTGCCAACGTCCGCCTGGCCGAGGGCATGGGTCCGGACGGCGTGCTGCGCGCTGAGCCCTTCGAACGCGGCATCGCCGCGCTCCGGACCTTCGCCAGCTACTGCCGCGCGGTCGAGATCGACGATGTGGTCGCGACCGCGACCTCGGCCGTGCGCGGCGCGGCCAACGGCGACGCCTTCGTGGCCGCCGCGCGCGAGCGGGCGGGGATCGAGTTGCGGGTCCTGGACGGTGCGGCCGAGGCGCGCGTCGCCGCCCTCGCCGTCGCGAACGCGACGACGGTCCGTGACGCGACCGTCGTCGACCTGGGCGGCGGCAGCGTGCAGCTGTCGAGGTTGCGGGCGCGGCGCTTCCTCGCCGGCGAGAGCTGGCCCTTGGGCGCGGTGCGGTCGACGGAGACGTTCCTGCGCGGCGACCCGCCGAAGGCGAAGGGCGTGCGGGCGCTGGCGCGCGCGGCGCGCGAGGCCGTGGCACCCTGGTTCGAGCGCTCGGAGGACGAACCTGGCCGTACGCTGGTCGGCCTCGGGGGCACCCTGCGCAACCTCGCCGACGTCGATCAGCAGCGGCGCGGCTACCCGCTCGACCTGCTCCACGGCTACCGTCTCTCGGCCGGCGCGCTCCATGCGCTCACCGACGACCTGGTGCGCATGAAGGCCTCCCAGCGCGCCGACCTTCCCGGACTGAACCGCGACCGCGCCGACATCATCGCGGCCGGCGCCGTGGTGTGGTCCGAGGTGGTGCGCTCCAGTGGGTTCGACGAGCTGCTGGTGTCCGGGCAGGGCTTGCGCGATGGGCTCTTCTACCCGCGGTTGGTCCCCGGCGGCGAGCATCTGCTCGACGACGTTCGAGCGTTCTCCGTGCGCAACCTGCTGCGGCAGCACCAGGTCGAGAGCGCTCATGACCAGCACGTGCGCGCCGTGGCCTGGCAGCTGTTCGACCAGACCGCGCCGTTGCATGCGTTCGGTGCGTGGGAGCGCGACCTCCTCGGCGCGGCCGCGCTGCTCCACGACATCGGCATGGCGATCGACGCGTACCGGCACGACCACCACGGCAAGACGCTCGTCCTCGGTCGCGCGCTGCCAGGTTTCGAGCACCGTGAGCAAGCGCTGATCGCGCTGCTCGTGCGCTTCCATCGCAAGGGTCAGGTCGGCGACGAAGGGCTCGGGTCGGTGCTGGCCGCCGACGACCTCGCACGCGTGCGCGCCTTGGCGGGCATGCTGCGGGTGGCTGAGCACCTCGATCGCGGCAAGGCGCAGCGGGTGCGCGGTGTCGAGGTGCACCTAGGCGACGGCCTCGTCCAGATCGTCGCCCTCGGCGATGGCGACGCCCGGCTCGAGGTCGAGATGGCGCGCGAGCGCTCCGACCTCCTCGCGAGCGGCCTCGGGGCGACGGTCGAAGTGGTCGCGGGCGTCGCGCGGGAGGTGGCACGATGATGAGGCGCAACGGCGTCGTGCGGGTCAAGGTCTGCGGCGTGACGCGCGCCGAGGATGCGCTCGCGGCCGAGGCCGCCGGCGCCGACGCGATCGCCGTCAACCTGTGGGCGCGATCGAAGCGCTACGTCGACCTCGATGCGGCGGCCGCCGTCTTCGCGCCGCTCGGACCGTTCGTCCAGCGCGTCGCGGTGGTGGTCGACGCGCCGGCGTCGTTCGTGCACCAGGCGATCGGCCGGTTGCGGCTCGGTGCGGTCCAGTTCCACGGCGACGAGGACGACGCGCTCGTGGCGTCGTTCCGCGAGCGTGTGGCGGTGATCCGCGCAGTCTCGTTCGGCCCGGGCCTGTCGGTCGAGCACCTGCGTCGGCTGCCCGTCGACGCTGTCCTGGTCGACGGCCTACGGCCCGGCTCAGGCGAGGCGTTCGACTGGTCGGAGGCCGAGGCGTTGCGCGCGCTCGACCGCTGGGTGTTGGCCGGTGGTCTGACCCCGGACAACGTCGCCGCTGCCATCAGTGCCCTGGATCCGCTGGGCGTCGACGTGGCCAGTGGGGTGGAGTCGAGCCCCGGCGTGAAGGACCACGATGCGCTGCGCCGCTTCGTCGCGGCCGCGAAGTCCGCGCGCTGACGGGTCTTCTGAGGTTCTCCACATTCGCAGCGAGTTCTCCACAGCCATGTGGACAAGGCCCGGCGCAGGCTCTTCAGGCGCGACCTGGAGCGCGAAAATCGCGGAGAGTCGTCCTGGACGACGTTTCTCGAGCCGGACCGGGAAGCGCCGCGCCTACCAGGTCACCGCGTGGTTGTCAAGTCCCGGAGAGTTATCCACAGTTTCGCTCCGTTATCCACACGCCTCGCGGCGTCGTAGGATGGGTCGACGTCGTCCCAGACGCGTACGACCGGCGAGCCCCGCCTCGCCGCCTCAGGAGGTCGACCGTGCAGACCAAACCCATCGCCGACGCACGCCATTTCTCGCTCCGCGAGGTCCAGCGCCAGGAGATCGTCTCGCACGAGGGCGTGAGGATCGACCTGCTCTGCTTCGAAGCCGGTCAACGGCTCGAGGGTCCCCCCGACATCGGCGGGTGCGTGTACCAGGTGCTCGAGGGCGAGGCACTGGTGCGTGAGCCGAGCGGCTCGACGCGCCTCGGCAAGGGCGTGCTCGCCCTGATCGGCGCGGGGCAAGAGCACACCATCGAGAATGCCGGAGGCGGTCTGCTCGTGGTGATGCGCACCCGCAGCGTCTGAGCTCAAGGCAACACGGCGTGCGTCAGCCGATCACGGGGACGTTCTCTGGCTTCCACTTCACGGTGCAGCCCACCGCCCACGTCTCGCTCTCCTCGATCTCCTCGCCCGCCAGCAGCGCGTCGAGGGCCTCGCGGAGGTCCTCCTTCGTCACGGCTGCGGGGTCCTTGGCCGAGTCGTCGATCCGGCCGTGATAGCGCAGGTGCCGCTCGCGGTCGAACACCAGCAACTCCGGCGTGCGGAAGGTCCGGTACGCCTGTGCCACGCTCTGGTCCTCGTCCCACAGGTATGGGAAGGGGAGGTCGTGCTCGCGCGCGAAGGCCTGCATGGACGCGAGATCGTCGTCGGGGTGCGTCGAGGCATCGTTGGAGTTCACCATCACGAACGCGACGCCCTTGGGCGCGTACTCCGTCGCGAGGCGCTTGAGGCGCTCCACGTAAGCGATGACATACGGGCAGTGGTTGCAGCCCTGGATGTAGACGAGCACCTCTGCGTCGATGTCGGCGGAACGAACGCGCGAACCATCGGTCGCCGGCAGATCGAACGCCGGCGCGGTGGCGCCGATGGCCAGGGGTTCGGGGTGGGTCTGCATGCAGGGCCTCCTGTCGAGCGGGGGCGCGCCCAGGTCGTGGACGGCCGACGAGCGCTCGCGCATGTGCGCGGTACGATTTGACTCGAGTGTACCGACCGAGCCCCCCATCGACCGTCCCGCACCGCACCCGACCATGAGCCTGGCCTTCGCCGCCCCGGCGTTCCTGTGGCTGCTGGCCACGCTGCCGATCATCGTGCTGCTCCACTTCCTGCGCTCGCGCACGCGGCGTGTGGAGGTGTCCGCGCTGTTCCTGTGGGAGCGCGCGCGCGAGGTGGCCGCGCGGCGACGCCGCTTCACGCCGACGTGGTCGCTCCTGCTGCAACTGCTCGCCGCGACGCTGGCCGCGCTCGCACTCGCCCAACCCGACCTTCGGCTCGAGGGACCGCCGGATCTCGTCGTCGTGATCGACGCGTCCGCCAGCATGGCGGCCGTCGACCCGGAGGGAGCGCGCATGGACCGGGCGCGGGAGGCCGTGCGCGATCTCGCGGCCGATGCGGGTCGCGTCGCCGTCGTCCGTGCCGGGACCGAACCGCGCTTGGCGTTCGGCTTCAGCGACGATCGCTCGGCGCTCGACGCCGCGCTCGAGGCGTTCACGCCGGCCGATCACAGCGCCGACCTCGATCGCGCCGTCGCGCTGGCCCTGGACCTGGCGGGCGAGGGCGATGCCGCGCGCGCCCGCGTCGCCCTGATCGGTGACGACCCGGGCCTGGAGCGCCCCGATGTCGTGCGGATCGACGTCGGCGGCAGCGGCGAGAACATCGGTATCGTCGGCTTCGACCTCGGCATCCAACAGGCCTTCGTCGCCGTCGCCTCGAACGCCGTCGGACCGCGCTCGGTCGGAGTGGAGGTGCGTCAGGACGGCGCGCTCTTGGCGTCGGCCGACCTGCTGGTGCCGTCGGGCGACCAGGCCAGCGTCACCTTCCCGATCGACGTCGGCTCGGGCGTTGTCGAAGCGCGCCTGGTGGGGCTGCCGGCCGCCGACGCGCTGTCGCTCGACGACGTCGCGTACGCGGGCCAACGCCCGTTGCAGGTGGTCGTCGACACCGACGTGGAGAGCGTCATGCGCGCCCTCGCGGCGGTGCCGGGGGTGTCGACGCGTCTGACGGGGCTCGCCCGGACGACGCCGGCGGACGTTCGCGTGCTGACGGGTGTCGATCCCGACGCTGCGCCGTCGGGCGACCTGATCCTGCTGCCCAGCCCACCGGCCGAGCCGGAGTACGTCGGCATCGCCACGTGGGATCGCGCCGACCCGTTGCTGCGCTTCGTGGACCTGCGCGAGGTCGTGGTGGGGCTGGCGCCGGACGGTGCGGGGCCGTCGCTCGACGAGCCCGGCTGGCGCGTGTTGGCCAGCAGCACCGATCTCCGGCCGGTGCTGCGCTGGCGCGACGACGAGCGCGGGCGCGTCCTGCAGTTCCTCGTCCACCCTCGCCAGACCGACCTGGTGTTCAGGCCCGCCTTCCCGACGCTGATGGCCAACGTGCTCGAGCGCTTCCGGGGCGACGCCCGCGTCGTGCTCGGGGCGACCGGCGACGACGGCGAGCCGATCACGGTTCCGGGTCCTGTGGACGTGGGGGGCCGAACGGTGAGCGCGAGCCTGTTGGCGCCGCAGCAGACCCGCCTGCCCGGTCCCGGTCCCGACGACCGGGACGTGGTGGGACCGCTGTTGCCGGTCGAGCGACCGACCCCGCTGGCCGCCTGGCTGCTGGCGCTCGCCGCGTTGGCGCTCGTCACCGAGTGGTGGTTGTGGAGTCGCGGTCCAGGGGCCACGACGCGTCGACCTCGATCGCCACGTCGTCTTCCACGACGAGCGTGAGGAAGCGCGGCGCGCTCAGGCCGTAGGCGGCCAGCGACACCTCGAACTGCACGGCGACGTGCACCCAGCCGTCGTCGACCAGCGCGGTCACCGACGCGCGCACCTCGCGCGTGACGTCGCGCAGCGAGAGGTCGCCGATCAGCTCGAGCGCCTGCGGATCGCCGATGTCCGGGTCGAACGAGCCGACCACGCTCGTGAGCACGAAGCGCACCTCGGGGTACTCGCCGGCCTGGAACAGCGTCGCGCGCGCGTTGAAGTCGCGCAGCACGTTGCCGGAGCGGAGCTCGGCCACACGGACGGAGGCCTCGAGGCGGGCGCCGCCGAGGTCATCGAGGTCGAGCTCGAAGGCATCGACGCGCAGCGGCGCGCGCCCCGTCCAAGCGTCGCGCTGGTCGCGAGCGTCGTAGCGCACCTCGCCGACGACGTCTCCGCTCGCGTCCGTGGCGCCGTCCTGCGCGGAGCCGCTCGGTCCCGCCGCCCCGGCCAGGACGAGCGCCAGCGCCGCGACGGACGCGAGGCGGTGGCCCGCGCGAAGCCGGCGCCAGGCTCGATCTCGCGTGGAGCGGTTGGTGGTGGCCATGCCCGATCATGACGCGGACGCGACGTGCCGGCAGTGAGCCAGGCAGCGGTGGCGCGCGCCACGGCGCTGGGCGGGTGGTACGCTCTCGCCATGCGCGGTCGTCTGCTGCTCCTCACGGTCTTGCTCGTCCTCGGCGCGCTCGTCGCGGCGCTCAACTGGGAGGCCATGAGCGCACCCCTCCGCCTCGAGTTGCTCGTGGGCGTCGTCGAGTTCGCGCTCGGATGGGTCGTGCTGTTGGCGGCCTTGGTGCCCGCGGTGGTGTTGCTGCTGGCCGGTCTGCTCGATCAGTCGCGGGCGCTGCGCCGCGTGGACGCGCTCGAGCGGCAGCTCGATCAGGCCCGGAGCGCCGTCGAGCGCGTCCGGAGCGCGGAGATCGAGGCGCTCGAGCGCTCGCTCGACGAGCGTTTCGAGAGCGTGCGGGCCGGGGTCGAGGGCGCGCTCCACGGCAGCGAGGCCCGGCTCGAGGCGCGTTTCGAGGCCGTCGAGTCGGCCCTGGGCGAGCGGCTCCAGGACCTGCGGGAGCGTGTCGTGCTGGTGCGCGACGAGCTCGCTGCCGACATCGCCGAGGCGGAGGACGCGATCATGCGGGGCCGCGCCGCGCCTCCCTCGGCCCATGACGCCCATGACGCCGATGACGCCGATGACGCGGATGACGCATGAGTGACGCCGAACCTGCTAGCGTTGGTGGCATGGTCGACCCCGACACGCTCCGCTCGCAGTGCCTCGAAGCCCTCAAGGTCGTCAGGGATCCGGAGATCCCGGTCAACATCGTCGATCTCGGTTTGGTGTACGACCTGCAGGTCTCGCCCGAAGGCGACGTCGCGATCGACATGACCCTCACGAGCATGGGTTGTCCCGTGCAGGACATGATCCAGGCCGACACCGAGTTGGCCTGCATGAAGGTCGAAGGTGTGCGCAAGGTCGAGGTCACGTTCGTGTGGTCGCCGCCGTGGGGCATGGACAAGATGTCGGACGACGGCAAGAAGCAGATGCGGATGTTCGGCTTCAGCGTCTAGGCACAGTTCGAACGGGTCTCGGCGGCGCCCCACGAGGGGCGCCGTTCTGCTATGACGGGTACGTGTTCTTCCGGCGCAAGCAGCCCATCGACGAGCGTCTCGAGCGCTGGCGCTCGCTCGCGGCGCGGCTCGAACTGTCCGACGCCGCGGACGTGGCGGAGCGCATTCGGCGGTGGCTCGACCTGGACGTCGCGTCGTTGGCGCCGATCTTCGCCCTGCACCGGGACGGGTTGCCCACGGCTTACCTGTTCGACGCGGTGAGCGAGCGGCGCGGCCCGAGCGGCGTCGTGACGGTGGTGCGAACGATCTGCATGGTGCGCTCCGAGGACCCGATCGCACGTGTGGCTTTCCGAGCGTCGCCGCGTCAGGACAAGGTGCTGGAGTCGCTCCAGGCGAGCCGCAGCGGCGCCGTGCGCCTGGCGTTGCCGAACGACCCGGCGTTCGACGCCGACGTCAGCGTCTACGCACGCGACGCCGATGGCGTGACGCTCTTGCTGACGCCGCCGGTCAGGGCCGTGCTGCGGCGTCTGTTGGTCGAGCGCGCCGCGCCGGACGTGAGCTTGGTGGTGGGCGAGCGCCACGTGGTGACGGGTTTCGCTGGCGGCGCTGAGGGCGCGCTGGAGACGCTCGAGCAGGTCCTTGCCGACACGCTCAGCCTCGTGTCGTTGCTGCCCGCGGTGCAGCGGGCGCACGACGAGCTCTCGCCCGACGACCTGCTCGATCTCGGCTGACGACGTCCCTGCACCTGGCCCGACGCTGCGCCCCTGGCTGCGGGTGGCGGGTACGATGCGCCTCATGGCTCGCATCTCGGTAGCAGCGGCGGACGACCTCCTCGACCAGCGCCTCGACGTGCTCGACCACGGTTTCGTCCGCATGGTGGACTACCTCGGCGGCGACGCCCGCATCGTGCAATCGGCGCGGGTGTCGTACGGAGAGGGCACGAAGACCGTGCGCGAGGACCGCGCCCTGATCGACTACCTCTTGCGTCACCGGCACACCAGCCCGTTCGAGCAGGTGATCATCACCTT
>REEJ01000267.1 GCA_007695125.1 Trueperaceae bacterium | reverse complement strand
CGTCGGCGTGACGCACCACGCCGAGCGCCGGGTCGTTCGTGAGGCACAGGCGCAGCCGCCGTTCGGCCTGCTCGCTGCCGTCGGCCACCGCCACCAGGCCGGCGTGCTGGCTGTAGCCCATGCCGACGCCGCCGCCGTGGTGGAAGCTCACCCAGCCCGCACCGGACGACGCGGCGAGCGCGAAGTTGAGCAGCGGCCAGTCCGAGACGGCGTCGGAGCCGTCGCGCATCGCCTCGGTCTCGCGGTACGGGCTGGCGACCGAGCCGGCGTCGAGGTGATCGCGACCGATCACGATCGGCGCCGACACCTCGCCGCTGCGCACCATCTCGTTGAAGCGCAATCCGGCGCGATCACGCTCGCGGTAGCCGAGCCAGCAGATGCGCGCCGGAAGCCCTTGGAAGGCGACGCGCTCGCCGGCGTAGCGCAGCCAGCGCTGCAGGCGCTCGTCGTCGGGGAAGAGCTCCAGCAGCGCCCGGTCGGTGGCGTGGATGTCGGCCGGGTCGCCCGACAGCGCCGCCCAGCGGAAGGGGCCGCGGCCCTCGCAGAACGACTCGCGGATGAAGGCCGGCACGAAGCCGGGGTAGTCGAACGCGTCCTCGACGCCGGCTGCCTTGGCCTCGGCGCGGAGGTTGTTGCCGTAGTCGAAGGCCAGCGCGCCGGCGCGCTGCATGGCCAGGATGGCGCGCACGTGCTCGGCCATGGCGGCGCGCACGCGCACCATGTAGCCCTCCGGATCGGCCTGGCGCATGGCGTCGGCGTCCTCGTCGGCGCGCATCGGCGGGAGGTAGCCGTAGCGCGGGTCGTGGGCGCTGGTCTGGTCGGTGACGAGGTCGGGCGTGAAGCCGCGCGCCACCATGGCCGGCAGCACCTCGGCCGCGTTGCCGAGCAGGCCGATGGAGCGGGCGCGGCGCTCGCGCTTGGCGGCGTCGGCCAGCTCGAGGGCGTGGTCGAGGTCGCGTGCCACCTCGTCCAGGTAGCGCGTGTCGAGCCGCCGCTGGATACGGGTGGGATCGACCTCGACGCACAGCGCGACGCCGCCCGCGAGCGCGATCGCCAGCGGCTGCGCGCCGCCCATGCCACCCAGCCCGGCGGTGACGGTCACGGTACCCGCCAGGCTGCCGCCGAAGTGGAGGTTCGCGGCCGAGGCGAACGTCTCATAGGTGCCCTGCAAGATGCCCTGGGTACCGATGTAGATCCAGGAGCCGGCGGTCATCTGGCCGTACATCATGAGACCGGCGCGGTCGAGCTCGTCGAAGTGCTCCCAATCGGCCCAGCGGGGCACCAGGTTGCTGTTGGCGATGATCACGCGCGGCGCGAGGTCGTGCGTGCGCATCACGGCGACGGGCTTGCCGGACTGCACCAGCAGCGTCTCGTCGTCCTCGAGGCGATCGAGGGTGGCGACGATGGCGTCGAACGCCGCCCAGTCGCGGGCCGCCTTGCCGCGCCCGCCGTAGACGATGAGTTGCTCGGGGTGCTCCGCCACCTCGGGGTCGAGGTTGTTCATGAGCATCCGCTTGGCGGCCTCCTGGATCCAGCCCTTCGCGGTCCGGCGGGAGCCGCGAGCCGCTCGTACCGTACGCGTGCCGGGGTTACGTTCCATGCTCCAGCGTATACGCGGGCGACTGCTCGGCGCGACGCGCTCCCGGCGCCAGGGTCGCGACGACCAGCACGAGGACGACCGCCGCCACCCCACCGCCGACGGCGTACGAGGCGTTCGGCAGGGCGGTCCCGAGCCAGCCTGCCAGCGGATACGCACCGAGCCACCACAGGTGGCTCCAGGCGAAGTGGGCGCCGTAGACGCGACCATGGCGCGAGCGCGGCGTTCGCTCGGCCATGACGGCGAACATCGGGACGTTGACCGCGTTGCTGCCGGCGCCGGCGAGGAACCACAACGCTGCGAGCGGCGCCAGGCCGACGAGGTCGGCCGGGATCACGGCGACGGTGATGGCGAGCGCACCGATGGTCATGGTCAGCCTGGGGCGCAGCACCGACGCGAAGGTGGCGAGGCCGAGCGCCAGGAGCGTTGCGCCGAGCCCGAAAGCGGCCATCACGACGCCGTACGAGAACTCGTCCAGGCCGAGCGACGAGCGCACGCGCACGACGCTGTTCACCAAGATCCAGGCGCCGCCGATGGAGGCGACGAGCTCGAGCGCGAGGCCGTAGCGCATGACCGCGTCGCGCCAGAGCCAGCGGCTGCCGCTCGTGATGGCGGTCCAGCCGCGCTCGACGGCGGCGTCGTCCGAGCCGCTCGTGGTCGCCTCGCGCTCGCCCTCGTCGGCGCCGCGGACGTCGAGCCGCGACCGCAGCGTGAGCAGGAGCGCCACCGAGACGGCGAGCGCGACGGCCGCCGCGACGAACAGCGACCGCGCCCCGAAGGCGACCGCCACGGCACCGGCGACACCGGGACCGAGAACACCGAGCAGCTCGAACGTGGCCCCCGACAGCGCCACGGCACGCGGGTACTCAGAGCGCGTGGTGACCGCAGGCACCGACGCCTGGTACGTCGGTGTGAAGAAGGCCGCGAGTGCGTTCATCGCGAGCATGGCGACGTAGAGCTGCCACTCGGTCGCGGCGCCGGCGAGCGCGACGAGGATCGCGGCGCGACCGGCGAGCGCCCCGACCATCAGCCAGACCCGCGGCAACCGATCGGCCAACACGCCGGCGATGGGCGCGAACACCACGAACGCGGCGACGCGCATCGTGAGCGCGACGCCCAGGACCGCGGCGGCGCGAGGGCCCGCGATCTCGAAGGCGAGGAGCGCGAGCGCCACCCACACCAGCGCATCGCCGGCGAGGTGGACGAGCTGGGCGAGGTAGAGCCGCGCGAAGGTGCGGTTCCGGAGCGGCGCCCAGGGCGCGGCGCGGCGCGGTGGAGGTGACTCGTCGCCTGCAGCCACGGCGGGGCCTCAGGGGATCAACGCGTCGAGGTGGAAGCGCCCTTCGCGGCGGTAGGCCTCCGCGAACGCGAAGTGCCCGTGGCCACCCGCACCGTTGTGCAGGTGCGTGACCTGGTCGAGCACCCTGTGCATGGCGCGGCCGCGCGCATAGTCGTCCTCGAGCTCGCCCCAGCCAGGGACCATGCGCTCGAGGTGCTCGGGGCGGTAGTAGCGCGGGAAGTGCTGCCCGCTGAAGGTCATCTGGTTGCGCAGCTCGTCCATCGCCCGCTCCTTGCGGTCCCACACGTCCGAGACGTCGACGACGCAGTTCGGGTGGTGTGGGGTCAGGTAGTAGATGGTCGGTATCGGCGTCGGCTCGAGACCGGGCATGGCGTCCAGGGCGAAGTCGCGCGCCGCGAGCGCCAGGCTCTCGAGCAACAGCGTCATCGCCGGCCGACGGTCGGGATCGAGGTCGTGCTGCGAGTGCTCGGGGTCCTGGCTGATCACGATCCGCGGCCTGACGGTGCGCAACACGCGCACGAGCGCGGTCTTCGATGCAACATCCGGCTCCACCTCGCCGTTGCGGAAGTCGCCGAAGTCCACGGTGACGCCCAGATGCGCGGCGGCGCGTTCGATCTCCGGGCGCGAGCGCTCGCGGGCGAGCATCACGTGGGCGTGCGAGCGACCCCCTGCATCGGCATGCTTCGCGAGCGCCCCGCCCGCCTCGACGACTTCCATCCCGTAGACGGCGAGCAGGAGCATGTGGCTCGGTTCGGTCATGGTGCCCTCCTCGGGCGAGCGCCTAGTGCTGTCGGAGGCGCGGCATCAGCACGCTCTCGAGCGAACGCCCGACGAGGGCGAACCCGAGGACCGTGGCCGAGATGAGGAAGCCGGGGGGGAGGACCCACCACGGCCAGGTGCCGTTCAGGAACGCGCCGCGCGCCTGCGCGTAGTACAGGATCGTCCCCCACGACTTTTGGATCGGGTCGCCCAAACCGAGGAAGGCGAGGCTCGCTTCCGTGAGGATCGCGCCCGAGGTGGCGAGGATGAACTGCGACAGCGCCAGCGGGATCACGCCGGGGACCACGTGGAGCCGTAGGACGTGGAAGAACCCGCCACCCAACGCGTGTGCGGCCTCGACGTAGGTCCGGCTGCAGATCGACAGGCCTTGGCTGCGTACCACGCGTGCGGGTCGTGCCCAGATCACGAGCGCGATGACGAGCGCCGTGTTCCACAAGCTCGGGCCGAGGAAAGCCGCGAGCACGATCGCGAGCGGCAGGAACGGCAGCGTGAGCACGACGTCCGTGAAGCGCATCAGCACCTGATCGACCAGGCCGCCGGCCAGGCTGGCGACGACGCCGACGAGCGTGCCCACGACGATCGCCGCAGTCGCTGCGATCAGACCGATGAGCAACGACACGCGGGTCCCCCACAGGATCTCGGAGAAGATGTCCTGACCGATGTCGTTCGTGCCGAGCCAATGCGCTGCGCTCGGCGCGAGGTAGGGCCGAGCGACGACGTCGCGCGGGTCGTACGGTGAGATGGACGTACCGAAGATCGCGACGAAGACGATCACGGCGAGGAGGACCGTGCCGATCGTCGACGAAGACGTGCCGAACAGCACGGCGCCGACCGTGCCGTCGCGTCGGCGGCGCGGGTGGGTGAAGCCGGCCGCAGTGCTGGGCACGACCACGCCGGACGTGCTCACGAGCCGCTCCCGCGCACGCGTGGGTCGAGGATCGGATAGACGAGGTCCGCGATGACGTTGGCGAGGATCACCGACACGGTGAGGATGAAGAAGGCTCCCTGGAGCACCGGGTAGTCGCGGTTCAAGACGGCTTGGAACAGCAGCGTCCCCACACCCGGGTAGGAGAAGACCGTCTCGATGACGGTGGCGCCGCCGATCAGGAAGCCGAGGTTGAGGAACACCACGGTCGACACGGGGAGGAGGGCGTTGCGCACGGCGTGCTTGACGAGCACCTGCCGCTCAGGCAGCCCTTTCGACCGTGCCGTCCGGATGTAGTCCTGACCCAGCGTGTCGAGCATGGCGTAGCGCATGACCAGGAACGTCCCGGACAGCGACGCCAACGTGAGTGTCGTGGCGGGCAGGGCCAGGTGGCGCAGCACGTCGAGCAGGTACGGGAGACCGGACCTCGGTCCCCACGGGGTGTACGCCCCGTAGATGGGGAGCCAGCGCAGCTCGACCGCGAAGACCGCGACGAGGATCATCCCGAGCCAGAAGGTCGGGAGCGAGTCCACGACGATGGCGCCGGTGAGCGACGCGGTGTCGAGCCCTCGGCCTCGGCGCCACGCCGCCAGCGCTCCCACGAAGATGCCGAACAGCGTGGCGACGAGCAGGCTGCTGCCGACCAGCAGGAGGGTCCACGGCAACCGGTCGCGGATCGCGGCGAGCACCGGTTTCCCGAGCTGGTAGGAGAACCCCCACTGGCCGGTGGCCATGTTCCGGAGGTAGGTCACGTACTGCGCGCCGAGGCTCTGGTCGAGGCCGTAGCGAGCCCGGATCTCGGCGACCTGTGCCGGCGCGAGCATCCCGACGTCCTCACCCGCCAGGAAGCGCAGCGGGCTCCCGGGCATCGCGCGGGGGAGGAGGAAGTTCAGGCTGAGCGCAGCGAGCAGCACGAGGGCGTACTGGCCGATGCGTCCGAGGTACCAGTGCACGCCGTGTCCTCTCTCGGAAGGCGATGCCTGGCGCGGGCGGCCACGCCCACCTGCGCCAGGCGCGTCGCTCGGGGCGCGCTAGCGGCGCAGGAACGATCCCTTGTGGATGATGCCCTGGCCGGCCATGTAGGTCCAACCATCGTACGCCGCTGGCCGGTAGGCGTAGATGCCGTCCTGGTAGAAGAGGGTGATGAGCGGCAAGTCGTCGGCCAAGCGCTCCTGCACGCGGTAGAGCAGCTCGCGGCGGGCGTCCGGATCGGTCGTGACCAACGCCTCGTCGGTGAGTCGATCGACCTCCGGGTCGCCATAGCCGCTCAGGTTGAGCGTCCCCTTCGTCGTGTCGCTGTGCAACAGCCCGCGCAGGTTCGCCTGGGCGTTCACCGGCGCGCTCCAACCGAACATGGACAGTTCGAAGTCGCGCCCCTGCGACACGTCGAAGTCCGGCCAGGCGCGCTGGACGAGGGCCTCGTTCTCGATGCTGCGAACCGTCACGCGGATGCCCGCGGCGTTGAGATCGAGCGCGATCAGCTCCGCCGCGCGCAACCGGGTCGGGTTGTTGGCGGGCGCCAGGAACTCGAACGCGAGCCTCACGCCGTCGGCGTTCTCGAACACACCGTCGCCGCCGCGCGTGTAGCCGGCCTCGCCGAGGCGTCCGGCCACCTGCTCGGGCGTGATGCGCTCGTACTCCGCGGTGTCTGGATTGGCGAACGGGTTCGCGGGGTGGAGGAAGCCGGGCGTGCCCAGCGTGCCGTAGCCGAGGAGCAAGATGTCGACGAGACGAACGTAGTCGATGCTCGAGGCGATCACCTGACGCACGCGGACGTCGTCCAGGCCCGGCTGCGTCACGTCCATGATGAGGATCGTCGACGGGAACCCGGCCCCTTGCTGCACGTCGATGTCGCGCGCGGCCTCGAAGCGCTCGACGGTGCCGGCCGGCACCGGCCGCACGGCAACGTCGATCTCGCCCGCTTGGAGCGCCTGGAAGGTGGCGGTCTCGTCGCGGATCACGGCGGCGATGAGCGTGTCGAAGGCAGGCTCCGGGCCCCAGTACTCGTCGTTCGCGGCCAGGCGGTAGAACTGCTCGGGCTGGTACTCGATGAGCCGGTACGGTCCCGTGCCCATCGCCTCGGTCATGTTCCGGGGCTCGTCGATGCCTTCCCAGACGTGACGCGGGAGCATGGGCAGGTCGGCCAGACCGGTCTGCACGAAGCCCGCATCGGGTGCGGCGAGCGTCAACGTCACCTCCAGGTCGCTGGCGACCTCGACGTCGACGACCTTGTTGGCCGACGTCGTGAAGCGCCCGAGGACGTGGGTCTGGTAGTAGCCGATGCTGAACGCGACGTCGTCGGCCGTGAAGGGCGTGCCGTCCTGCCACATGACCCCCTCGCGGAGCTCGATGCGGTAGTGCACGTCGTCGTGGATGTCGAGCGAGGCGGCTAGCCACGGCTGCGGGACGAGATCCTCGTCCATCAGGAAGAGCTGCTCGTAGATGAGCGTCATCAACTCGTACCCTGGATAGCCCGTCTGATAGGTGTACGGCGTCAGGGTTCCTTCGTCCTGGGTGATCGCCATGCGCATCGGCAGACCGTGGTTCACGGCCCACGCGGACGCCAGCAAGGACCAGGCGAGCGCGGCAACTGCGATACGTGTCAAGACGTGCATCGGCGCCTCCTCCATCGGCCCCGGGTCGGGCCACCGAGCGCCACGCTCGCGAGGTCCTCGAACACGGGTGGCTGAGGATACCCACCGGCCGATGCGCGTGTCCACCCCACGTGGGGTGGGGTATCCTGATCGCGATCGACGACACATGCCGTCGCTCCGAGGAGGCCATCATGCGCGAGATCATCAGAACCACCGCTTCGGGGCGGTCGACGCGGAGGCGCTCGTGATGCCGTCCGGCGACACTCCCACCCTCGGTGCGTACGTCGCGAGCCTGAAGGCGGCACGCGACACGGTGCGCGATCGGGCTGCGTTCCTGGAACGGTCCGGACGCAAACCACACGCGCCGACCGTGGCTGGGCTCGACATGGTGGGTCTGGGCGGCAGCTGCGGCAAACCTGCCTTCGGCCTCGGGCGCACCGTCACCTTCGACGACGCGAACCTCGAGCGGCTCGAGCGCGTCGCCGCCGAGTTCGATTGCTTCGTCGAGTACGGCGCGTACCCGCATCTCAAGCTGCTCGACGGCGGCGTCGAGTTGGCCGCCGTCCAGGACTGGTCCGTCGGAGCGTTCGTCTTCCTGCGACCGGGGTACGACGGCAAGGAGGCGCTGCTCAGCGCCATCGACACCGCATTGCGCTGAAGCCGCCGCGCGACGGGGCTAGGTCGATTGCCGGTGGGACCGGCGTCCATGGACGCGGGTCTCGCGCAAGCGTAGCGTCGAAGCATGGACGTGGCTTCGTCAACCGCGGCGCGACGCCTGGCGACGGTCGTCTGGTTCGTGCTCGTCACGCTCGTCATCATCCAGGGCTACCTGATCCTCCACGAGGCCGGGCACGCGCTCGCCGCGGTGGCGGTCGGCGGAACGGTCACCGGCATCGACGCCCGCGTGTGGTCCGACCGACCGCACGCGTCGTACACCTTCGGGACGGTCACGCAGGGGCAGCGGGCCTTCGTGACGGCCGCCGGAACGCTCCTGCCGCTGGTCGTCGGCCTCGCGGCGCTGCTCGCCCTGCCACGGCAGCTCCCCGCACGGTGGGCGGTCGTGCGCATCGGCTTCGCGGCGGGTGCCCTGGCAGGCCTGTTGCCGTGGCTGGTGCTCCCCTGGCCCATGCTGCAGGGGTCGGCGCCGAACGACGACACCGTCCGCTTCACACTGCAGTCCGGCTGGCCCCCCGCGCTCGTGGTGGGGGTGGCCGCGGCGACGCTCGTCGGCGGCGTGGCGCTGGCCTGGTGGCGCGTCGGCGGACGCGACGGGCTGCGGGCGTTGCGCCGCACCCGCTCGCACCTGCTCACGATCACACCGCGCGACGTCGGCGCCGTGGCCGCAGGGCTCGTCGTGCTGGTCCTGTTCGCCGTGGCGTTGCACGCGTGGGTCGGCGACACGGCCGTCGCCACCGGCGTCCCGACCGAGGTCCCGCCGCCACCGAGCCACGCGCCGCTCTTCGACGTGCGGCTCGATGGCTCCACGTTCGACGCGACGTTCGCCGGCGGCGTTTCCGACGGTGGGACGGTGTTCCTGGTCCTGCGCTTCGAGGAGCTCGCCGGCGGCCCCTTCCGCGTCACGCTCCACGACGCCGCCGGTGAGGAGCACGTGCTCGCGAGCTTCGGAGTCGGCACCACCATGGGCGTCGCAAGCAGCCAGCCGCGCGCCCTCGGGGCCGCCGGACCGTGGTACGTGAGGCTGGTCGCCGAGCACACCGTCGGCCGCATCCGGGCGTGGACGCGCGAGCCGTCGTAGCCGGGCGGCGGCGGCCCGGGTTCGTAAGGGCCTTGTCATGCTCGGTCCGACGTGCCACACTCCCTGAGGCGAGCACGCCGGGGGACCCTACGCACAGCGTGGCTACCGGCGCAGCGTCGTGCTCCGGGCGGTGCGCATGGTGCGTGCTAGACTCGCGCACGAACGCGCGCCCGCTCGCGAGTCGCAACAATTCGTAGGAGGTCCTCCCATGGACGAAGCCGCCATCCTGGACAAGATTCGCGACGTCGTCGCCGACAAGCTCGACGCCGACCCGAGCGACGTGGTCGACAGCGCGTCGTTCGTCGACGACCTGGGCGCCGATTCTCTCGACGTTGTCGAGTTGATCATGGGGCTCGAGGACGAGTTCGGCATCGAGATCAGCGACGAGG
>REEJ01000264.1 GCA_007695125.1 Trueperaceae bacterium | reverse complement strand
GTCGAGTTGATCATGGGGCTCGAGGACGAGTTCGGCATCGAGATCAGCGACGAGGAAGCCGAGGGCATCCGCACCGTCGGTGACGCCGTACGCTTCATCGCGTCGCAACAGTAAGCGCGGGCCACCGCCCTCGGGCGGAGCGTCGCTCGAGAGGCGAGTGCATGTCATGAAGCGAGTCGTCGTCACGGGCGTCGGACCGGTGACCCCCATCGGGGTCGGCGCCGACGCATTCTTGCAAGCGCAGCACCGGGCCGCGAACGGGATCCGCGCCATCACGTTGTTCGACGCGTCGGATCTCAGCGTTCGGATGGCGGGCGAGGTCGACATCGACGTCGACACCTACCTGGACCGCAAGGAGGCCAGGCGGCTCGATCGCTTCGTACACCTGGCGGTCGCTGGAGCCGAGTTGGCGCTCGCCGACGCCGGACTGACGCACGAGGACGTCGCAGGTGAGCACGCCGGCACGTCGATCGGCAGTGGCATCGGCGGCCTGGGCACGTGGGAGGCGACGTCCGAGGTGCGCTGGAAGCGCGGCGCGATGCGCATGAGCCCATTCTTCATCCCGCAGTTGATCGCCAACATGGCCTCGGGCCACGTCGCCATGCGCTTCGGCTCGACCGGGCCGTCGAACACGGTCGTCACCGCCTGCGCCACCGGTTCAGGCTCGATCATCGACGCCTACCGCACCATCGAGCGCGGCGAGGCCGAGATCATGTTCACGGGCGGCGCCGAGGCCTGCGTCACCCCCATGGGCATCGGTGGCTTCGCCGTCATGAAGGCGCTCTCGACGCGCAACGACGAGCCCGAGACGGCCAGTCGCCCCTTCACCGCCAGCCGCGACGGGTTCGTGGCCGGCGAGGGCGCCGGCGTGCTGATCCTCGAGGAGCGCGAGCGGGCGGTCGCCCGCGGTGCCCGCATCTACGCGGAGGTCATCGGCGGCGCGACGAGCGCCGACGCGTACCACATCACGGCGCCGGCCCCGGGCGGCGCCGGCGCCGTACGCTGCATCCGCTGGGCGTTGCGCGACGCCGGGCTGGAACCGGCCGACGTCGGCTACCTGAACGCGCACGGCACCAGCACGCCCGCCAACGACCTGAACGAGACGCTGGCGTTCAAGGCCGTGTGGGGCTCGCGCGAGGCCGTGCCACCTGTGTCGTCGACCAAGTCGATGACCGGCCACACGCTCGGCGCCGCGGGCGGCATCGAGGGCATCGCGACGGTCCAGGCGCTGCACGCGGGCGTCTTGCCACCGACCCGCAACCTGTTCGACCCCGATCCCGAGCTCGACCTCGACTACATCCCACACGAGCCACGCCACGAGCAGGTCGACGTCGCGCTGTCGGTGAACTTCGCCTTCGGCGGCCAGAACGCCGCGGTGGTGTTCAAGCGCGTCTGACCACCGGAGTCCTGCAGCGCCCTGCGCGCAGCGACGACCGGTCACGCTCAGGCTGCTCGACTCGACGGGCGGCAACACGGGCCTGCTCGAGTTCGCCGTCTACGTCGAGGACGACTGGGCTGAGATCGCCAGGTCGAGCGCGTAGCGCACCGCCACGTCGAGCGGCAGGACCGCGCCCTCCGACCATGCGCGCTCGACCTCCGGTTCGTCGCGCTTCACGTCGGCCAGCGTCTTGCGCGCCACACCCGCCTCGGGCTCGAGGCTGGCGCTGCCGAACCGTCGCGCGACGGCCAGGCAGATCCGAGCCCACGACTCGGACTGCGGGTCACCCGCCTCGGCCTGGAGGGTCGCGGCTGCCTCGGCCCAGCGCTCCGCCTCGGCGAGATCGGAGCGCCCGATCGCCGCGCGCGCGAGCATCACCCAACCGAACGACTCGGCCCACGGCCAGCCCACGCTGGCGGCGCTCGTGCGGGCCGCCTCGGCGTGCCGTCGGCAACCGTCGAGATCACCCTCGCTGGCGTGCACGATGGCCCGGGCGATGTGCAACACGGTGCGAGCCGGCACGTCGTCGACGGCCGTGAGCGCTGCCTCGGCTGCATCCAGCGCCGCGCGCGCGGCCACGAGGTCGCGCTGCTGGAGCGTGCACGCGCACAGGCCGAGCAGCAGGTCGAGCCGCAGCTGGGGGTCAGGATCGCGGGGGCCACGGTCGTGAGGGTCAAGATCCGAGCCGCCGTCGGCGCCCGCGGCGGCCAGCAGCTCGCGCAGCCACGGGACGTGCTCCGCTCCCTGCCCCTCGATCCACCAGTACAGCCAGAGCGAACGCGCGAACGCCGTGGCGGCGAGCGCGTCGGGCAGCGACGTCACGTGCGCCAGTGCGGCACGGAGGTTGTCGGACTCCCTGCGCAACACCGCGAGGCGCTCCGCTCGGCCGTGCTGGAGCGCGACACCGTTGCTCGCTGCGACGTGGAGGAAGTGCTCCGCATGGCGCGACCGCACCGCTCTCTCGTCACTCGACGCCTGCAGCTGCTCGAGTGCGCTCTCGCGCACGAGCTCGAAGCCGAGGTACCGCGCGCCGACCTCGACCCCCGACCCGCTGCAGCAGCCCGTGATCGACGAGCTCCGCCAGCGCGTCGAGCGTCGCCGTGGTCGGTCCGCTGCCCGGGCGTGCACCGGCGCCGGCCACCGCCTCGATCGCCTCGAGGTCGGCACCGCCGACGAAGACGCTCGTGCGACGCAGCAAGGTGCGGGCGTCGTCGCTCAGCAGGTCGACGCTCCACGCGATCGTGCGACGGATGGTGCGCTGCCGTTCTGGCAGGTCGTGCGCTCCGCCGGTGAGGGTGTCGAGGCGATCACCGAGGGTGGCATCGAGGCGACGTTCGAGCGCATCGAGCGACAGGTGTCGCACCCGGGCGGCCGCGAGCAGGATCGCCAACGGCCAGCCCTCGAGACGACGTGCGAACTGTAGCAGAGCGGCGGCGTTGCTGGCTGCTACGTCGAACGTCGGGTCGGCGGCGCGAGCGCGCCACACGAACAGGCCGACGGCCGGGTTGGCACGCGCGGTCGCGACGAGCGCCTCCGTGCTCGTGGCGGCGGCCACGTCGGCGAATCGGCAACGGCGAGAGCGGCACGCAGCGCTCAGCGGCGAGCCGCAGCGGCACGCGGCTCGTCACCAGCAGCGTGAGACCGGGAGCGGTCTCGAGCAGTCGCGCCAACAGCGCGACGGCGGCGCCGCGCTCGTCGGCACCACGGAGCCCGAGAGCCGCGGCGATCGCGCCCGCCACGAGTCGGTGGTCGTCGACGCCCTGGAGGCCCACGAACGCGACCTCGTCACCGGAGCGGGCACGCAGACGGTGCGCGAGTTCGAGCGCGAGGCGCGACTTCCCGATCCCACCAGGACCGACCAGGGTCACGAGGCGGACGGCAGGATCGTCCAGCAGGTCGGTCGCCTGCGCCAGCTCGCGCTCGCGGCCGAAGAGCGGTCCCCACACGCCCGGCACGGGCGCGCATACGGGCTGCACCCACGCCTCGGGCAGCCGGTCGAAGCGCTCGGAGAGCAGCGTCGCCAGGTCCACGGCCACCAGGTCACGCAACTCGTCGGCGTCGTCGAACGGGCGGTAACTGACGCGGTCGTCGGCGCGGACGCGGCCGAGCAGCGTGTCGAGCGCCGGTTCGCGCCCACCCTCGACGCGCTTCACGTAGATGAGCTTCGGACGATCGCCGGAGCGCAGGTACTCGTCCTCGAGCCCGGAGATGCTCTCGCCCGGCGCGATCCAACCGTAGCGGTGGGCGTACACGCCGACGAAGACGTCGCTCTGGTCGAGGTAGGCGCGGTACAGGTCGCGTAGGGGTGGGCGCGGGCACCGGACTCGAACATCACCGGCGTCAGGCGCAGGCCCTCGACGGCGGCACGCACGGCGGCTCGCTCCTCCGCGAGTTCGACCAACGTGGAGCTGACGAACACCCGCACTCGCTGATCCGGGGTGCGGATGGAGGGGCGCGTCGGTACGGCCGCGAGCACCGGTACCGAGCGGGCCGTGGTCACGCTGGCGTCCGTAGCCGAACCATCGGTCGATGCAACGCTCGGCACGCCCTGATGCACCGCCGCGAGGTCGACGTGCGGGGTGTCGCTGGGCGCAACCGGTTGGACCCGACTGCGCCGCCGCTCGTCGATGAAGCGCGCCACGGTGGTGGCGTTGACCGCGATCGCCATGACGATGCCGATGCCACCTAGGACCAACAGCACGAGCTCCATACCCGTCGTGACCTCCACGCCACGGTGCGTCGTCTGGCGCCCTGCGATCGGGTCGACCGGCGCCGCGACAGCACCACTCTGGGGCACGCTCACGCGGCTGTCAACGCCACCGGGTCGTGCGACGGGACCATCACCCCGGCGACGGAGGGTAGACTGGGAGGAGTCCCACCCCCCCTGGGGTGCTCGGCGCGCTTCTGCGCGCCCCGAGGAGGTAACCATGACCCATCTCGATGTTCAAGGCATGACCTGCAGCCACTGCTCCGCGGCGGTGAAGCGAGCCCTCGAGGCCGTTCCTGGCGTCGAGAGCGCGGCCGTCGATCTCGACGCCGGCCACGCGTCCGTCACCGGATCCGCCCCGATCGACGCGTTGGTCAAGGCCGTCGTCGACGAGGGCTATCAGGCAGCACCGGCCTCATGAGCGCGGCGCCGGACGAGGTCCGCCCGTCGGACACGCACGGCGTCGATGAGGCGATCACCCACATCGCAGCCCACGACGACTGCTTGCACCTGGACGCGGCGGTGCGGGAAGACGCGTCGCGCCGCCTGAAGAGCGTTCGCGGCCACGTCGAGGGCGTGCTGCGGATGCTCGACGATCCGAACGTGTACTGCGTCGACGTGCTCAAGCAGGTGTCCGCCGTACAGGGCGCGCTGCGCAAGGTGAGCGACGGCGTGCTGCGCTCCCACATCCGCGACCACGTGGTCACCGCTGCGCAACGCGGCGACACGGAGCACATCGTCGACGAACTGATGGAAGCCCTGAAGTACAAGGCCTGAGGTGCGACCGGAGAGCCGCCGGGTCGTCTGAATCTTCCCAGGCCCCACCCCGGGTGGGGTAGGATGGACTCATGAGCGAAGCGATCGCCGCCACATCACCGACCGACGCCACGCTGCGCGTGCACGTGCGCGGCATGACGTGTGCCGCCTGCACGGCGCGCGTCGAACGCACCCTCGGGCGGACCGAGGGCGTCGCCGAGGCGTCCGTGAACCTGGCGACCGAGCAGGCGACCGTCCGCTACGACCCGGCGATGGCCACCCCCGTCGTCCTCCTGGAAGCGATCCGCGGGGCCGGCTACGAGCCGGTGGTCGAGCAGGTCGAGCTCTCGGTCACCGGCATGACCTGCGCCGCCTGCTCGGCACGCGTCGAGCGTGCCTTGCGCCGCGTCGACGGCGTGCTCGGCGCGGACGTCAACCTCGCCACCGAACGCGCCTCGCTCCGCTACCTGCCGGACGTGGCCCCGCTCGACCGCCTGATCGACGCCGTTCGCGAGTCGGGCTACGACGTGCTCGAAGGCGTGGAGCGAAGCGACCGCGTCGCCGCCGAGCGCGAGCGCAAGGATGCCGAGCTGCGTGAACTGCGCCGCGCCGTCTTCCTCGCCGCCGCGCTCACCGTGCCGATCTTCGTCCTCGACATGGGCGCCATGCTGATCGCACCGGTCGGCGCCTGGTTGCACGCGCTCGTGCCGATGCCGGTGCTCGCGTTCGTCTTCTTCGTCCTCGCCAGCGGCGTGCAGTTCGGACCCGGCTTGCGCTTCTACCGCAAGGGGTGGCCGGCGTTGCGGCGCGGCGCGCCGGACATGAACTCGCTCGTGATGATCGGCACCTCGGCAGCGTATGGCTACTCGGTCGTCGCGACCTTCGTGCCGTGGTGGCTCCCGGCCGGGACCGTGCACGTCTACTTCGAGGCATCTGCCGTGATCGTGACGCTGATCCTCCTCGGTCGCTACTTCGAGGCGCTTGCGAAGGGTCGCACTGGCGACGCCATCCGCGCGCTGATGTCGCTGCAGTCGCGGATCGCCCGCGTCGTCAGAGACGGCGAGGAGCGCGAGATCGACGTCTCCGACGTACGCCGCGGCGACGAGGTGCTCGTGCGCCCAGGCGAGCGGCTGCCGGTCGACGGCGCCGTCGTCGCGGGTGAGTCCTACGTCGACGAGTCGATGATCACGGGCGAGCCCATCCCGGTCTCCAAGCGCCAAGGCGACAACGTGGTCGGTGGCACCATCAACACCACCGGTGCGCTCCGCTTCACGGCGACCGCCGTCGGTGCCGACACGGTCCTGGCCCAGATCATCGCCATGGTCGAGGCCGCACAGGGCGCCAAGCTCCCGATCCAGGCGCTCGTCGATCGCGTGGTGCTGTACTTCGTGCCGACCGTGCTCGTGGTGGCCGCGATCACGTTCGGCATCTGGATCGCCTTCGGTCCGCAACCGGCGCTGACCTTCGCGCTGGTCAACACCGTCGCGGTCCTGATCATCGCCTGCCCGTGCGCCATGGGGCTCGCCACCCCGACCTCGATCATGGTCGGCACCGGCAAGGCCGCCGAGACGGGCGTCCTCTTCCGGAACGGGAGCGCGCTCCAGAGCGTCGGCGACGCCCGCGTGGTCGCGTTCGACAAGACGGGAACGCTCACCAAGGGCGCGCCGGAGGTCAGCGACGTCCACGTGGTGAGCGGCTGGGACGAAGCGCGCGTGCTCACCCTCATCGCGGCCGTGGAGCGCGACTCGGAGCATCCGATCGGCGCTTCGCTCGTCGCAGCCGCCCGCGAGCGCGGCCTCGCGATCCCAGCCACCAGCGGCTTCGAGGCCGTGCCTGGCTTCGGTGTCGCCGCCACCGTCGACGGTGAACGCGTCGCGGTGGGCGCCGCGCGCTACCTGGAGCGGCTCGGCGTCGCGCTCGACGGCCTCGACGAGGTCGCCAACGCGTACTCCGAAGAGGGCAAGACGGCCGTCTACGCCGTCGTCGGTGACCGCGCGGTCGCGGTCGCGGCGGTCTCCGACCCCATCAAGCCCTCCACCCCGGCCGCGATCAAGGCGTTGCAGGCGCTGGGGTTGCGCGTCGCGATGATCACTGGCGACGACGAGCGCACCGCGCGTGCCATAGCGCGACGTCTCGGCATCGACGAAGTGCGCTCCGAGGTCCTCCCGGACGGCAAGGTCGCCGCGGTCGAGGGCCTGCAGGCCGGTGGCACCAAGGTCGCCTTCGTCGGCGACGGCATCAACGACGCGCCGGCGCTGGCCCAGGCCGACGTCGGCCTGGCGATCGGCACCGGCACCGACGTCGCGATCGAAGCGGCCGACGTGGTGCTGATGTCGGGCGACCTGCGCAACGTGGTCAACGCCATCGCGCTCTCGAAGGCGACGCTGCGCAACATCAAGCAGAACCTCTTCTGGGCCTTCGCCTACAACGCCAGCCTCATCCCGGTCGCTGCAGGCGTGCTCTATCCCACCTTCGGCCTCCTGCTCTCGCCCGTGCTCGCGGCCGGAGCGATGGGGCTCTCGAGCGTGTTCGTGCTCACCAACGCCCTCCGGCTGCGTCGCTTCACGCCGCCGTTGGCCGCGGAGGTCGGCGTGGCGCGTGATGGCCGCCCAGACGAGCGCCGCGGCGACGCCACGGCGGTCCCGGCATGAGCGCGCCCACGCCTGCGTCCCTCGCCGCCCGTCTGCAGGCCAGCCTCGCGGACGACGTGCAGCGCAGCGTGCTCGTGATGCTCACCGCAACGGTGCTGGTCGCGCTCGCCTTCGCGACCGGCATCGGCCAGCGTGCGTTGCAGCACGGCGCGCACGGCGCCGACGCCAGCGGCTCGATGTCACATGCGGCCGCGGTGCGCAGCGAGGCGACCTTCCTCGCCGCGATGATCCCGCACCACGAGGAGGCCGTGACGAGCGCCGAAGCGATCCTGGCCGTGAGCGAGCGCGAGGAGGTACGCACGCTCGCGGCCGACATCGTCCGCGCGCAAGCCGAGGAGATCGAGCAGATTCGTGGCTGGCTGTCGCGATGGTACCCGCAGCAGGGGTCGGTCGACTACGCGCCGATGATGCGTCCCTTCGTCGGCCTCCGGCCGAGCGAAGCCGACCAGGTCTTCGTCGCCGACATGATCCACCACCACGAGGGAGCGATCGAGATGGCCCAGGCCTACCTCGCGCTCCCAGGGCAGAAGCAGCCCGAAGTCGAAGCGCTGGCCAGTGATGTGATCCGCGTGCAACGTGCCGAGATCGCCGCCCTGCAGCTCATGCTGCGCATGTGGGGCGTCGCCGAGCCCGACCACGGCGGGCACTGACGCCCCTCCGCGGCGGACACCAGCGAACGGGACGTACCGCGGACGGCGCTCAGGAGATCCCCAGCGCCTCCGCGGCGACCTCCGCCTCCACCTGCCACACCGTCTCGGTGAGCGCCACGCGGAAGCCCAGCGCATCGTTGATCGCCTGCATCGGCGCGTTCTGGCTGGCGTTGTCGGTGCGCACCAAACGCGCCTCGGGCCGCTCGCGCAGGACACGCTCCAGCATCGCGGCCTTCAGCCAGCGACCCAGCCCACGCCCGCGCGCCTCGCGCAGCACGACGGTGCCGAGCTGCACCAGGACAGCCGGGTTCGCGGGGTTCCACAGCGTCTCGGTGGCGCCGACGATCATGCCGCCCTGCCGCCGCGCTACCAGCGTCCAGCGCTCGTCGCCGCGGGAGCGCTGCATGCCGTCCTGATCGCGCAGCGTCGCGGGCGTCACGGTGCGGTCGCCAACCTGGAGATCGCCCAACGGGATGTCGTTCATGGCCAGCATGACAGTGGCCAGCGACGCCAGCTGATCCTCGGGGTACGGGCTGCCGAGCCACGCCAACTCGACGTCCGGCGCCCGCTCCGATCCGGCGCGCAGCCACGCCTCGAGCAGCGCGGTGTCGACCTCCGCGAGCGCCGCCTCGTACACGAGGGACACCAGGCCGGGCCGGGCGCCCAGACGGCGAGCGAACGGCTCGCCCGCGGCCACGCGTTCGGTCGTCGTGCCGATCAGGAGCGTTCGCTCCTCGGCGCGCGCCCGGCCGACCGCCACCTCGAGCAGCCGCGTTCCGACCCCACGCCGGCGCTCGAATGGCATGACGTACGCCTCGACCTGCAGCAGGTGGGCGTTGTCGCCCTTGCGCGAGCTCACCATCTCCACGAGACCGGTTGCGGCACCGTCGCACCACACCACCGCGACCCGGACCTCGAAGTTCCGTTGCGCCGCCACCCCGGCGAGCGCTCGCCGGACGTGTTCGACCGTCGGCGGCGCATCGTGCGGCTGCGTCTCGGCGAGATGGGCGCACCGCAGCGCCACCACCGCTTCGAGGTGCCGCGGATCGGGCTGCGCGAGGTCGAGTTCGGTGGACACGATCGACGACGCTGCACCGCCCATGCGCCCATGGTATGCGGGTCAGGACCCCGTGAAACGCGTGTGATCTCGGGTGGAGCCGCGAGCGATGCGCGTCGTCGGGTCGCCGCATACGCGCAGCGACCCGACGACGCACCTACGTGACCGTCACTCG
>REEJ01000250.1 GCA_007695125.1 Trueperaceae bacterium | reverse complement strand
GGTCTTCGTTGGCGTACGCCTGGACCACGCGGATGCCGCCGACGTTCTCCTCGATGCGGGCGTTGAACGCCCCGACCCGCTGGAACAGGCGGCGCCAGTTGAGCGTCAGGCGGCCGCCGAAGCGGACCGTCAACCACACGGTGAGCGGCAGCACGGCCGTGGTGATGGCGGCCAACGGCGCGTTGATGGTGAACATCAGCGCCAGCGCGCCCAGGAGCGTCATCACGGCGATGAAGGCGTCCTCGGGCCCGTGGTGGGCCACCTCGCCGATCTCCTCGAGGTCCTTCGTGAGGCGGCCGACGAGGTGGCCGGTCTTCTGCTCGTCGAAGTAGCTGAACGACAGCTTCTGGAGGTGGTCGAAGGCCGTGCGGCGCATGTCGGTCTCGATGTTCACGCCGAGCATGTGGCCCCAGTACGTGACGATCGCGATCAGGCCCGTGTTCGTCAGGTACACGGCGAGGAGCCCGAGCGACGCGATCACGACCAGCCCCCAATCGCCGCTCGGCAGCAGTCTGTCGACGAAGAGGGTGACGGCGATGGGGAAGCCCAGCTCCATCAGCCCCGATACGACCGCGCAGCCGAAGTCGAGGGCGAAGAGGCGCTTGTACGGGCGGTAGTAGGCGAAGAAGCGGCGCAGCACGGCCCGCGATGGTACCGCGCCGGACGGGCCGTGGACGGGCACGTCTTCGTATGCATGGCGACGCGATCCCACGGTCACTCCCGGGGGTCCGAAAGGAGACGGTATGCGTACCTCGTTTCTCGTCCGACAGTGGCTCGTGGGGGCGTCGGTCCTCGTCGCGCTCGGCCTCCTCGTGGCATGCGGCGGGCCCGGCGTGCCGACGCCCGCGGCGTGTACCGAGCCGACCGACCTGGCTCCGATCGCCGACGCTGCGCTCGCCGACGCGGTACGCGAGGCGCTCGGAGTCACCGCGGGCCCCACCTGCGGCGAACTCGCGAAGCTGACCGTCCTCGACATCCAGGACCTCGGCGTCACGACGCTCGCGGGCCTCGAGCACGCCCACGCGCTGGTCACGTTGCAGGCGGATCGCAACGATGTCGACGACGTCACGGTGCTGGCCGGCCTGAGCAACCTGCGGGGGCTCTGGTTCGGTGGGAACCAGGTGTCCGACATCGCTGCACTGGCCGGGCTGACCGAGCTCCGCGGCATCTCCTTCTGGAACAACCCGGTCACGAGTGTCGCGCCGATCAGCGCGATGACCCAGCTTACGCACGCGTACATCGGCGATACGCCTGCGCGCGACCACCACCTGCTCGTCGGCTTGACGCAGCTGCGGGTCCTCAACCTGAACCGCTCGGGCCTGACGAACCTGGACGTCCTGGCTGGGATGACCGAGATCGAGGAGTTCCACGCGACGTGGAACGACGAGCTCGTCGACGCGTCCGCGCTCGCGTCCGCGACGAAGCTCGTTCGGCTCGACCTTGGGGACACAGGGTTGACGGACGTTGCGTTCCTGTCGTCCCTGCCGGACCTTCGCATGGTCACCCTGTGGGGGAACCCCATCGCAGACGTCGGGCCCATCGAGGCGTTGAGCGACCTCACGCACCTCGACGTCGGTGGCACGGGCGTGAACGACCTCGCGTTCCTGGCCAACTCGCCCGGCCTGGCCTCGCTCTACGCCTGGAGCAACGAGATCGCCGACATCTCCGTCTTGGCATCCCTCCCCGACCTGGTGACGGTGGTGATCCCCGGCAACGCGCTGAGCGACATCGGTGCGTTGGTCGCGAACGCCGGTTTCGCTGCCGGTGCGCAGCTGAACGTTGCGTGGAACTGCCTCGACGTGACGCCAGGCTCCGCGAATCGCAACGACATCGACGCTCTCGTCGACCGCGGTGTCGCCGTGGAGTTCGAGCCCCAACGCGACGGCTGCTAGCCGAAGATCGAGCGCGGTGGCGAGCGCTCGTCAGCGTGACGGCGCTCGCCACGCGTCGTGCGCCACGTGTGCGTTCCGCTCGATCAGGGTCGTGATCGGTCGGCGTCGCTCGTGGAGGTCACGTCGTCGACCACCCGCTCCGCACCGGCGTAGACGTTGAACCGGCCAGCCCGGACGAACCCGGCGAGCGTCAGGCCGAAGCGCCGCGCGACGTCGACGGCGAGGCTCGACGGCGCCGAGACGGCGGCGAGCAGGCCCACGCCCGCGGCCACGCACTTCTGCGCGAGTTCGAAGCTGGCGCGCCCGCTGACGCACACGAGCGCGCCGTGCACGGGGACGCGGCCTTCGAGGAACGCCCAGCCCAGCAGCTTGTCGAGCGCGTTGTGGCGCCCGACGTCTTCGCGCAGCGCGAGCAAGGCGCCGTCGGCGCCGAACAGGGCCGCGGCGTGCAGCCCGCCGGTGCGCTCGAACAGGTCTTGACGCTCGCGCATGCGCTCGGGCAGCGACGCGATCAGCGACGCGTTCACCGGCGCGATCGGCGGCACCGATGCGCAGCCCGCCATGCTCAGCGCCTCGAGCTGACCCTTGCCGCAGACGCCGCAGGCGGAGGTGGCGGCGAAGCGGCGCAGTTCGTGCGCCGCGGGGAGGCGCGCTCCCGGGCCGAGGTCGACGTTCACGACGTTGTAGTGCTGGTCTTCGTCGACGTCCACGCAGTAGGCCATGCCGGGCAGGTCGCGGCGCTCGCGCACGATCCCCTCCGCCAGCAGGAAGCCGGCGGCGAGCTCGAAGTCGGCGCCCGGGGTGCGCATCGTCACGACGAGCGGTTCCCAGGCGTCGCCGACGCGGTAGCGCAGCTCGAGCGGTTCCTCGCCGGCGACGCGGTCGTCGGCGCCGCGCGCCCGACCGTCCGGTGGGCCGTAGCGGCGGATCCGGACGCGCGCGGCCGCTCGGGCGCGGTTCATGGTCGCGGCATGTCGGGGTCGAGGCCGCGGTCGCCCGCGGCGGCGCGCCTGACCGCGACGTGCGTGTGCTTGTAGGCGGGCGTCTCGGCCGGCGTGGAGCGGGCCGCGGGGTCGAGCAGTACGTTGGCCTCGGGCCAGTGCACCTGCACGGCCCTGGCGGCCAGCGGCCCGATCGCCGCGCGGCCTCGGAACGTGCCGAAGCGGTTCTCGACCACGACCGTGTCGCCGGCGCGCAGACCGAGCCGCTCGGCGTCGCCGGCGGCCAGCACCACCGCGTCGCGGGTGAGGCCGCCGAGCGGGTCGCGGTCTTGATGCACCATGCTGTTGAACTGCTTGCCGCGCCGTGTGATCAGCGTGAAGGGGGTGTCGTCGGCGTGCGCCACCTCGGTCCAGCCGGCGCCGCCGAAGCGGGCGCGGCCACCCGGCAACGGGAACACGCCGTCCGCGCACAGGTGGGCGCCGCCGTACTGGAACTGGTCGCCGCGCTGCGCGAGGAGCTCGATGCCGGCGTACGCCGGGACCACCCGCGCGATCTCGGCGCGCACGGCGGCGGTGTCGGCGAAGCGCACGGCGTCCGCCAGCTCGGGGCGCGCACGCGCGACGATCTCGCCCAGCACGAAGCCCTCGGGACGCGCTTCGGCCACGCGCGGCCCAGCGATCTCCGGACTGAACACCACGCGCCGCTCGGTGGTGGTCTCGGTGACCCCGCCGGGCACCTCGTAGCGGGTGGTGGCAGGCAGCACCACGAGGGTGTCGGCCGGGTCGTCGAGCATGTGCGGCGACAGCGTCAGGTCCAGGTGGACGCGCAGCGGCACGCGCCCGAGCGCCTCGTCGACGCCGCGAGGATCGGGGAGCACCTCGCGGAACGAGCCACCGACGGCGAGCAGCACGTCGATGCGGCCGTCTCGAGCGGCGTCGATCATCGCGGGCGTGGTGAGGCCGGGTTGGCTGGGGACGTCGAAGCCCCAGGCCGCGCCGAGTTCGGCTGCGCGCTCGGCGCTGATCGGATCGCCGCCCGGGAAGGCGCTGGCGTAACAGCCCATCTCGGCGCCGCCCTGCACGCCCGAGTGGCCGCGGATCGGCATGACGCCGCAGCCGTCGCGACCGACCATGCCGCGCGCGAGCGCGAGTTCGACGAGCGCGCGCACGTTCTCCTCGCCGTCGGCGTGATGCGTCAGGCCCATGCCCCACACGAAGACGCCGCTGCCCGACTTGCCGATCAGGCGCGCGTACGCCTCGATCTGCCCCTGCGGCACGCCGCTCTCGCGCACGATGCGGTGCCAGGGCAGCGCCCGCACGTCGCGCTCGAGCGCAGCGAAGCCGCTCGTGGAGCGCTCGACGAAGGCGCGATCGACCATGCCGCCCTCCACGAGCGCCTTGAGCGCGCCGCGCAAGAAGGCCCGATCGCCACCCGCCGCCACCTGGATGAACACGTCGGCGATCTTCGTGCCGAACAGCGCGCTCTCGACATCGCTAGGCACCCAGTACGCGTCCATGCCCGGTTCCAGGTACGGGTTCACGAACACGACCGTCGTGCCCGCCTTCTTGGCGTGATACAGGTACTTCATCAGCACCGGTTGGTTCTTGGCCGGGTTCGAGCCGACGAACGTGACCACGCTCGTGCCGATCAGGTCGCGGTAGCTGCACGTGGTGGCGGCCACGCCGAGCGCCGCCTTGAGCGCGACGGTGGACGGCGCGTGGCACACCCGCGCGGCGTTGTCGACGTTGTTCGTCCCCAACGCGCGCATCGCCTTCTGCGCCTGGTAGTACGTCTCGTTCGGGACGCCGCGGCTGGTGAGGTAGAGGTAGGTGCGCTCCGGGGTCGTCGCACGCACGCGCTCGGCGATCAGGTCGAGGGCCGCGTCCCACGACACACGGGTGAAGCCGGGCTCGCCACGCCGCCTGACCATCGGGAAGGGCAGTCGGCCGAGCGCCCGCAGGTCGCGCGTGCGCAGCGTCCGCAGCGACGCCACGTCGGCGAGGCGCGACGCGTCGAGCTCAGCCAGCGTGTTGAGGCGCAACAGGCGCAGCCGCACGTTGCACAGATGGACGCCGTCGACGGTCCAGTCCTTCAGGCCGTCGGTGCCGAGGGCGCAACCGTCGCAGACGCCCTCGTTCAGGATGCGCCAGGCGTAGCCGAGGCGGTCGCGGTTCTCCCAGGTGGCGCGGAACACCTCCGCGAAGTTCTCGAGGTGCGTGAGCGGCACGCGCGAGGCCCACGTGGACGGGTCCCAGCCTGCGCGCGGCGGGCGGACGGGGTCCTTGGGACGGCTGCGGAAGATGCCGATGTTCGAAACCTCCGGCCGGGGGTGTACGTGGCGCCCCCGAGGTTCGTGGTGCGCTCAGCGTAGTGGATGCACGGCTGGCGGTGAGTGAGGCAATCCATGGAGGAGGGCCCGGCGGTCGGCTACACTCCGGGCATCGGTCACCGGCGGCCGAGGCAACGCGTGGAGCGCTGCCCGGCCCGGATGGACCCTCGAGGAGGTCGCATGCCCGTCTACACGTATCGAGCGCGAGACCGGAGCGGCAAGATCGTGACCGCGACCATGGAGGCGTCCACCGAGCGCGAGGTCGCCGCAGCGCTGCGTGACAAGGGCATGTTCGTCGCCGAGATCAAGCCCCCGGCGCGCGGGCTGAACATGGACATCAAGATGCCGGCCTGGTTGGACGCCCCGGGCCTGCGCGACGTCACCATCTTCAGCCGCCAGTTCGCGACCGTGATCGCCGCGGGCCTGCCGGTGGTGCAATCGCTCAACATCCTCCAGCGCCAGGCCGACAAGCAGGGCATGAAGGACGCGCTGAACAAGATCCGTCAGGACGTCGAGACGGGCCTGCCGCTCTCCGACGCGATCGCGAAGTTCCCCCGCATCTTCAACAAGCTCTACGTCTACCTGGCCCGCGCCGGCGAGGTGTCGGGCAACCTCGACGGCATCCTCGAGCGCGTCGCCACCTACATGGAGAAGCAGCAGGCGATCCGCGGCAAGGTCAAGTCGGCCATGACCTACCCCGCCGTCGTGCTCGTGATCGCGCTCGCGGTGACGTTCTTCTTGCTCACCGGCATCGTGCCGCAGTTCGCGCAGATCCTCGACCAGCTCGGCGGCGACCTGCCCGTCATCACCCAGGTCCTGGTGGCGATCTCGGACTTCCTGCGCTTCCAGTGGTGGATCTTGCTGATCGTCACCGTGGCGGCGATCGTCGGCATCGGCTTCTACTACCGAACGAACAACGGACGACACGTGATCGATCGCATCTTGTTGCGCCTGCCGGTGCTCGGGACGCTGATCCAGAAGAGCGCGATCGCGAGCTTCTCGCAGACCTTCGGTCTGCTGCTCAAGAGCGGCGTGAACATCGTCGAGGCGATCGACATCACCAAGGGCACCGCCGGCAACGCCATCGTCGAGGACATCCTGGACGAGACGAAGGACGCCGTGCAACGCGGGGAGCAGGTCAGCGTCACGCTCACCAAGTACCCGCTGGTGTTCCCACCGCTGGTGACCTCGATGATCGCCATCGGCGAGGAGACCGGCGCGATCGACGCCATGCTCGAGAAGATCGCGGAGTTCTACGAGCGCGAGGTCGACGAGGCCGTCGAGGGCCTGACCGCGGCGCTCGAGCCGATGCTCATCGTCTTCCTCGGCGTCGTCGTCGGCTTCATCGTCGCCGGCATGTTCCTGCCGATGTTCGCGATCATCGGGCAGCTGAGCGGGTAGCCGTCGGCCGAGCGACCCGGGCCGCGCCTACGCTCTCAGCGCCGTCTTGCGTGCCTCCAGCGCCCGCGCGTTCATGACCAGCATCTGCAGGCGGTTCTCGAGGTTGCCGACGCTGGTGTCGGGGTCGACGTCGAGCGGCAGGATCTGCAGGTGTGGGTACTGCTCCTTCATGGCGCGGATCATGCCGCGGCCGTCGACGTGGTTGGGGATGCAGCCGAACGGCTGGACGATCACGAAGCTGTGGATCCCCTCGTGGGCGGAGTGCAGGATCTCGCCGGGCAGCAGCCACCCCTCGCCGCACTCGTGGACCACGGCGAGCAGGTGCGCGACGGACGCGTAGATCTCGGCGGTGGTCGGGCGCGGGCGGTAGCGAACGTAGCTCCGTAGGGTCCGCTCCACGGCGCGGTGCGCCCGGTTGAAGGCGGCGTGCCCCAACTCGCGGACCCAGCGCTCGAGCAGGCCGGGGGTGGCGCCGTAGTCGCTGCGCTCCGCCAGCGACCGCAGGAACGCCTCGTTGAAGAAGTCCGACAGGCGCGTGCCCAGGACCTCCATGCCGTTGCGTTCGAGGTACGCCTCGACGCCGTAGTTCGCCGTGGTGTGCACGGCGACCATCACCTCGCCCAGCACCTGGACGACCGGCTTCGCCGGGCCGTCCACCACCTCCACGGCGTTGAAGGCGCGCACCGCGTCCCGGAGCACGCCCAGCGGCGCGCCCACCGTCCGGGGCGCGGCGCGCAGCAGCGCCGCGAAGGCGTCCTCGAACACGCGCTCGGTCGCCCCTGGGGTGCGTTCATAGGGCCGGGTGCTGCGTCGCAGGTCCTCCAGCGCGTCGAGCACGGCCAGCGCCCACACGAGCTGGGCCTGACCGAGCGCACCCGGCCGGAAGCCGGGGTGTGCGGCCTGCGCGTCTTCGTCGAGGCTGCTCGTCACGATGGGAACGCCTTCGTACCCCGCCTGGTCCAACGCCTTGCGCGCCAGGGCGGCGTACTGGCCGGCCCGACAGCCCTTGCAGTTCTGGTGGAGTCCGAAGGCGACCGTGGCCGGGTCGAGCCGCTCGTCTCGCACGTGCCGCAGGAACTCGCCGATGTTGACCTGGGCGGGGAAGCAGATGTCGTTGTGCACGTGGCGCTTGCCCAGCTCGATGGCTGCGGCGTCGGCGAGCGGCACGACCTCGATCCGCATCCCCTGTGAGCGCAGGATCGCAGCGACCAGCTCCGAGAACGCAGGGCTCAGGTTCGGGATGTACACGGTGCGCGCCTGGCGGTCTCGCGGCAGGTAGCGGGGAGCCGGTGCTGCGACGGCGGGGGCGACCGCGCGGGGGGCGCGGCGCCGCGTGCGCACGGTCTCGAGGAAGGACGTGAGGCGCAGGCGCATCGGCCCGCGCACGGCGCTCTCGTCGAGCTTGAGCTGCAGCAGCTGCTTGCCGCCGCGCTCGAGGATGCGGACCAGCTCGTCGCTGACGACGGCGTCGTGGCCGCAGCCGAAGCTGATCACCTGCACCAGCTCGAGCCGCGGGTCGCCCGCGGCCAACGTCGCGGCGCCGTAGAGGCGCGCCTGCGCGAGGTTGTTGAGCGGCACCTGCAGATCCAGCTGCACGTCGTCCACGCCGGGCAGCGCGTCCACCGGCAGGACCGGCACGCCGTGGCCGATGAGCTCCGCCGCCACGTCGTGGTTGACGAGCGGGTCGTACTGGTAGGGGCGGGCCGCCAGCGCCACGGCGAAGCGCTCGTCGCCATCGAGCGTGGCCAGCACCTCGGCCCCGCGCCGCTGGAGCGCCTCATCGAAGCGGCGCTGCGCCTCGAGGCCCGCTCCGATCGCGCCGCGGACCGCCGCCCGCGGCACGCCGTGCTCGCGCGACAGCCAGTCGGCGAGCTGCCGCTCGCGCATCGCCGGGGTGTTCCACACGAAGGTGGGCGTCTCGATGGGCACGGCCACGTCGTGCTGGCAGTTCGTGCGCAACACCGCGCCGTACCCGTGCAGCACGGCGCAGGGCCGGTCGAGGTCGAGGCCGGGGCGCTCGGATGGATCGGTGATCAGGATCGGCACGACGATGCGGTCGACGCCCTGCTCGGCCAGCGCGAGGACGTGCCCGTGCGCCAGCTTCGCCGGGAAGCACACCGTGTCCGACGGGATCGTCGCCAGGCCACGCTGGTACTTGCTGCGCTCGCTGGGCGCCGACACGCGCACCTCCCAGCCAAGGTGCTCGAGCAACGCCCGCCAGAACGGCAGGCGCCGATACGCGTCGAGCGCGAGCGGGATGCCGAGGACGCCCCGCGACGCCATGCCCTGGGGCGGCTCGACGAAGCGGCGCTGCAGCAGCCGGGCACGCTCGGCCACGACGTCGGGCAGCGCCCGGCGCGCGGCGTTCACGGCCCGTACGCGGTCGCGGACCTGCACGTCGTGCGGGTCGCCGACGATGTCCCCGCGCTCGCAGCGGTTCCCCTGCACGTGGGTCGTGCCGTTGGCGAAGGTGAGCACGGTCCGTTCGCAGTGGTTGCCGCAGAACGGGCAGCTCACTCCGCTGCGCTCCTCGTAGCCGAAGCGCTCGAGCGCCTCGAAGCCGACGAAGCGGCTCGCGTTCCATGCCCCGTCCAGGTGCCGCTCGCGGGTGGCCAGGGCTGCGCCGATCGCGCCCATGAGCTCGGGCTGGGACGCCCGCGTCACCGCGCGGCCCGTCCAGCGCTCGAACGCCCGCAGCACGGCGTCGTTGCGGAAGGTGCCGCCTTGCACCACCACGCGTCGACCCAACCGCTCCAGGTTCGACAGGCGCAGGACCTTGGTGAACACGTTCTCCACCACGCTGACGCAGAGCCCGGCCAGGATGTCGTCGGGCGCCTTGCCGTTGCGCTGCTCGGTGATGACGCTGCTGCGCATGAACACGGTGCAGCGG
>REEJ01000254.1 GCA_007695125.1 Trueperaceae bacterium | reverse complement strand
GTAGTGTAGCGGTTAGCATATCTGCCTGTCACGCAGAAGGTCGCGGGTTCAAATCCCGTCGGCTCCGCCACCCGGCCGGGTAGCTCAGTTGGTAGAGCACACGACTGAAAATCGTGGTGTCGGCAGTTCAAATCTGCCCCCGGCCACCACCTGTGCACGCGAGGCGCCCCACGCGCCTCGCGAACGTACACGGCGGGCCAATGTAGCTCAGTGGTAGAGCAGCCGATTCGTAATCGGCAGGTCGTCAGTTCGAATCTGACCATTGGCTCCAAACGAGAGTCCGTCCCGGACGGCATGAATCGTGCGCGACATCGCGATCGGCGAGTCGCGCACGTTCGTCGTGCCGTTCGCGTGCCGCTCATGGCCAGAGCGGGCGCGTCCGTGCGCCCGTACCGGAAGCGTGTGCGGTGCATGCTATATTCCCTCAACCACGCACGCTCGATCGATCCCCTCGAGCCGCAACCGGAGACGGCGGCGAGCCCATTGGAGGCGCATCATGCCCTCGATCACCACGCGCATCGTCGTCGTTGCCGCCCTCACCCTCACCATCGTCCTCGCGCTCGGCGCCTGCAGCGCGCCCAGCGTCACGAGCGTCAGCATCGACGGCGGCGATCGGACGGTCGTGATCGACGACGCACTCACGCTGACCGTCACCGTCGTGACCGGCGGCGGTGCGAGCGACGCCGTCACCTGGCAGAGCAGCGACGCGACCGTCGCAGCCATCGATGGCGCAGGGAACGTCTCCATCTCCGCCGTCGGCACCACCGAGGTCACCGCGACGAGCACCGTCGATCCCAGCCGGAGCGACACCGTCACGCTCACCGTCGATCCGCTCGGCGTCCTCGAGTGGACGCGGCAGTTCGGCACCACCAGCAACGAGTTCGCCTTCGCAGTCGCCACCGACGCGAGTGGGAACGTGTACTCCGTCGGCCGCACCGGAGGCGCGCTCGAAGGCCCCGCCGGCATCGGCTGGGACGTCTTCGTTCGCTCGTACGACAGCGCTGGCGATCTCCGGTGGACCCGTCAGTTCGGCGCCGACATCAGTGTCTACGTCGATGGCGTGGCCACCGATGCGAACGGGAACGTCTACGTCGCCGGCCACACGACCGGCGACCTCGAAGGCGTCGGCCATGGCGGCTTCGATGTCTTCGTCCGTTCCTACGACGGCGCTGGCTCGCTCCGCTGGACCCGTCAGTTCGGCACCAGCGACGACGACCGCGCCTCCGGCGTGGCCACCGACGCGAGCGGGAACGTCTACGTCGCCGGCCGTACCACCGGCGACCTCGCTGGTGAGAGCGCAGGTGGCGCCGATGCCTTCGTCCGTTCGTTCGACAGCGCAGGCACGCTCCGCTGGACGCGGCAGTTCGGCAGCAGCAGCGACGACGGCGCCACCGGCGTGGCCACCGACGCGAGCGGCAACGTCTACGTCTCCGGCAACACGTTCGGCGCGCTCGACGGCCCCTTCGCCGGGCTCACCGATGTCTTCGTCCGCTCGTACGACGGCGAAGGCGCGCTCCGTTGGACCCGTCAGTTCGGCACCACCAGCACCGATCAATCCTTCGGCGTGGCCACCGACGGGAACGGGAACGTCTACGTCACCGGCCGCACGCTCGGCGCGCTCGAGGGCGACAGCGCCGGCTTCTCCGACGCCTTCGTCCGTTCGTTCGGCAGCGACGGTACCGTCCGTTGGACCCGTCAGTTCGGCACCAGCACCGATGACGAGGCCCGCTCCGTGGCCGCCGACGCGAGCGGGAACGTGTACGTCGCCGGCGCCACGCTCGGCGCGCTCGAGGGCGACAGCACCGGGGGCAGTGACGCGTTCGTCCGCTCGTACGGCAACGACGGCGCGCTCCGTTGGACCCGACAGTTCGGCACGAGCTTCAACGACATCGCATTTGGTGTCGCCACCGATGCGAACGGGGGCGTGTACCTCACCGGCCAAACGTTCGGTGCCCTCGAAGGTGCCAGCGCAGGCGGCTTCGACGCCTTCGTCCGGAAGTACGGGCGGTAGCGGGTCGTGCGACCTGCACCGCGACGAGCGTCGTCGACCCGGGGTCGAGGGACACGGTCGCCGAGACGGTCGATCGACCGGGCGTCCTCTGGACCCGCCAGTTCGAGACCAGTGGCGACGACGTGTGGCCGTCGTGTGCCGATCCCTGCGCGCCTGGCTTCCAGCGGCGCGCCCCCTGCAAGAACTCGACCGCCACCCGTATGGTCACTCCTTCCCGTTCGCACGTTCGTCACCCCGAGTCGTGGCCGGCAACGGCCGCGATCCCGTTGGAGATACGCCATGCGCTCGATGCACGTCCGTTTCGTCGGCGCTGTCGCCCTCGTGCTCACGCTCGCCGCTTGCGCGACCCCGAGTGGATCGAGCGTCACGAGCGTCAGCATCGACGGCGGCGATCGAACGGTCGTGGTCGACGACTCGCTCACGCTCACGGCCACCGTCGTGACCAGCGGCGGCGCCAGCGCCGCCGTCACCTGGGAGAGCAGCGATGAAGCCGTCGCCGGCATCGATGACGCCGGGAGCGTCGCCATCCTCACGGCTGGCACCACCGATGTGACGGCAACGAGCACCGTCGATCCCAGCATGCGTGACACCGTCACCCTGACGGTCGATCCGCTCGGCGTCCTGATGTGGACGCGCCAGTTCGGCACGAGCAGCTTCGACGACGCCAACGGCGTCGCCACCGACGCGTACGGGAACGTCTACGTCGCCGGCCGCACGTTCGGCGACCTCGAAGGCGCCAACGCAGGCGACCAAGACGCGTTCGTCCGGTCGTACGGCAGCGACGGCGCCCTGCGCTGGACGCGCCAGTTCGGTACCAGCAGTGAGGACGTCGCGAGCGCCGTGGCCACCGATGCGAGCGGGAACGTCTACGCCGCCGGCACCACGGGTGGTGCGCTCGAGGGCCCCAGCGCGGCCGTGCTCGACGTCTTCGTCCGTTCGTTCGACAGCGACGGCACGATCCGGTGGACCCACCAGTTCGGTTCGGATGCCGCCGACGCCGCCCTCGGTGTGGCCACCGATGCGAGCGGGAACGTCTACGTCGTCGGCTACACGGGTGGCGCGCTCGAGGGCCCCAGCGCCGGTGGCGTCGACGCCTTCGTGCGTTCGTTCGACGGCGACGGCGCGCTGCGTTGGACCCGTCAGTTCGGCACCGACGGCACCGATCAGGCCTTCGGTGTGGCCACCGATGCGAGCGGTAACGTCTACGTCGCCGGCCGGACCGGGGGAGCGCTCGAGGGCCCCAGCGCCGGTGGCGTCGACGCCTTCGTGCGTTCGTATGGCGGCGACGGCGCGCTGCGTTGGGCCCGTCAGTTCGGCACCAGCGCGAGCGACGTCGCCGCCGGCGTGGCCACCGATGCGAGCGGGAACGTCTACGTCGTCGGCTTCACGGCTGGCGCGCTCGAGGGCCCCAGCGCCGGCGACAGCGATGCGTTCCTCCGCTCGTACGGCGGCGACGGCGCGCTGCGTTGGACCCGTCAGTTCGGCACCAGCGCGAGCGATGTCGCCCGCGGTGTGGCCACCGATGCGAGCGGGAACGTCTACGTGAGCGGTTACACGGGAGGCGCGCTCGAGGGCACGAGTGTCGGCGGCACCGATGCGTTCCTCCGTTCGTTCGGCGGCGACGGCACCCTCCGCTGGACCCGCCAGTTCGGCACCAGCAGCTTCGACGCCGGCTACGGCGTGGCTGCCGACGCGGGCGGCGTCTACGTCGTTGGCCGCACGGACGGCGACCTCGATGGCGCCAGCGCCAGCGTCACCGACGCCTTCATCCGCACGTATGGGCGGTAGCGTGCGTCGAGCGGTGCGTGGCGCTCGCAGCGCTCAGATCGCCGGCCAGGTCCGGGAGGTCGTCGGCGCCCGCGGGTACCGACACCGCGCGCGTGTCGTCGTCGTCGGTGTCGCGCTCTCCATCGTGCTCGGCGCCTGCTCCGCGCCCAGCGTCACCAGCGTCAGCATCGACGGCGGCGATCGGTCGGTCGTGGTCGACGATTCGCTCACGCTCACTGCCACCGTCGTGACCAGCGGCGGCGCCAGCGCCGCCGTCACCTGGGAGAGCAGCGATGAAGCCGTCGCCGGCATCGATGACGCCGGGAGCGTCGCCATCCTCACGGCTGGCACCACCGATGTGACGGCAACGAGCACCGTCGATCCCAGCATGCGTGACACCGTCACCCTGACGGTCGATCCGCTCGGCGTCCTGATGTGGACGCGCCAGTTCGGCACGAGCAGCAACGATCAGGCCTTCGGCGTCGCCACCGACGCCGAGGGGAACGTCTACGCGGCCGGCTACACGTTCGGCGCCCTCGAGGGCGCCGGCGCCGGCAACGCCGATGCCTTCGTCCGTTCGTACGACCGCGAGGGCAGCCTCCGTTGGACCCGTCAGTTCGGTACCAGCGCCGACGATGAGGCCTTCGGCGTGGCCACCGACGCGGAGGGGAACGTCTACGCGGCCGGCTACACGCGTGGCGCCCTCGAAGGTCCCAACGCCGGCGGCGAGGATGTGTTCATCCGTTCGTACGACCGTGACGGTTCCCTTCGTTGGACCCGCCAGTTCGGCACCAGCAGCGGCGACTTCGCCACCGGCATGGCCACCGATGCGAGCGGGAACGTCTATGTCACCGGCTACACGCTCGGCGCCCTCGAAGGTCCCAACGCCGGCAGCGAGGATGCGTTCATCCGTTCGTACGACCGTGACGGTTCCCTTCGTTGGACCCGCCAGTTCGGCACCAGCAGCGAAGACGTCGCCACCGGCGTGGCCACCGATGCGAGCGGGAACGTCTACGTCACCGGCTACACGTACGGCGCGCTCCACGCCGCCAACAGCGGCTTCGTCGACGTGTTCGTCCGTTCGTACGACAGCGCGGGCGGCCTCCGTTGGACCCGCCAGTTCGGCACCGGCAGCGGCGACGTCGCGAACGGTGTGGCGACCGATGCGAGCGGGAACGTCTTCATCGCCGGCGGGACGTTCGGTGACCTCGACGGCACCAGCGCCGGCAGCGAGGACGCCTTCGTCCGTTCGTACGACAGCGAGGGCGGCCTCCGTTGGACCCGTCAGTTCGGTACCAGCAGCGGCGACGTCGCGAACGGTGTGGCGACCGATGCGAGCGGGAACGTCTACGCCGCCGGCTCTACGGGCGGAGCGCTCGACGGAGCCGAGTTCGGCACCTTCGACGCCTTCGTCCGTTCGTACGACAACGAGGGCAGCCTCCGTTGGACCCGTCAGTTCGGCACCAGCAGCGGCGACGTCGCCAACGACGTCGCCATCGACGCGAACCGGGGTGTACACGCCACCGGTTACACCTTCGGCGCGCTCGAGGGCGCCAACGCCGGCGCCGGTGACGCCTTCATCCGAAAGTACGGGCGGTAACGGTGCTCGGCGCTCGGCGCGTCTGCTCCGGCGTCAACCCAGCGGCGTGAACGCCGGCGTGCTCGTGTCGTCGCGGCCGCGGATCATGATGACCGGCACGTGCACCATGCGCAGCACGCGCTCGGCGACCGAGCCCATGATGGCGCGGCTGAGGCCGCTGCGGCCGTGCGTCGCCATCACCACGGCGTCGATGTCGTCCTCCTCGATCAGGTCGGCGATCTCCTGCGCCGGATCACCGAAGCGGATCACCATGCGCACCGAGAACCCGGCGTCGGCGAGCGCACGCACGTCGTCGTCGAACGCCTCGATCAGCTGGGCTTTGGTCGACTCCCACACCTGCGACTCGTAGATCGGGTGCTCGCTGTCGCTGGTGTCGCGCATGCCGCCGGGCTTCATGCCCGGCCAGGCTTCGCTCACCAGCGGAGCCCAGGTCCGTTCGCGGACGCCCTCGGGCGCCTCAGCCACGTACAGCAGCGTCAGGCTGGTCCGTTCCGCATCGAACAAGCGACCGACCGCTCGGAACGCCTGTCGGCTGAAGGGCGAGCCATCCATGGGTAGCAGCACCGTCGTCGCCATCGTCTCTCCCTCCGGTCGCCTGAGCGCGGCCGACCGATCGTGCGGCCCGCAGCCTCGGGCGTGCCCAACGCCATTGTGCCGCATCCGCACACGCCATGGCCACGGTGGAACGTCCCCGACGGCCTCGACGGCGTCGGACTCAGAACCGTTCGGTCACCGTCTTCGCCTCGACGAAGAGGCGGAGGTAGTCGGGGCCGCCAGCCTTGCTGTTGGTCCCCGAGCGCTTGAAGCCGCCGAACGGCTGCACGCCCACGAGCGCCCCGGTGATCTTGCGGTTGACGTAGAAGTTTCCGACCTGACACTCGCGCCGCGCGTGCTCGATGCGTTCGCGTGAAGCGCTGACGATGCCGCCGGTGAGCCCGAAGTCGCTGTCGTTGAACAGCTCGATCGCATGGTCGAAGTCGCGCGCCCGGAGCACCGCCAACACCGGTCCGAAGATCTCCTCGCGCGCGATGCGTGCCGCGGGATCGACCCGGTCGACGATGGTCGGGGCGATGAAGTAGCCGTCACCGGCTCCGTCGGCACGGCCGCCGCCGAGGACGACCTGCCCCTGTTCGGGCGCGTCGGCGAGGTAACCCAGGATCTTGTCGAACTGGCGCTCGTTGATCACGGCGGTCACGTCGGCGTTGTCCGTGGCCGCACCGACCGTGAGGCGCTCGGCGCGTTCCCCGATCATCGCCACCAGGGTGTCGGCAACGGCATCGACGACGATGAGTCGCGACAGCGCCGAGCACTTCTGCCCGTTGAAGCTGAAGGCGCTGGCGACGGCGGCGTCGGCAGCCAGCTCGAGGTCGGCGGTCTCGTCGACGATCAGTGCGTCCTTGCCACCCATCTCCAACATCGTGCGCTTCACGAAGCGCTGACCGGGGTGGACCTTCGCCGCGCGCTCGTGGATGCGCAGGCCGGTCGCCACCGAACCCGTGAAGTTCACGAAGCGCGTGCGCGGATCGTCGACCAGGGCGTCGCCGATCTCGGCGTCGGCGCCGGTGACCAGGTTGATCACGCCCGCCGGTATGCCCGCCTCTTCGACGAGCTCCATGAACAGCCCCGCGATCACCGGCGTCGAGGGGCTGGGCTTGACGATCACGGTGTTGCCGACGGCCACCGGCGCGGCGACGGTGCCGACGAGGATGGCGAGCAGGAAGTTCCAGGGCGGGATCACCAAGCCGACACCCATCGGTTGGAGGCGCGTCAGGTTCTCCTCGCCCGGCCAGTGGTACGTGCGCAATGGCGCGTCGAGGATGAGCGCCTCGCGCGCGTAGTACTCCACGAAGTCGATCGCCTCGGCGACGTCGGCGTCGGCCTCGCGGAAGTTCTTGCCGGCCTCGAGGGTCTCCCAGGCGCACAGCTCGAGCTTGCGGCGGCGCATCACGGCCGCGAGCCGTACCAGCGCCCGGCTGCGCGCCTCGGCCGACCAGGTCGACCAGCTGCGGTACGCCGTCTCGGCCGCGTCGAAGGCGCGATCGAGTTCGGCGGCGCCTGCCATGGCGGCGCGGCCGACGACGACGCTCGGGTCGCACGGGTCGAGGGAGTCGAAGGTCCGGCCGGTCGTGACGCGCTCACCGCCGATGACGAGCGGCCACTCGCGGCCGAGCCGCGGCTGCACGCTCTCGAGTGCGGCGCGGTACGCGCCGAGCGCGGCGGGGTCTGCGAAGTCCGTGAACGGTTCGTTGCGGTACGGTTCGAACGCCATGCGGGGCCCTCCTGACGGGGACGAGACGCGGGTCAGCCCACCAGGCCGCGCAGCACGACCGCCAGGTTGGCGGGGCGCTCGGCGAGGCGGCGACTGAAGTAACCGTACCAATCGCGGCCGATGGGGACGTAGATGCGAACGGCGTGGCCGGCCTCGGCGAGCGTGCGCTGGAGGCCGGGCTTCACGCCGTAGAGCAACTGGAACTCCAGCTTGTCGGCGCTCAGGTTCGCGCCGCGCACGAACGCTGCGGTCTCGAGGATGAGCCGCTCGTCGTGCGTCGCGACGTTCACCTGCGCTCCGGCGCGCCAGGCCCGTTCGCTCAGCGCGACGAAGGCGCGGCGGATGGCGCGCATGTCGCCGTGCACGAGGTCGGGCCGCTCGGCGTAGGCCCCCTTCACGATGCGCACCTGGAGCGCTCTGGGGTCGGGCGCCGCCGCGATGAGCGCCTCCAGGTCGCCGGGCGTGCGGTGGAGGTAGGCCTGCAGCACACCCGACGTGCGTGCCGCGCCGCCCGCCCACGTGCGCGTGAGCAGCTCGAGGGTGCCGTCGACGTAGCGGACGTCCTCCATGTCGAGGGCGAGGCTGCCGCCGGCCGCCTCGGCGTCGAGGGCCAGCTGCAGCACGTGTTCGGCGGCGAGGTCGCGGTCGAGCGCCAGGCCGACCTGGGTCGGCTTCACGCTCACCACGGGCGCGATACCGGCACGCGTCAGCGTCTCGATCGTGACCGCGACCTCGGCCGCCATCGCGCGCGCCGCGTCCGCCGTGGCGACGTACTCGCCCAAGACGTCGACGATCACCTCGCGCCCGCTCGAGCGCAGCTCGACGAGCGCGTCGAGCGCTTCCGCGGCGTCGTCGCCGGCCACGAAGCGGCGCGCACCGAGGCGCGGGCCGTAGCGCTTCGCGACGCCAGCGACGGGCGCGAAGCCGGCGACGCCGAGCACGGCGCGTCGGTAGAGGTTCAGCATCGAAGCCAACGAGGCGGACGAACGAGAAGGTCGTGTGGCACGCCCCACTCTAGCGGCCCGGCGGCACGTCGCTCAAGCGCGGCGGGCGAGTGAAACCTCCGACAGCCCCCCGCGGGGGGTGCTGATAGCGTGTTCCTGGGAGCACCGACGGAGCGTCGGACAGCGTGTGTCCCCCGAGGCGGCAGCGTGAGGGTGTACTTCGTTCGGCATGGCGAGACCGACTACGACGTCGTCACCGCGCGCGGTGTGCGCGGCTGGGCGACGTCGTTCGCACCGCTGAGTTCGATCGGCCGCCTGCAGATCGATACCATCGCGCGTGATTACCGCCTCCAGGACGCCAGCGCCATCGTGTGCAGCTCGTACGCCCGGGCGCTGGAGTCGGCAGCGCTGCTGTCGCGGACGCTGAACAAGCCGCTCTACGTGGAGTACGACCTGCACGAGTGGCTGCCGCAGAAGGACCCGCTGGGCGAGATCGACGGGGCGCTGCTCGAGCGCGCCAGCGGCGAGCTGCGGCCGGGACCGACGAGTGCCGACGCGCCCTGGGAGTCGATCGACGAGGTGCGCGAGCGGGTGCTGCGTGTGCTCGGCCGGTACCGCGGCTTCGAGCCGTTGATCGTGGTCACCCACGCGGTGGTCATCCAGTCGTTGCTGGGGAGCCCGCGGACGATCGACCACGCCGAGATCGTCCCGTTCGACCTCGACGAAGGTGTGATCACGCCGCTCCCAACCCAGGTCTCGGCCTAGTCGGCCGCCGACGCCCCGTACGGCTCGAACCGCACCGGCAGACCGCGGGGCGGTGACAGCGTCGTGCCGACCGGCTTGACGTTGGCGGGATCGAGGGCGTGCCAGCGGGCGCTGCGCAGCATCACGCTCAGCCACGCACCGGCGAGCGTGCGCGCCAGGCCTGCGCCGATGCAGTAGCGGGCGCCGTGGCCGAACGGCAAGTAGGCGAACGGATCGCG
>REEJ01000262.1 GCA_007695125.1 Trueperaceae bacterium | reverse complement strand
CTCGACATGCGGCGCGACGACACCGCGCTCGTCGTGATCGACATGCAGTACGCCTGCGCCAGCATCGATCACGGCATCCACGCCCAGCGCCGGGCCATGGGCCTGACGAACGGCCTCGACTACCTGGGCGAGCGGCTGGACCTGGTGGTGCCGAACATCCAACGGCTCCAGGCGGCCTTCCGTGAGCGCGGCATGGAGGTCGTGTTCGTGCGCATCTGCGCGAAGACGAAGGACGGTCGAGACCGCAGCAAGGCCCACAAGGACCTTGACAACCACTCGCCCGACGGGACGCGCGAGGCCGAGATCCTCGACGAACTCGCCCCGGTGGGCGACGAGATGGTGTTCGACAAGACCACCGGATCCGCCTTCACCTCGACGAACCTGCACTACGTCCTCGGCAACGTCGGCATCCGCAACCTGATCTTCGTCGGGACGATGACCGGCGGTTGCGTCGAGTCCTCCGTGCGCGACGCCAAGGACCTCGGCTACGGCGTGGTCATGGTGGAGGACGCCTGCGCAACCTGGAGCCACGCCCTGCAGGAAGCGTCGGTCATGGTGGTCGACGAGGTGTTCGGAAAGGTCAAGACCACCGACGAGGTGTTGGAGGCCCTCGCGGCGGTCTGACCTCGGCGTGCGCCGTCAGTCGAAACGGAACGGGTCGAACGGCGCCCCGCTCGCCTCTGCGACCGCGGCGATGAACGTCCGCGTCGTGTGCGGCGTGCGGTAGATCATGTCGAAGAAGCGCTGGCGTCCCGCCTCGCTGTCCTCGAAGCGAGCGAAGGCCTGCTGGACGATGCGCCGCCCGTAGTAGTACTGCGGGTAGTGCGTGCGCGACACGGCGTTCGTGAAGAAGCCGTACGCGCGCTCGGCGTCGTCGCGGGGCACCAGGTGCTCGACCATCAGGTCGATCGCTTGTTCCTTCGTCATCTGCCCGGTGTTCACCCCCAGGCAACCGTTCTGCATCGCGATGCGCCCCAGGTCCTTGTAGGCCTGGCCGAGCCGCAGGGCGAGCGCCTCGGGCGAGTCGCCCTCGTCCCAGCCGAGGAAGTGCAGCGCCGACTCAGGTCCACCCTCGAAGATCGGGTTCGTCGGCGCGTTGCGCTGGTAGAAGGCCGCCTCGATCGGCCACTTCCCCTGGCGGAAGAGCTGGTCCCACAGTGCGTAGAAGGTCTGATGGCCGGGATAGGCCTCGTGCGTCAGCACCTGCACGAACACGTCGCGTTGCCAATGCTTGTCGATGTTGAAGTGCACCCAGCCGCGGTAGTCGCCCGTGTACTTCGAGCGGCCGCTGTAGAACACGTCCCGGACGCCGTAGACGTCGTCGAGCCCCTCACCCTCGGGGAGCGCCACGACGCGTGAGAGCGTCGCGTTGCGGGCGTCGTCCATGATCGTGCGTGCGAACGCGATCACGTCGTCACCCGTGAGGCTGGTGCCATCGCGCCACGCCGTCACACGCTCCTCGAGCGAACCGTGGTACCCGAGTTCGCCCAGGCCGTCGAAGATCGTCTCGCGCAGGCGCGCCGCCTCGGTGTCCGGGATCGGTTCGAGGTCGATCTCGATGATGTCGCGCACCACGTCGAGGTACGGGCGCTCGTCGCCCTCGAGGATGCCGAGCACGGCGCGGCTGCCGCGCGTGATGGCGCGCATGTAGTCACCGGGGTGACCGCCCAAGCGCTCGGCGGCGTCGCTCACCTCGGCCAACGCGTCAGCGATCGCATTGAGATCGGTGAGGGTCGGCTCGACACCGCTGTAGTTCGACAGCAGCATCTCGCGCCCGAGTCGCTCGGGTGCCTCGCCGTACGCGCTCAGGCTGGCGACCACGTCGACGTAGCGTCGTCCCAGTTCCGGGGTCGTGTAGCTCATCGGTTCCATGCTGTCCTCCAGGGGCCCGTGTCGAAGACGGAGCGGACGCTCAGCGCAAGCCGCTGCGTACGTCGTGGGTGTCGGCTCAGAGACGGTCGTCGTCGGCGAGGCGGAGCGCTGCGTGCAGCAGCGCCTGGGCGCCCGCCGCGCAGTGCTCGGCGGCGGTGTCTTCCAGGGGAGAGTGGCTCAGGCCGCCCTTGCTCGGCACGAACAGCATGCCCACCGGGATGGCGCGAGCCAACACCTTGGCGTCGTGGCCTGCCCACGACGGCATGGTCCGCTCAGGCAGGCCCGCGTCGACGAGCGCGCGCTGCGTGGCCTGCAAGGGAACGGGGTGCATCGGTACGGCGGGGGCGTGATGCCAGGGATCGATCGCCACCCGCAGGGCGTTGCGCTCTGCGGCTTCGGCGGCCAGCGCTTCGACGCGCGAGCGCATGTCGGCCATGCGGGTCTCGTCCGGGCAGCGCATCTCGACGCGCATGCGCACGCCGCCGGGGATGACGTTGGTGGCGCCTGGCGTCACCTCGAACACGCCGACGGTGGTCACGGCGCGGCCGTCGGACGCTCGGCCTAGGTCGCGCACCGCGAGCGCCAGCTCGGCGGCGCCCCAGAGCGCGTCCTGGCGCAACGCCATCGGCGTGGTGCCGGCGTGGTTCGCCTCGCCGGTGAAGGTGACCGTGGTGCGTGAGATGCCGACGATGCTCTCGACCGCCGCTGCCGCTCCACCGTCGCCGTCGAGCACGGGTCCCTGCTCCACGTGCAGCTCGAGGTATGCCGCCAGCTCGGGCCGGGCCACGCGGGGCACGCCCGGGACGTCGAACGCCGCCAGGTACGCGTCCAGACCCCGGCCGTCGCGGTCGCGGATGGTGCCGAACCGCTCCGGTGGGATCTCGCCGATCCACAGCTGCGCCGAGAGGACGCCGATGCCGAAGTTGTTGCCTTCTTCGTCGGCGAAACCGAGCACGGCCAACGACCGGCGCGGCGTCACGCCGTGCTCGCGCAGCGTCTGCACCGCCTCGAGGCCTGCCAGGACGCCGAGCGCGCCGTCGAATGCGCCTCCGTGCGGGACGCTGTCGAGGTGCGAACCGAGCGCGATCGCGCCCAACTCCGGTTCGGACCCTTCCAGGACGGCGATGAGGTTGCCGGTCTCGTCCAGGCCGGGCTCCAAGCCCGCGTCGCGCAGCCACCCCGCCACCAGTGCGACGGCCTCGGCGTGTGCCTCGCCGTAGGCCGGCCGAACGATGCCGCCAGCGGCGGCCCTCCCGACCTGTCCGAGGCGCTGGACGCGCTCCCACAGGCGTGTTCCATCGATCTTCACTGCGCTACACCCTCCGTTCGTTCGCTGCCGACCATCGTCGCACGCGCTCCGTTGCGCGACGCCGCACCGACGTGTCGCGCCGTCACCACGTGCGGCAGCTGGCGCGATCATCGCCAGCGTGGTAGACGCTCACCGCGCCTCCGGGTACAAGCCTTCGTACTTGTCGGCCAGGTACGTCAGGTACGGCTCAGGATCGACGGTGCCCCCGCACACGTCGGCGATCAGGTCGAGCGGGTCGAGCCGCCTCCCGTGGCGATGGATCCTCTCGCGCTGCCAGCCGGCGAGCGCGCCGAACGCGCCCCGGCCGATGTCGCCCTCGAGGTCGGAGAGTTCGCGCTCCGCGGCGTCCCAGAACTGGGCCGCCAGGACGTTTCCGAGCGTGTACCCCTGGAAGGCGCCACCGATCTCGCGCGAGAACCAGTGCACGTCCTGCAGGACGCCGTCTCGGTCGTCGTCGGCGGCCACGCCCACCACCTCGCGGTAACGCTCGTGCCAGGCCTCCGGCAGGTCGCGGATGGCGAGCCGACTCTCGAGCAGGTCGAGCTCGAGCTCGAAACGGACGATCACGTGGAGGTCGTACGTCAGCTCGTCCGCGCGCGTCCGGATCACCCCCGGCCGCACCACGTTCATCGCCCGGTGGAAGGCGTCGACCGACACGCCTGCGAGCTGCTCTGGGAAGGCGCGCAGGAGCTTCGGGTAGGCGTACGTCCAGTACGCACGGCTGCGGCCGACGCGGTTCTCCCAGGTGCGCGACTGGCTCTCGTGGACACCAGCCGATGTGCCGTCGACCAACGGCGTGGCCTCGAGCCGCGGATCGATCCCCTGGTGGTACATACCGTGTCCGCTCTCGTGGAACGTACACATGAGGGCCTCGCGCAGGTCGTCCACGCGCCCGCGCGTGGTGATGCGCACGTCGTCGACGCTGAACTCGATCGCGAAGGGATGATGTGTCGCGTCGAGCCTGCCACGCCGCGTGTCGTACCCGAACTCGCGCACCCGCTCGAGGGCGAACGCGAACTGCTGGTCCAGCGGGTAGGGGCCTTGGGTGAAGGCGTCGTCGGGTGGGTCGCAGGCCTGGACGCGACGCGCCAGCGGCACCAGCGCCTCGCGCAGGCGTGCGAACAACGGCCGGAGCGTCGCCACCGTGAAGCCGTGATCGCTGCGCCCGATCAGGGGGTCCGCTGGGTGATCGGCGGCGCCGAGGTGCTCGGAGAGCTCGAGGCTGAGGTCGAGCGTTCGCTCCAGCAGCGGGATCACGCGTGCGGCGTCGTCCGCCGCGCGAGCCTCGGTCCACGCCTGGTACGTGGTGGCCATGTGGGCGTGGAAACGCCGTGTGAAGTCGAGCGGGAGCGCGCGATCGCGCTCGAAGTCGCGCCGCGTCACGCGCAGGTAGTCGGCCTCGAAGGCGTGCTCGTCGAGCCCGGCGGCATCGACCTCGGCCTCGGCGGCTTCGAGCAGGCGGCCGACCGACGGCGCCACGAAGCGCTCGTGGGCGAGCTGCTTGAGCAGCGCGAGCTGCCGCGCACGCGCCGCCGCCCCACCCGGTGGCATCATCGTGGCCTGATCCCAGGTCAGGAGGAACGCGGCGCCGCGCAGGTCGACGACGTCGGCCAGCTCGGCGCGGAGGCGTTCGAACGCCGACTCAGCCACCGTGGGCACGCGCACCGGGGTGGCGCTCGAACCAGTCGAGGATGGCCTCGAGCCGCTGTATACGCCGATCGGGTCGGCCCGAGCGCGAGAGGTCGTGGCCCTCGTCGGGGAAGCGTACGAACTCGACCGGTACGTGTCCCAGCACCTTGAGCGCGACGAAGAACTGCTCGGCTTGCTCGATCGGGCAACGATGGTCCTGCTCGGCGTGCAGGATCAGCAGCGGTGTGCGTACGTTCGCCACGTGCTTCAGCGGGCTCTTGTCCCACAGCGACTGCGTGTGCTCCCAGGGGTTGCCGCCGGTCTCGATGTGGAGCCAGCTGAACCCGACGTCGGAGGTGCCGTAGAACGACAACCAGTTGGTGATCGAGCGCTGCGTCACGGCCGAGGCGAAGCGGTCGGTGATGCCGATCAGCCAGTTGGTCATGAAGCCGCCGTACGAGCCGCCCGTGACGTGCATCGGGGCGTCCGGGTCGACATGGGTGCGACGCGCGTGATCGGCGATGGTGAGGACGTCGTCGGCGTCGATCGAGCCGACACGGCCGGCGATCGACTCGCTGAACGCGTACCCGTAGCCGGCGCCGCCGCGGGGGTTCCCGAACACGACGCGGTACCCCTTGGCCGCGAGCAGCTGCATCTCGAAGGAGAAGCCGTGCCCGTACGTGGTGCGTGGACCGCCGTGGATCTGCAGGACGAGGGCCTGATCCGCGCGCGGGACGCGCGGTGTAAGCGTCCAGTAGGCGAGGTCCACCGCTCCGTCGTCGCTGGGCACGACGACCTCCGGGTCGGCGGCGATCGGCTGGTGGCGCTCGACCCAGGCGTCGTTCAGGCTGGTCAGCCGGCGCTCGACGCCGTCGGCGCCGGACGTGAACAGCTCGCCCGGGCGCTCGCTGGTCTCGGCCGTGAACGCGACGATGCCGTGTGCGGCGACGAAGCCCGTCACGGCTCGCCCCGGCTCCTGGAGGTCGGTGATCGTTCCGTCTTCGACGTCGATCCGTGCCACGCAACTGCTGCCCCGGCGGTTGGCCAGGAACAGGATCGCGTCGTCACCCTGCCACACGGGTCCGTGCGGCATGCGGCCGAGGCGGGTATCGCCTCCGACCAGCGGCACGCAGTCGATCTCGCCGGTGAGCAGGCGCGGCGCACCGCCTGCGGCCGCCATCACCCACACGCCGGTGGGGCTGCTGATGCGGTGCGGGTCCGATGGTGCCAAGAAGGCGACGGTTCCGGCCGCGGGCGCGACGGCCGGTTTCGCGGCGATCAAAGGGTTCGGTTGGTCGACGAGCGCCGTCGGAGTGGTCGCCCCATCGTCCAGGCGCCAGACGTCGCGGTGGTAGTAGCCTTCGTCCTCGAGGCTGTGAGCAGCGGCGAACCAGAGTGCGCCATCGGGCGCGACGTGGACGTCCGAGACGCTGGTGGCGAGATCGGTCAGGCGTGTGACCTGGCCGTCGCAGGTGACCTTCCAGAGCTGGGCAGGGCGATCGGAGCGGAAGCCCGCACCGTCGGATCGATAGTACGGCTGCGTGATGCGACGCCCGAGCCCCGCTTGCGCGGAGTCGCGCTCGCCGCGGCTCACTACCGAGCCACGAGCCACTCGGGTGCCATGCGAACTCCGTGACTCCAGCAGGGAACGAAGTGAGGCGGCGCGTCTCACCGCCGTCCAGTGGAAGCAAGTGGAGTTGGGGGACACCTTCGTGCCGATCCGAGACGAACGCAAGGGTGGCGCCATCGGGAGCGAAGGCCGGCTGGGTGTCCGCACCGTCGCCGTCCGTCAGGACGCGCGCACGGCCAGTGGCGAGGTCGATGTGGTGGATGGCGCTGGCGTAGCGAGGCGGTTCGCCGGCCACGCTTCGGGTGACCGTCACGGCGACGCCGTCGCCACCCGGCATGATGGCCGGGTCGGCGACGGCGCGCAGCGTGAGCAGGTCGCTGACGCTGAGGGTGGAAGTCACGGCGTTCAGCGCAGCCGGGCGTTGGTCACGACGATGCGAGCGTCACGGCGGGGCTCCCAATCGAGCCGCTCGGACACGCCGTAGTAGTTCGGCTGGAAGTAGAGCATCAGCCAGGGCGGATCGTTGTAGAACGCCTCGAGCATCTCGTTGACGATGGCGTCTTGCTCAGCGGGATCGCGCGTCTGTGCGAGGCGGTCCCAGCCGGCGAACCAATCGTCGTTGTTCCAGCTAGGGTAGTTGGTCGCCCCGTCGGGTGCGCGCAGGTCGGCCATGTCGTACTGGGCGCTCCAGATCGAGCCGCCAGTGGCGACGACGAAGAGCGGGCCGGCGGTCTTGCCGACGAGCGCGGGCACGAACACGGAGCCGAAGTCCTGCAACTCGACGTCGGTCTGCACGCCGATGTCGCTGAGGTACTGGCCGATGGCCAGGGCGGTGTCGGTGTACGCGCGGCCGCTGGGTACCTGGAGCGTGAGTTCGAAGCGCACGCCGTCGGCGCCACGGGGGTATCCAGCCTCGTCGAGGAGTTGCTCGGCGCGCTCGGGGTCGAAGGGGTACGGCTCGAGGGTCGGGTGGTCGTTGGGGGGGTTGACCATGCCGGTGGCGCGGTCGCAGTCGGTGGCGAGCAGCGTCTGGCAGAGGGTGGGTACGTCGACGGCGTACTGCAGGGCCACACGCACGTCGGTGTCGCGAATGGCCTGGGCGCCGCCTGGTTCGTCGTCGAACGCCGCCCCCATGTTGAAGCCGACGTGGACGCGCGAGGTGCCGGAGACGGCTCGGACGGTCGCGATGCCACTGGCGTCGACGACACCGATCTGATCGGGTGCGATGGCGTCGGCGATGTCGACGTTGCCCGCCATGAGTTCGGCGGCACGCGTGCTGGTCTCAGGGATCACGCGCCAGACGATGCGTTCGAAGCCCGCTTCGCGCAGGGTGAACTCCGGCGCGCGCTCGAGCACCAGCCGCTCGTCGCGGATCCACTCGACGAACCGGTACGGACCCGACCCGATCGGCGTGAGCGACGCCTGGTCGAGGCTCATGGCCTCGTACCCCTCGCGGCAGTGGATACGCACCTCGGCGATGAGGCCGGCTGCGATGGCGCTGTACTGGTTGGTGATGATCGTCGCGGTCAGTGGTCCATCGACGCGGGCGTCGACGTAGCCGAGGCTGTTGAAAATGAAGCCGGGGGTGTTGCCGGTGAAGGCGTTGTCCGGATCGGCAGCGCGTTGGAAGGTGTACACGACGTCTTCGGCCGTGAGCGGCTCGCCGTCGTGGCACTGCAGGCCCTCGTACAGATGGAAGGTCAGCTCCGTGCCGTCCTCCGAGACTTCATAGCGCTCGGCCAGGTACGGAACGATCTCGCCTTCGGGCGTGATCTCGAGCAGGCTGGCCCACAGGTGCTTGGCGATGTTGTCGGCGGCGATGGAGTTGATGCTGGCCGGATCGAGCGACGTGGCATCGGCCGCTTGAGCGATCACGAGGGTGTCGCTGCCGGGCGGTTGAGCGAGCGCCGCACCGAGGAGGAGCGAGAGCGTGGCGATGAAGGCGATGAAGCGTGTGCGCATGAAACCTCCGGACGGCGTCCGGCTTGGAGCCGCCACGCCGCGCCGACCGCGGGGTGTTCGATGGTCGACAATCGACAGTACCAAGCCGAAGGCGCTAACGGCGTTGCCTCGTGATGCCGTTGGCGAATGCAGTCCCAGGTGCCTCGACGGCTCGCTTACGCGTGCGGTCGACGCTGCGTCACACGATCGAGGTTCGGAACCAACTGCTCCATCATCTCCGCGAGGCCCCGTGCCGGGGCCGCGCCGACGTGCGGCGAAAGGCACACGTTCGGCAGCCGCAACAGGGGGTGGTCGTGAGGCACCGGCTCGTCGACGAAGACGTCGAGCCCCGCCCCTGCCAGGTGGCCGTCCGCGAGCACGCCGCAGAGCGCCGCCTCGTCGACGAGGCCGCCCCGCGACGTATTGATGAGGTAGGCGCCGCGGCGCATGCTCCGGAGGCGGGCCTCGTCGAGCAGCCGTTCGGTCGTGTCGACGTGTGGCAGGTGGAGGCTCAGCACGTCGACCTCGGCGATGAGCGCGGCGAGCTCGGCGTAGTGTACGTCGAGCTCGCGTTCGAGCGCCGGATCGAGCCGTCGCCGTCGGTGGTAGTGCACCGTCATGCCGAACCCCTGAGCCATCCGAGCGACGGCCTGGCCGATCTCGCCGAAGCCCAGCAACCCGAGCGTCTTGCCGTGGAGCAGATCGAGACCGCCGAGCTGCAGCCATTGGAAGCCGTGATCGACCTCCGACGTCCGCTGCGGCTCCAGGCCGCGCTCGCGGTACGCCCCGGCAGCCGTCGCCTGATGGCCGGCGACCACGTTGCGTGTGAGTGCCAGGAGCAGCGCCATGGCGTGCTCGGCCACGGCGATGGTGCCGCGAGTCGGCGTGGCCTCGACCGGAACGCCGAGGCGTTCGGCCCAGCCCATGACCCCGTCGTCGGGACGCGACCCGAGGTGCTGGATCGAGAGCAGTTCCGTGGCTGCGGCGAAGAACGCGTCGGGCACGGCTCGTCTGCGGGTGACGAGCACGTGGCACTCGGGCGCCAGCGCGACCAGCGATCGTTCGTCGAAGTCGCCAGGTAGCAGCAGTCGGTATCCCAAAGGCTCGAGCACGTCGCGCGCGGCCCGCTCGTAGGCGGGACGGGACGGATCGGCCAGCACGACCGTGGGTCCGGCGCCGTCCGGAGGTGTCATGCGGCGGTCGCGCCTCGCTCCTGGAAGGCGCGCACCGTGGCGGCCACATGCGCCTGTTGCGCCTCGGTGATGCCCGGGAAGATCGGCAGGTTGAGCAGCGCCGCGCC
>REEJ01000230.1 GCA_007695125.1 Trueperaceae bacterium | reverse complement strand
ACTTCCGCAAGGCGCAGCCCTACTCCGGCTACGAGGACTACGACTTCGACGTGCCGGTGAGCACCGCAGGCGACGCCAACGCGCGCTTCGAGGTGCGCTTCCAGGAGATGCGCGAAAGCCTGAAGATCGTCGAGCAGGCGCTCGACCGGCTCGAACCCGGCCCGGTGCGCGACCCCGACCGGCGCATCAGCCTGCCGCCGCGAAGCGAGCTCGAGACCTCGATGGAGGCCGTGATCTTCCACTTCAAGCTCGTCACCGAGGGTTTCCATCCGCCGCGCGGGAGCGCCTACGTGGCGACGGAATCGGCGCGTGGCGAGCTCGGGTACTACCTCGTCTCCGACGGCGGCTCGATGCCGTACCGCGTCAAGGTGCGCGTCCCGAGCCTCGTGAACCTCCAGTCCCTCGAGAGCGCCTGCGTGGGCGGCCTGTTCGCCGACATGGTCGTGAACATCGCTACCATGGACCCGGTGATGGGGGACGTCGACAAGTGAGCGCCATGCATCAACTGCCCACAGTGACGCCCTTCTTCGCCGACAAGCAGCAGCTGCTGAGCGAGATCCTGGGCCGCTACCCCGACTACGGCCAGCGCAGCGCCTTGATGCCGCTGCTGTGGGAGGTCCAGCGCGCCGAGCGCCACGTGTCCGAGGCGCGCGTCGCCGAGATCGCCGAGATCCTCGGCCTGCACGCCACCGAGGTCAAGGGCGCGATGAGCTTCTACGGCACCTACCACGAGCACCCGGTGGGTCGCTACCACCTCCAGGTCTGCCGTACGCTCTCCTGCGCGTTGGCGGGCGCCGACGAGATGGCCGACTTCCTCGAGGACGAGCTCGACCTCGTGAACGGCGAGACCGACGCCGAGGGCCGCTTCTCGCTGCAGTTCGTGGAGTGCCTCGGCTCCTGCGGCACCGCGCCCGTGCTGCAGGTGAACGACACGTACTTCGAACGCGTCTCGCGCTCGCGCTGCCGAGCGCTCGTCGACGCCATGCGCCGCGACGCGCTCCCCGAGCCGACCCGCGAGCGCGGCGGCGACAACGAGGCGGCGGACCCGGCCGCCGCCGCCGAGGGGGGTGCCACGTGAGCGACGTTCTGGACGCACCGAAGCCCATCACGAGCCGGTTCGATCCACGGTTCGAGACCACGCTCTACGCACATGTGGGTGCTGCGGGAAGCCACACGCTGGCGTACTACCAGGCCCACGGCGGTTACGAAGCCGCGCGCAAGGCCCTCGGCATGGAGCCGAAAGCGGTCGTGGACGAGGTCAAGGCCTCCGGTCTGCGCGGTCGCGGCGGTGCCGGGTTCCCGACCGGCGTGAAGTGGTCGTTCATGCCGCCCGTCGACGGTCGACAGCGCTTCATCGTCTGCAACGCCGACGAGTCCGAGCCCGGCAGCTTCAAGGACCGCTACCTGCTCGAGGACGACCCGCACCAGCTGATCGAGGGCATGCTGATCGCCGGCTGGGCGATCCAGGCCACCAAGGGCGTCATCTACGTGCGCGGCGAGTATTACCACGCGCTCGAGCGCACGCAGGCCGCCATCGAGGAAGCGCGCGCGGCCGGCATCCTCGGCACGGGCGTGCTCGGCAGCGGCTTCGACTTCGACCTGATCCTGCATCGCGGCGCCGGCGCCTACATCTGCGGCGAGGAGACGGCCCTCATGAACTCGTTCGAGGGCCTGCGCGCCAACCCCCGCCTCAAGCCCCCGTTCCCGGCCCAGGCGGGCGTGTACGGCCTGCCGACCACCATCAACAACGTCGAGAGCTTCTGCGCCGCCGTGCACGTGATGCGCCGCGGCGCCGCCTGGCACGCCGCGATGGGGACCGACGACAGCAAGGGGATGAAGCTCTACCAGGTCTCCGGGCCGGTCGCGCGCCCGGGTGTGTACGAACTGCCGATGGGAGCCACCTTCAGGGAGTTGATCTTCGACCTGGCGGGCGGCCCGACCGAGAGCGCCAAGGCGCTGATTCCCGGCGGATCCTCGACCCCGCTGCTGCCGTGGAGCGAGGCGACGCTCGACCTGCCGATGGATTACGGCACGATGGCGAAGCACGGCTCGATGCTCGGCACCGGCGGCGTGATCGTCATCCCGGAGGCCAAGTGCATCGTCGACGCCTTCTACAACGTGGTGCGCTTCTACGCCCACGAGTCGTGTGGCAAGTGCACGCCCTGCCGTGAAGGCGTGGCGACCTGGTTGCCGAAGATGTACCAGAAGCTCCTCGCGGGTCAGGGCACGCGTGAGGACCTGGTGGTGATGGAGGACATGGTCAAGAACATGCGCGGCACCGCGTTCTGCCCACTCGCCGACGCCTGCGCGATGCCGGTCCAGGCCAGCTTCAAGCACTTCCGGCACGAGTACGAGCACCTGGTCGACACCGGCACGTCGATGTACCCGCGCCGGCGGGAGTGGGCCGAATGAAGGTCACGGTCAACGGCACCGTCCTCGACCTGGCGAGTGGCACCTCGGCGATCGACGCCGTCTTCGCCGCCGGTTTCGACGTCCCCTACTTCTGCTCGCAGGAGTACATGTCGCCGATCGGCGCCTGCCGCATGTGCCTGGCCAAGGTCGGCGCGCCACGCAAGGACCGCGACGGCAGCTGGATCGTCGACGACGAGACGGGCGAGCCCAAGATCTTCCATTTCCCCACCATGATGGCGACGTGCACGACCGCCATCATGGAGGGCATGGTGATCGACACCCTGTCGCAGGACGTCAAGGACGCCCAGAACGGCATGGTCGAGTTCACCCTCATCAACCACCCGCTCGACTGCCCGGTGTGCGACAAGGGCGGCGCCTGCGAGCTGCAAGACCGGGCCTACGAGTACGGCACCGGCCGCTCGCGCTTCGCCTTCGACAAGCGCCACCAAGAGAAGCACCACCCGCTCAGCGACCTGATCACGCTCGACCGCGAGCGCTGCATCCACTGCAAGCGCTGCGTGCGCTACTTCGAAGAGGTGCCCGGCGACGAGGTGCTCGACTTCATCGACCGCGGCGGCCACACGTACATCGGCACGCTCGAGGACGGCCTCCCCAGCAACTTCACCGGCAACATCACCGACATCTGCCCGGTCGGGGCGCTGCTCGACGCCACCAGCCGCTTCCGCGGCCGCAACTGGGAGTACGACCACACCTTCACCACCAGCCTCGACGACGCCTCCGGCTCGGCCATCGTGGTCGACGCTCGCACCGGCCGCATCGAGCGTGTCAAGAGCGGCCTGAACCCCGAGGTCAACAAGTCCTGGATCGACGACGGCATCCGCTTCGGCCACGAGTACGTCGACCACGCCGATCGCGTCCGGCGCCCGCTGCTGCGCAAGGGCGAGCGCTTCGAGACCGTGTCGTGGGACGAGGCCGCGGCGTTCATCGCCGAGCGCCTGCGCGGCCTGTCCGGCAAGGACGTCGGCATCGCCGTCCGCGCCGACGCCACGCTCGAGGAGGGCGTCGCCGCCCGGGCGCTGGCCGAGCATCTCGGCACCGGCCAGGTCGACCACGCCCCGCGCCACGGCAGGACCCTCGTGCCGGTGCACGGCGCCACGCTCGTCGATGTCGCCACCGCCGATGCGATCATCGTCCTCGGCGACGTCAGCGAGGAACTCCCCGCGCTCGACCTCCGCATCAAGGACGCGCTCAAGGGCGTGACGCCGCCCCCCCTGCTGCCGCACGGCGTCCCCATCGCCGACCTGCGCTTGAAGGAGCGCATGCCGCGAGCGAGCGAGCGGCTCACCGTCGTGGCCGCGTACCGAGTCGACCTGATGCGCCACGCTGGGCACACGGTCACGGTGCCGGTGGGCGGCGAGGCGACCTGGCTCGAGGCGATGACCGCCGTCGCACACGGCGAGCGCGTCGACGAGGCCGCGTTGGCCATGTCGCGCGCCGACGCCGAGGCGCTGATCGCCTCGTGGCGCGACGCCGACAAGGCCGTCATGATCCTCGGCGGCTTCGTGCTCGCGAGCGCAGCCGCCACCGCCGCGGCCGATGCCCTCGGCAAGGCCGTCGGGGCGAGGCAGGTGCGCGTGCCGCCGATGGCGAACGGCCTGGGCCTCGAGGTCACCGGCGTGCTCCCGAGCCACGCGCGCTACGACTACCGCCACATGCTCGCGGGCGGCGCGCGGGCGCTGCTGCTGTCCGGTCTCGACCCAGCGCAGGACCCGGCGCTGGCCGAGCGCCTGCGAGGCTGCGAGCTGCTGGTGGTGCACGACATGTTCATGACGGCGACCGCAGAGATCGCCCACGTCGTCCTCCCCGCTGCGAGTGGCTTCGAGAAGGATGGCACCACCCTCAGCCTGGAGGGCCGCTACCTGCCGGTGCGCGCCGCACCGGTCGATGGCGGCGAGGCGCGCGACCTCACCGGCGTCGTGAAGTCGCTCGGCGAGGCGTTCGGACAGCGGCTCGAGGGCCGCAGCGTCCGCTCCGCCAGGCGCGTGCTCCGCAAGCAGCTGGGCTTCGAGCCGAGCGAGCTCGATCGCCTCGGGCTGCTGCAACCGCTGCCGAAGGTGCGCGCCTCCGTGACCGTGACGACCGACGAGGAGGCCACGGGCGAGGCGCTGCGCGTCCCGACGATGGTGCGTCCCGAGTACCTGGCCTACAACCCGCACCTGCGCGCCGCGCTCGGTGATCCGGCGTTGCGACTCCACCCCGACGACGCCGCCGAGCGCGACCTGCGCACTGGCGACGGCGTGACCGTGAGCGTCGACGGCGTCCCCAGGCGCCTGCGGGTGGTCGTCAGCGACGCCGCTCCGCGGGGTGTGCCGCTCGTGCCGGCGACGCCCGACGCCCCCGTCGGCCGCGCGGTGGTCGACCTCGACGCGCTCGAAGTCGACCGGCGAGCGCTCGAGGTGGCCTGATGGACTCCCTCTTGGCGACCTTCGTCAAGGCCCTGCTCCTGGCGGCCGCGCTGCTCGGCGCCTTCGCCTACATGACGCTCATCGAGCGCAGGCTGCTCGGGCGTATGCAGCACCGGCACGGCCCCAACCGCACCGGCCCGTTCGGGCTGCTGCAGCCGATCGCCGATGCGCTGAAGTCGGTCTTCAAGGAAGACATCATCGTCTCGAAGGCCGACAAGTTCGTGTACGTGCTCGCGCCGCTGATCTCGATCACCTTCGCGCTCTCGGCCTTCGGCGCCATCCCGGGAGGCCCCGCGGGGAGCCTGTTCGGGTACGACCCGTGGGTGCTCGACCTCGACATCGGGTTGCTGTACGTGCTGGCCGTGACGTCGATCGGCGTGTACGGCATCTTCCTGGGCGGCTGGGCGGCCAACAGCAAGTACGCTTTGCTCGGGTCGCTGCGCTCGTCGGCCCAGATCATCAGCTACGAGCTCGGCCTCGGCCTGTCGGTGCTGTCGGTGATCATGATCGCCGGGACGCTGAACCTGCGCGAGATCGTCGAGATGGGCATCTGGGGCGTCAGCCCGCTGCTGTGGCCGCCCCTGGCCATCGCCTTCGGCGCGTTCGTGATCTCGGCGATCGCCGAGGTGAACCGCACCCCGTTCGACCTCCCCGAGGCCGAGCAGGAGATCGTCGCCGGCTACCTGACCGAGTACTCGGGCCTCAAGTGGGCGCTGTACCAGATGGCGGAGTACGTGAACATGATGACCGCCGCGGCGTTCATCAGCACGCTCTTCCTGGGCGGGTACCGCGGTCCCGCCTTCCTGGACCAATGGATCCCCGGCATCAGCGAGTGGCCGATCGTGTGGCTCGTCGCCAAGATGGCGATCTTCATGTTCCTCTTCATCTGGCTGCGGGCCACGCTCCCGCGGCTCCGCTACGACCAACTCATGCGCTTCGGCTGGCTCTACCTCTTCGAGGTGGCGCTCGGCGCGACGCTGCTGACGGGGGCGGTGATCGCCTTTGTGCTCTGAGGCGCGCCCCAAGGACCATCGAGGAGGCCGACCGTGAGCGTCCTGGACATCGCCAAGGGGATGGGGGTCACGCTCTCTCACCTGTTCAAGAAGCCCGTGACCGTCCGTTACCCCGACGAGAAGGTACAGATCAAGGCCCGCTTCCGCGGCCGCCATCACCTGCTGCGCCACCCCGACACCGGCCTGGAGAAGTGCATCGGCTGCAGCCTCTGCGCCGCCGCCTGTCCGGCTTACGCCATCTACGTCGAGGCGGCCGAGAACGATCCCGAGAACCCGACCTCGGCCGGCGAACGCTACGCCTCGATCTACGAGATCAACATGCTGCGCTGCATCTTCTGCGGCTTCTGCGAGGAAGCCTGCCCGACGGGCGCGGTGGTGCTCGGGCACGAGTTCGAGCTGGCGGACTTCCGCTACCAGGACTTCGTGTACGGCAAGGAGGACATGCTGGTGGGGGTGAAGGGCAGCAAGTGGCAGCGCCGCGAAGCCGCCGCCAAGGGCCAGGAGGTCCGCGTCGCCTTCGAAGCGCCCGGGCGACCCGAGCTGGAGGGCGTGGACTACTGATGGTCACCTTCGCCATCCTGGCCAGCGTCGCCGTGATCGGCGCGCTCGGCGTGGTGCTGCTGCGCCAGCCGATCCACGCCGCGCTGTCGCTCGTGGGCACCCTCCTCACGCTCGCCGTGCTGTTCGTGACGCTGCAGGCACACTTCCTGGCCGCGATCCAGGTGATCGTCTACGGCGGCGCCATCATGGTCCTGTTCCTGTTCGTGATCATGCTGCTCAACATCGAGCACGAGCGCAAGGAGGTGCAGCCGTGGCTGCGCTGGGCCGCCTACGGCGTCGGCCTCGTGGCGGCCACCGGGCTGATCGTCGGCGCGATGCTCGACCCGCGTCAGGCGCCCGACCACGCCGTGGTCCGCGACACCCTCCAGGGAGGTCATCCGCGGCTGATCGCCGAGGTGCTGTACGGCGAGTTCATGCTCGCCTTCCAGCTCGTGGGCGTGCTGCTCCTGACCGGGATGGTGGGGGCTGTGGCGCTGGTGCAGCGGCCCCGGCCGCAGCGCACGTCGGCGATGATCGACGAGCGGCGTAAGGAGCGCGCCAGCGACGCGCTCGAGGCGGGGGGACGCTGACATGGTGGGGACCGAGGCGTACGTCACCCTCTCCGCGGTGCTGTTCACCATCGGGGCGGTGGGCGTGCTCACCCGTCGCAGCGCGATCATGATCTTCCTCTGCGTCGAGCTGATGCTCAACGCCGCGAACCTCGCCCTCGTCGCGTACGCCTACCAGTGGGCGGGCACCGGCCTGCTCACCGGTATCAGCGGCCAGACGGCCGTGTTCATCATCCTCGCCGTCGCCGCTGCCGAGGTCGCGATCGGCCTCGGCATCCTGGTCGCGATCTTCAGGAACCGCGCCAGCACCGACGTCGACGCTCTGTCGGAGGTGCGGCTGTGACCGGCGATCCCGTCTCTTGGGCCGCCCTGGCCCCCTTCCTGGCCCTGGCCGGCGCGCTCGTGAACGGCCTCTTCGGCGCGAGACTGCGCGAACCGCTGCCGGGTGTGATCGCCAGCGTCGCCGTCGGCGCCGCGTTCGTGCTCTCGCTCGTCGCCTTCGCCACGTTCGGCGAGCGCGACGCTGGCGTGGGGGTCCGGCTCTGGGAGTTCATGCCGGTCGCGGGCCTCGACCTCGCCGTCGCCTTCCACCTCGACCAGCTGTCGCTGCTCATGATGCTGATCATCACCGGCGTCGGCGCGCTGATCCACGTCTACTCGATTGGCTACATGCACGGCGACGATGGCTACGCGCGCTACTTCTCGGCGCTGAACCTGTTCGTGGCAGCCATGCTGGTGCTCGTCATGGCCGACTCCTACCCGCTGCTGTTCGTGGGCTGGGAGGGCGTGGGCGTGTGCTCGTTCCTGCTCATCGGTTTCTGGTACCGGCAGAAGCAGAACCCCGACGCCGCGCGCAAGGCGTTCATCGTCAACCGCATCGGTGACGCCGGCTTCCTGGTCGCGATGTTCCTGATCTACCGCACGTTCGGCACGCTCACCATCAGCGAGGTGAACGGCGCCGTCGGTGGCTTCGCCTTCGGCGCCGCCGCCCTGACGGGCATCGGCGTGCTGCTCATGGTGGCCGCGGCCGGCAAGAGCGCGCAGCTGCCCCTGCACGTCTGGCTCCCCGACGCCATGGCCGGCCCCACGCCCGTCTCGGCCCTGATCCACGCCGCCACGATGGTCACCGCGGGCGTGTACCTCATCGCCCGCAGCGCGCCGCTCTTCGCCGCGAGCCCCGACGCCTCGGCCGTCGTCGCCTGGGTCGGCGGCATCACCGCGCTGGCCGCTGCCATCGTCGCCTTCGCCCAGACCGACATCAAGAAGATCCTGGCGTACTCCACCATCAGCCAGCTCGGCTTCATGTTCGTCGCGGTCGGCGTCGGCGCCTACTGGGTCGGCATCTTCCACGTCCTCACCCACGCCTGCTTCAAGGGGCTGCTGTTCCTGACCTCCGGCAGCGTGATCCACGGCCTGGGCGGCGAGCAGGACGTGCGCCGGATGGGTGGGCTACGGCGCCTGATGCCCGTCACCGCAGCGACCGCGCTGGTGGGTACGCTGGCGATCGCCGGCGTACCGTTGCTCTCGGGCTTCTTCAGCAAGGATGCGATCCTGCTCTACACCTTCTCCTCGACGCTGCTCGCCGATCACGGCTCGCTCGTGCTGTACGGCCTTCTGCTCGTCACGGCCTTCATGACCGCCGCCTACATGGGCCGCTGGTACCTGCTGGTGTTCGAAGGCGAGCCGCGCCTCACGGCCGAGTCGCGCGCGAAGGTGCACGAGTCCCCGCGCGTCATGACCGTGCCGCTCGTCGTGCTGGCGGCGCTCTCGGTGCTGATCGGCTACGTCGGTCTGCCGTCGTTCGCGTTCCCCAACCTGATCGCCCCCTGGCTCCAGGCGGCCACCGCCAGCGTCCCGTTCGACTACCCGCCCGTCTGGGCGGAGTGGCTGCTGATCGGCGTCGCGGTCCTCGTCGCCGCAGGCGGCTTGGCCCTTGCCTGGTGGGTCTACGCCCTGCAGTCCGGCCGTCCCGTGACGCGCTTCGGCAGCGGGCGCCTCGCCGCCTTCGCACGCAACGGCCTCGGGTTCGACGCGCTCTACCGCAGCGCGGTCGTGGGCCCGAGCGAGGGCACCGCAGCCGGCCTGGCGCTGCTCGACCGTGACGTGCTCGACCGAGGCCTGGCGGCGTCGGTCACCACCGCCGGCTTCCTGGCTCGCGCCATCACGCTGCTGCAGACCGGCTACGTCCGGAACTACGCGCTCGCCATGCTGGCCGGCGCGGTGATCCTCGTGCTCGTCGTCGTGATCGCGGGGGTGCGCGCATGACCGCCGTCACCCTCGTGCTCCTGCCGCTGGTGGTCGCCACGGTCCTGCTCTTCGCGCGCACGGCCCTCGTCGCGCGCGCCATCGCGCTGATCGGCGCGATCGCCACCTTCGTGACCGCCGTGCTCCTCCCCGGCAGCGACGCCGTGCAGGTCCCGTGGATCCCCACCTTCGGCGCCTTCATCGCCTTCGATCCCAGCCACGCCGGCGGGGTGCTGGCGCTCGTCGCCAGCCTGGTGATGGTCCCCACCGTGCTGTGGGCCTCGTTGCGCGTCGAGTCGAACACGGGCCGCTTCCTGGCGGCGCTCTTCGCCATGTGGAGCGGGCTGATGGGCCTGTTCCTGGCGCGCGACCTGGTGCTGTTCTACGTCTTCTGGGAGGCGACGTTGCTCCCGTCGCTCGTCATGCTCGGCGGTTGGGGCGGACCACAGCGGCGCCAGGCCCTGCTCAAGTACCTCCTCTACGCCGTGGCTGGATCGTTCGCCATGCTGCTCACGATCGCGGCCATCAAGCCCCTCGCGGGGGCCGAGAGCTACCTGTTCGCCGATCTCCTGGCGGCCAGCGTCAGCCTCGACGTG
>REEJ01000274.1 GCA_007695125.1 Trueperaceae bacterium | reverse complement strand
TCACGCCCAGGCCGCGCGACACGTAGCCGCGCGCCGGACCCTCGACCCACCCCGCGAGGAAGCGGTCGCCGTAGCGCGACGACGTGTAGAGCGCGCCGACGCCCGGGAGCACCACCTGGCCACCGTGGGTGTGGCCGGAGAGCGTCAACTCGACGTCGATCGGTACGTCTGGGAGCACGTCGGGGTTGTGCGAGACCAGCACGGTCGCGCGCGCCGAGCCCCGTTCCCGGAGCGTGGCGCCGAGGTCGGGCCGGCCGTTGCGCAGGTCGTCGAGGCCGGCGACGTGCAGGTCGTCGCGCACGGCGACGCCGCGGTTCACGAGGACCTCGACACCCGCACCGCGCAGCAGGGCGGCGAAGGGCGCGACGCCCCGGAAGCGACCGTGATCGTGGTTGCCCGCGACCGCCAGCACGCCGAGTGGCGCGCGCAGGCGGGCGAGCTCCGCCATCAATTCATCGACGGGGTCGACGCCCGGCGTCTGGTCGACGAGGTCGCCACCCAAGAGGATGAGGTCGGGCGCCTCCTCGAGGGCGGCGTCGACCCACGCCCGCACCGACGCCGTGCGGACGTGATGGCCGTGGTGGAGGTCGGTCAGCCAGGCGACGCGCAGCGGCGACCGCAGGCCCGCGAGCACGGCACGCTCGCGCACCACATCGAAGGCGTAGGTGCCCGAGACCTGGGCTCCGACCGACCCGGCCGCGGTAGCGACGGCGACAGCGGTGGTTCGGCGGAGGAAGGTCCTGCGATCCATGCCTCGAAGCGTAACAACCGCTCGTGAGACGGGAAGCGGCCTACGCCACGACCGCTCGCACGTGAACGCTCGGCGGCGTGTCGATCGCAGCTACGACCGCAGCCGCGTGCCTGCCGACCCTCAGCGCCCGAGGGTCGCCACCATCTCGAGACGAACCCCTGGGCCCAGGTCGGCGACGCCGATGGTGGCGCGCGCGGGCAGGTGGGCCGGGTCGAAGAACGCCTTCCACGCGCGGTTCATGGCCGGCTTCTCGGCCATGTCGGTCACGAAGATGGTGGCGGTGAGGACCGAGCTGCGGTCGAGGCCGTGGGCCGCGGCACTCTCTTCGAGCTGGCGCAGGACGTCGCGCGTCTGCCCCTCCATGTCGGCCTCGAGGTCGTCGGCGACGATGCCGGCCAGGTAGATGGTGTCGGCGTGCGCCACCGCGAGATGCATGAGGCCTGCGTACGGGTCGGATCGTTCGATGGGTGCCATGGGCGCCTCCTCGACGTACCGTATCGCTCCGCGGACCGCGGGCCGACGCCCTAGGATGGAGCGAGAAGGCCCCTACCGTGACCGAGACGCCACCGAGCATGCCTACAGCACACCTGATCCTCTACGTTCGCGACCAGGAGCGCTCGCGCGTGTTCTACGAGGCGGCGCTCGACGTGGCGCCGCGCCTGCACGTGCCTGGCATGACCGAGTTCGAGCTGGGCAGGGGAGCCGTGCTCGGGCTCATGCCGGAGGACGGGATCCGCAGACTCCTGCCCACGTTGCCCGACCCGGCGCTGGCGCGCGGCGGCGCGCGCGCCGAGCTGTACCTGCTGGTCGCGGCGCCGAGGGAACGCCTGGCGCGCGCGCTCGCTGCAGGAGCGAACGAGCTGTCGCCGGTGCTGCCGCGCGATTGGGGTGACGAGGCCGGCTACTGCCTCGATCCCGACGGACACGTGCTGGCGTTCGCGGCGCCGTCGCGACGCATGGCCCAACGGGTGGGGCTGCGGCCGTTCGAAGGGGAGCACGACACGGCCTCCGTCGCGACCTGGCTCGAGCGAGCCGACGTGCGCAGGTGGTGGGGCGACCCGAGCGTCGCACTCGCCGATCTCGTGCAGAGCGAGGGCGACGGCGCGGCGATCGTGACGCTCGACGGCCGGGCGGTGGGCGTGCTGTGTTGGCAGGTGCCGCCTCGCAGCGAGCTCGAGGACGCCGGCCTCAGCGACCTGCCGGCCGACCTGCTCGACGTCGACGTGCTCATCGGCGATCCCGACGCGCGCGGTCACGGGGTGGCGCCGGCGGCGCTCGAACGTCTGTGCGAGTGGCTGCGCGCGCGCGGGGTGCGGCGTGTCGGGCTGGCTGCAGCCGTGGCCAACGGGGCGGCGCTCGCCGCCTACGCCAAGGCCGGCTTCGCCCCGTACCGAGACTTCGTCGAGAGCGGTGAACCGTACCGCTACTTCACGCGCACGCTGACGTAGGCCACACGGAGTGCGGTGCATCGGGTGCAACGGCACGAGGGCGTGCCGGAGCTCAGCCCCCTCGCCGTCCTGGTCCGCCGCCCGGCGTTCGCCGGCGTCGACGACCCGAGCCCGTTTCACTCCGCGCCGCCGGTCTCGATCTTCAAGTCGTGGCCGCAGTGCTTGCAGTGGATCGCGTCGATCTCGTGGCGCGTGAGGCCGCACTGGGGGCAGGTGTGGTGCACCTTGGTGGGGAGGAAGATCGCCCGCGCGAGGCGGATGAAGAGCGCGACCCCGACGAGCATCATCAGGACGGCGAGGAGCTTGCCGCCGGGCGTCGTCATCGTGACGTCGCCGTAGCCGGTGGTCGTCAGCGTGGTGACCGTGAAGTAGAGCGCGTCGAGGTAGCCCGCGTGGCCGGTGGCGCGGTCGAACTGGAGCACGAACACCACGGAGGTCGACACGAAGACGAACACGAGCAGGTTCACGCCGGCGACGACGGCCTCCTCGTGCTTGCGGAAGAGCGCCGTGTCGCGGCGCAGGTCCTTGAGCACGCGGTACGAGTTGATCAGGCGCGTCGCGCGCAGCACCTTGAGGAACGCCAGGTTCGTGCCGATGAGTGGGGCGAGTATCAGGGACGCGATCACCACCAGGTCGGCGAGCGTGTAGGGCTGGCGCAGGACCTTCCAGCGGTCGGGGGCGATCCAGAGGCGAGCGGCGACGTCGGTGGCGATGAGCAGACCGATGACGGCTTCGGCGATCAGGATGGCCGTCGTGGGGGCAAGCGGTGCGGTGGCGATGAAGAAGACGATCGTGAGCGCGTCGAACGCGATGAGGCCGTAGCGGAACCGCGCCGCTCGCCGGCTCCGGCCGCTGTAGAGCTTCGCGAGGGCGTCCTTCACGGGTTGGTTCCTCCCGGCTCCGATCGGCGACGCCCCTGGCGGTTCACGCGCGTGAGGGCCGCACGACCTGGCCGGTCCGCCGGTAGTGTTCGAAAGCCGCCACGTGCCGCTCGACCGCATCGGCGAGCGTGCGTGGCTCGTTGTCGGCGATCCAATTGAGCGTCCACAGCAGGCGCCCGAGCTGGAACGGTTCGATGGCGGCGTCGGGCCAGGCCAGGTGCGCCTCGTACCCCCGCCGGAACGCGGTCAGCAGCGTCGCGTAGCGCTCCTCGTCGGTGTGCTCGAGCAGGTCGAGCATCGCCATGGCGATGTCGTGCGCCCGGAAGCCCCACACCGTGTCCTCGAAGTCGAACGGCTGCAACGAGCCGCGGTGGAGCTTGACGTTGTCGTGCCACAGGTCGCAGTGGATGACGCGAAGATCGCGACGGTCGACCGCGGCGTACGCCGCCTCCACCAGCCGCTCCGTGTCGTCGAGCGATGCCCGCCACGCGCTGGGCAGGGCGTCCACGGCCGCCGGCGTGGCACCGTCGCGGGCGGTGAGATGGTTCTCCTCGCCGCGCGACAGCCAGTGCTCGAACCGCCGCTGTGTGAAGCCCGCCGGCGGCGTCCAGCTGCCGCCGTGGTGGTGGAGCTCTGCGAACAGGGCGCCGAGCCGCGCGAGGTTCGTCGGGTTCAGGTGGTGCCCGAGCAGCCGGCCGGGCAGCCAGGTCATGAGCAGCACGTTGCAGGTCCCGGGCACGCCCGGCACCGTGAGGGGCAGCACCTTCGCGCCGGACCTCGTCGGTACGATCCGCGGCACGCGCACGGACGTGTCGCGGGCCAATGCGTCGAGCCAGGCGACCTCGGCCAGGTGGTCGTCGAGCGTGCGCCAGCCGGGGACTGCGAGCCGCAGGACGAAGCGCTCGCCGGAGGCCGTGCTCACCCGGTATAGGACGTTGGTGGCGAAGGCGTGGAAGGCGAGCGTGGGCCGCGCGAGGTCGTAGTGCCGCAGCGCGGCCCGGGCCAGCGTGCGCAGGCGACGGAGCTGGCCCGCGTCGCTCAGCGCTTCGAACGGCCTCACGATGCTCCGGTGGGCGGGACGGCGTCGCCGTGCGAGTCGATGGCGTGTACGCGCGACATCGTCACCAGCGTACGTCGTCGCGTGGAAGCGGGTCGCGGTCGTCGCGCTGACCGTGCCGGTGCTGGTGGTCGTCCACCGGGCGGGCCGCGCGGGTGCGCGACGCCCGGTGCCGACCCTGCCGTTACGTGGCGGCGCTCATGCCGCGGAGCGTCGCGCGTTGGCTCGAACGGCGGCGGCCAGGAACGCCGTCAACCCGGCGCCGAAGCGGTCGAGGTTGTCGGCGAAGCGCTGATCGGCTTCCCACATGTCCGCCAAGCCCGCGTGCATGGTTGGGCTGCACGGGTAGAACCAACGGCCGATCGATTGCCTGTGCCGCTCGGCGATGGCCATCGCCTCGTCGGCGTCAGGCGCGCTGCCGGCCTGCAACACGGCGACGGCGTCGGCGTAGATGGCGGCGTGCTCGTCCCGGATCTGGCTCCACTCGGCCTGGCCATAACGTTTGGTGCGCTTGGCCGACTCGCGGTAGGCGTCGGTGTCGCCCCAGCGCTCCTGCGCCTCGGCCTCGTGCTGCGTGGGGTCGAACCCGTCGAAGAGCTCCTGCATGTCCATCGTGTCTCCTTCTCCGCCGTCCAGGATGGCGAGTGCGGTGTCGACGGCGCGGATCATCGCGTGGGTGCGCCTGGCGTTGACCTGCAGCTGGCGCCTGTGAGCGAGTAGCGCCTGCCGGTGGTCGAAGCCCGGGTCGTCGAGCGAGCGCCGGATCCCCTCCAAGGAGAGCCCACGCTCCCTGCCGATCAGGATCTGCTGCAGGCGCAGCAGGTCGTGGTCGCCGTAGACCCGGTACCCGGCCTCCGTTCGCGCGTGCGGGACGAGCAGGCCGATCTCGTCGTAGTGGTGCAGCGTCCGCACCGACACACCGGCGATCCGCGCCACGTCGCTGACGTGGTACGTGCGTCGCGTCTCCATGGGAGTCAGTGTGCGGCCTCACGCAGCGTGAGGGTCAAGGGGGTACGGGCGCCCCGTCGCCATCGCGGACGTAGGATGTCGCGATGACGACGGCGGGCGAGGGCACACCGAACCGAGCGCGAGCCGTCGAACCGCGTCCGCGGGCTCGGCCGCCGGTGCGCATCGCCATAGCGGCCGCCTCCGCGTACACCCCGCTCGGCGCACGCGGCCCGTGGTTCGACGACCAGCGGCTGCACGCGGAACTCACGGCTCGCGGGCACCAGGTCGAGATCGTCGGCTGGGACGACGCGGTGCACGATCCACTGCGCTTCGACGCGATGTACGTCAGCTCGACCTGGAACGGCTGTGCCGAACCGATGGCGTTCGTCGCCTGGCTCGACACCTGCGAGAGCGACGGACGGCGGCGACTCATCAACGATCGCGCGGTCCTCGACGCCGGGTTCGTGAAGCACCGCCACTGGCGCCTACTCGAGCGCGCCCTGGCCAGTTCGCCGTCGCTGCGCGAACTCGGTCGCCTGACCCCCTCGCGCTTCGTCGTCGAGGGCCCGGACGCTGGGGACGGGGGGATCGAGCCACGCGGCGGTCGGCGCCTCGCGGACGTGCTCGCCGATCTCGACCGCGATCCGGCCTGGGCGTCGTCGAACGTCGTCCTCAAGCCCACCGTCTCCGCCGACGGCATCGACACCTTCGTCTACGACCGCATTGGGCACGCGATCCCGGTCGACGACGCGAAGCGTGACCGGTACGTGCTGCAGAGCGCCGCCGACGCGGACGCCACCTTCGTGCGCATGGCGAACGACCGGGCGCGTCACGGAGCGCTCGTCCAGCCCTACATGCAGGGCGTGGAAGCGGGCGAGTACTCGCTGACCGTCCTCGGCAGCCGCTGCACCCACGCCGTCCAGAAGCCGCCGCTGTTCAAGGGTGACGGCTCTGGTCGCCGGGTGTTCGTGGAGCTGGAGCGCCTCCCCGGCACCATGCTGGCCTTCGCCGAGGCGCTCGTGGGCGCGTTGGTCGACCACTTCGGCGCCGGCTCGGTCAGCCGTGCCCGCGTCGACCTTTTCGACGAGGGCGGCGTACCCGTGCTCTGTGAGCTCGAGTGCGTCGACCCGAACACGAACCTGCGGGTGGTGGCCGAGCATGACGCGAGCCGCGCCGAAGTGACCGTCCAGACCTACGCGGACGTGATCGAGGAGCGCGCCGCCGCGCTCGCCGCTGAGCCGGGGGCCGTGGCGACGACCGCTGCGTGACCGTGGGATCGCGTTGCGCTCGACGTCGCTCGCGAATCGAACGAAGACGCCGAACCGTACACAAGATGTGGTATGACTGGCGCCTTGAACCACCACATGTGGTTCCGTCGCGTCGCTTGCTCGGAGCAGGCGTGCGGTAGGGGAAGCCGGTGCGACTCCGGCGCTGTCCCGCAACGGTAACGCCCCCTCGATGGGTGCGAAGCCCGACCACCTACCACGCGACGTCACCCCCCGAGCCCTCGGTCGAAGGGCGAAAGGAGTTGCCGATGGACACCCCGTCGGTCCGTGCGCGTCCCGTCATAGCCCCGCCCCGTTCCCCCAGCGCGCCCCGTGAACCCTACGCGTGGCTGAACGCCGAGAGCCGCGCCTTCCTCGCCAGCGGCTACCTGCTCCCGGGCGTCACCCCCGAGGAGCGCCTGCGGCAGATCGCTGAGCGAGCCGAGTCACTGCTGCCTGGGGTGCACGGTTTCGCGGAGCGCTTCCTGGACGGCATGGCCCGCGGCTGGTTCAGCCTCGCCAGCCCGATCTGGGCGAACTTCGGTCTGGAGCGTGGCCTGCCCATCTCGTGCTTCGGCTCGTACGTTCCCGACAGTATGGACGGCATCCTGAACACCGCCGCCGAGGTGGGCATCATGAGCAAGTACGGCGGCGGCACCAGCGCCTACTTCGGTGACGTGCGGCCGCGCGGCGCGCCGATCCGCGACAACGGTGCGTCCGAGGGGGCCGTCACCTTCATGCGGCTGTTCGACACGCTGATCGACGTCACCAAGCAAGGCGCCACGCGCCGCGGCTCGTTCGCCGCCTACCTGCCGATCGACCACCCCGACGTGCGCGAGTTCCTCGAGATCCGGCACGACGGCAACCCGGTCCAGAACCTCTACTTCGGCGTGGTGGTCTCGGATGCGTGGCTCACCGCCATGGCCGAGGGCGACGGCGGCAAACGCGCCCTGTGGGCGCGGGTACTGCAGAGCCGCAGCGAGGTGGGCATGCCCTACCTGCTGTTCCAAGGCAACGCCGACGCCGGTCGCCCCGACGCCTACCGCGACCACGACCTGCCCATTCGCTCGAGCAACCTGTGCAGCGAGATCATGCTGCCCGTCACCGAGGACGAGTCGTTCGTGTGCGACCTCTCAAGCCTCAATCTGCTGCATTTCGACGAGTGGAAGGACACCGACGCCGTCGAGACGCTGACCTTCTTCCTGGACGCGGTGATGAGCGAGTTCATCGAGAAGGCCGCCGCCATCCCCCATCTGCGACGCGCGCACGCGTTCGCGCAGCGCCACCGCGCCCTGGGAATCGGCGTCCTCGGCTGGCACTCCTACCTGCAGGCCGAGCGCATCCCGTTCGGGAGCGTGATGGCGTCGGCGAAGAACCGGCAGGTCTTCGCCGCGATCCGTGACGCCGCGTATGCCGCCAGCGCCGACTTGGCGCGACGCTACGGCGAACCCGACGTGCTCGAGGGCTACGGCAGACGCAACGCGACACTGATGGCCGTTGCACCGACCACGAGCAGCAGCTTCATCCTCGGCCAGGCGTCGCCGTCGATCGAGCCGTTGCGCAGCAATTACCACGTGCGCGACCTGGCCAAGAGCAGCACCACCTTCCGCAACCCCGCCCTGCGCGAGGTGCTCGCGGAGCGCGACCTCGACACGCCGGCGGTGTGGCGCTCGATCCTCGAACAGGACGGCAGCGTGCAGCACGTGGGCGGGCTCGGCCGCGAGGAGCTCGAGCTGTTCCGCACCTTCGGCGAGATCAGCCAGCTCGACGTGGTCGTGCAGGCCGGCCAGCGGCAGGCGTTCATCGACCAGGGGCAGTCGCTCAACCTGATGGTGCACCCCGACACGCCGCCGCGCGATCTCAACGCGCTCGTGCTCGAGGCCTGGCGGCGCGGCGTGAAGAGCCTGTACTACCAGCACTCGGTCAACGCCGCCCAGGCCTTCAGCCGCGACCTGCTCACCTGCAGCGCCTGCGAGGCCTGAGTGCAGCGCGACGAACCCTACCCCGCGCGCGATCTGCTGCGACCGCGCCTGGCCGTGCGACCCGCGGAGTACCCCGAGCTGCTCGAGTACCGCGACGCGATCCGCCATGCGTACTGGTTGCACACGGAGTTCAGCCTCTCGGACGACGTCCACGATTTCCACGCGCGCGTCACGGCCGCGGAGCGGCAGGCGCTCACACGCACCATGTTGGCGATTGCGCAGGTGGAGGTGTCGGTGAAGTCGTTCTGGGGTGACCTGATGAAGCGCCTGCCGAAACCGGAGATCGGCGCGGTCGGGTACACCTTCGCCGAGTCCGAGGTGCGTCACCAGGACGCCTACGCGCACCTGCTGCACCTGCTCGGGCTGGACGCGGCCTTCGACGCCGTGCACGAGGTGCCGGCGTTGCGCGGCCGCATCGCCATGCTCCAGTCGATCCACGACGACCTGCCCGCGCCGCACGAACGCGAGGAGCGCGGCCGCGACCTCGCGTTTGCGATCCTGACGTTCAGCGCGCTCGTCGAGCACGTGAGCCTGTTCGGGCAGTTCCTGGTTATGAAGGCCTTCCAGCGCCACACGGGGCGCTTCAAGGGCGTCAGCAACGTGGTCGACGCGACCAGTCAGGAGGAGCAGATCCACGGGCTGTTCGGGTACGAGCTCGTGCGGCTGCTCCAGCGCGAGCGGCCGGCCTGGTTCGACGCTGCCTTCGAGGCCTCGTTGCGTGCAGCGATGCGCCGCTCCCACGTGGCCGAGCGCGCGCTGCTCGCGTGGATCTTCGAGGCCGGCGAGCTCGAGTTCCTGCCCACGACCGACGTGATGGCGTTTCTGGAGGATCGCTACGACAAGGCGCTCGAGGCCGTCGGCTACGCGCCCGAGTTCCGCCCCAGCGCAGCGGCGCTGGAGCACGTGGCGTGGTTCGACGAGGAGACGTTGGCCGGCAAGCACGTGGACTTCTTCCACAAGCGCCCGACCGCGTACGCGAAGAAGGCGCGCGCGTTCTCGGCGGGGGAGTTGTTCTGAAGGCGTGGCGCTGCCGCTCTGTGCGCCCCCGCTACGTGAGGACGGGTTCGAGGTCGGTCTGCGAGAAGTCGTTCCCGACGAACAGCAGCGGCGCCGCCGCCATGCGAGCGACGGCGTACGTCAAGCAGTCGCCGTAATTGAGCGACGCCGGGTGGCGCCCGCGACCGTAGCGGGCATAGGCGTCGGCCGCCAGGTCCGCGTGGCGTTCCGTGAACGCGACCACCTCGATGCCCGCACGTCGCAGCAGCGCCGGCAGCAGGCTGGGCGGCGCCCCCTTGGTGAGCAGGACGATCGCGGTCTCGGTGAGCGTCGGCGCCCCGATCGCAGGGTTCGGGCGGCGGGTCAGCGCTTCGGCGATGCTCTCCCAGCCGGGCGCATGGAGGAGGAGTGCGATGAGCGCACTGCTGTCGACGATCACACGCCGTCCTCGCCGTAGCCAAGGATGCGCTCACGCTC
>REEJ01000116.1 GCA_007695125.1 Trueperaceae bacterium | reverse complement strand
TGAGCGCCGAGCGGTAGTGGCGTTCGTTGATGCGGGTGTGGTGCACGAGCAGGCGCGTGGCGGAGTGGACGGCGAGCGCTTCGACGGGGTTGAGGGCTGTGGAGGTGGGTTGCACCGCGTAGCGTCGGCCGCGCTTCTCGAGGCGGTAGCCGTGGTGTTCGAGCTCCTGGAGGTCGCGCTGGATCGTGCGTTTGCCGACGCGAAAGCGACGCGCGAGCTCGGTTGCCGTGCAGGGCTCCACTGCGAGGTGCTCGAGCAGTTCGAGCAGCCGGATGGCCTTGGTCGATCCGCGGCTGGTCATCGTCGTGTTCACGGTACGCCAACGTGCCGTGCGCCGGCGCGGCTCGACCGCCCTGGCGCTCGGCTGCGGTCTCCCCGTGACCACACGAGTGACTCGCTCGAATGCGTGCGCAGCGAATGGCCGCTCGGGTCGTCGGACCGGCACCACCCGAATGTAGACGAACGGGACCAGCATCGACCCACCATGCCTACCCCTGAGCCGGCGTGGTTCGTTTCCCGCAGTCGGGTCGACACACGGTGTGGCAGTGAAGGCCGGAGCTACGGTTCGAATGGGACGTCGCCGAACACGAACCGTCCAAGGGACGGGGCCGACTCCAGAGGCGAAGACCTGCAGCTGGTTCGACGTGTCGATGGCGTCGCGACCGAAGCAGCTCGATCCGAACTCCTCGAGCGGGCTTTCGGCTGAAGACGGATTCGCGATATCGCCCGAACTCGGAGTAGCGTGGTGACGATGAGCGACGAGGTTGCGCGGCGACCGGGTCGGAGGTTCCGCCTGGGAACGTGGGATCCCGAGCGCCACTATCTGGACGACCTGTACTGGGCTCGGGTACTGCGCTCGGTGCACGAGCGGGCACGCGAGGTCGCCGTTGAGCTGGTAGATCTTCCCTCGCCAGACGATCCACGTGACGACGCCGCGCACGACGACGTTCTGCTGCGCCTTCGCAGCGCGGGGGTGGACGTCGTCCTCGATTGGCCGCACGCCGAGACGCGGGCCACCACCGTCTTGGAATCGGGGATCCCGATCGTCCACTTGAGTGAAACGTCGCTGGACCATCCTCTGCTCATCGCACCGGAGGGGCTGGAGGCCGTCGCGTTCGACCTCGTCACGCGTGCGGCCCGGGCCATCGGGGGACGCGGCACGATCCTCGCCGTTGGCGGAGGCATGCAACTCGCCCATTCCGACGACGGTGCGAGTCGCCTGTGCGGCTCCAGGCGGGCCGTCGCTTCACTCCCTCATATCGACCTGATCCACGTGCCTACCTTCTGGGACGCGCGCGCAGCTGACCAGGTGGCGCGCGTCTTGCGCGACGACGAGCGACCGATCGATGCAATCGTGGGGTTCTCCGATCGGGTCGCATCGTTGGCGCGAAGGTGCTGTCTGGAGGCCGGTCGTGCGCACCCACACGTCCCGACGTTCGGCATCAACGGTACGCCTGACGCCATTGCCGAGATCCTCTCCGGGACGATGACCGGTACGGCGGAAGGGTTGGCGAACGACTTGGGCCGTCGCGCCGTCGACGTGGCGGTCGCGGTCGCAGGTCGGACCCGCTACCCCCGCCGCTTCCCCTACCGCTTCCGCTACGTCGACGCCTCCTTGGCTTCGGCCGTGGCGGCGCGGATGCTGGTGGATCTCGGGTCGGCCTTACGGACCCCGCGGGCCTCGGTCATGCGGGAGTCCCGCGCGATGGACCGCTTCGCGAGTCTGATGGCAGACGCGAACCAGGCATTCCTCGGTTCTCCGACGATGCTGGAGGCGTTGACGGTGACGCTCGATTCGCTGCGCAGAGCGTTCGACGTAGGCCGTGTCGTGGCTGCGTGGCCAGAGCCGGGTGCGCGGGACGGCAGGTGGCTCAGCGTCGCTTCGGACGAGCCGATCGTACGAGCCGTGGTGCCCGACGTCCATTGGCTGGAGGTCGCGCGCACCGTTGCGCCGATGGTCGGCGTGTCGAGGGACGCGTCCGCCTCGACGCTGGTCCCACTCGGGACGGACTTCGGGCCGCATGGTTGCCTCGAACTGGTGACCGATACTGATCGGATCTTCACGCTCACGGAGATGGACGCGCTGCATGACGTGGCTCGTCACGTGGCCAGCCTCGCGGAGTTGCGGGGACGGGGCGGTTCGGTCGAGGCGTTCGCGGCGCAGGTGGCCTCGGAGCGGGCCGTGCGTGCGGTGGTCTGGATCGAGTCGGCGGCCGATCGTGGTCCTATCGTGGACGACTTGCGGGTCGCGCTGGGCGATTCTGCCGTCGGCGTGCGTACCCTTCCCTCCAGCCGCCGTGCGACGTGGCGCTGGGATGGGACCTGGACTGCCACTGCGAGCGTCGACGTGGCAATCTTGGCGCGCTGGACGCCGGAGGCGTCGGACTGGATCAGCCGGTGGCGCGAGGAGCGTCGTGAAGGACAGGTTCTGCTGGTCGTCTCTCGCCTTCCTTGGCCGGTCGAGGCGCTAGCCGCCATCCCGCGGGAAGTGCGCGCGGTTCTGCATTCGACGGTCACGCTGCCTTCGCAGGAGGTCGCGACGTGGGTGTCGGCACGGCTGCGAGACGCCTCGGCCGGGCCGGGCGAACGTGCGTTCGCCCGGGTCCGCGCAACAGTCGCGCGTCTCCATGCGTCGTTCGACGAGCCTCTGCGGCGAGACGACCTCGCGCGCGACGCGGCCGTCGATTCCGATCGCTTGACACGCACGTTCCGTGAGGTGATGGGGGTCGCACCTCGCACCTACTTGACCAGACTCCGGGTTCACCATGCGATGCGGTTGCTGCGGACCACCGATCTGTCCGTGACCGAGATCGGAGCGCGGGTCGGTTGGCGCGATCCGGCGCACTTCTCCTCCGCGTTCTGCCGGGCGACCGGGCGGTCTCCGAGGGCGTTTCGGAAAGGGGAGAGCGGCGAGCGCAGGTGAGCGGCCCGATCCGTCGGGCGACGGAAACGTACAAGTTCACGCCCATTTCCGTCAAGACACGATTGCGTCGTTCGGCTACCGTAGGGACGTCGCGACAGGCACAAATCGTCGTACCAAGATGGGCTTCGTCGCCGACGGAGCCGCTCCTGGCGCAACGTCGCGAAGGAGGAGGGTGTTCATGCGTTCCCTATACGTCCATCGTGTACGGTTGGTCGTGGCGCTGGTCGCTACGCTCCTGATCTCGGTCGGCACGGCGCGGGGGCTGGTCTACGATACGGAGGTCGTCAACGACGGCAACCCGATCGTCCTCGAGTTCTGGACCCCCTACTACCAGGATGTCTTCCAGTCCTGGATCGACGATTACCAGGCAGTCCATCCGAACGTCACGATCCGGCTCCAGCACCAGCCCTGGGGCGACTACTGGGCCAGACTGCCCGTGGCGCTGCAATCGGATCGTGGCCCCGACATCTTCGGAATCCACATCGGTTGGGCCGCGCAACTCGCGCCACTCGCAGCCGCCTACCCGTTCGCGGACGAGGACCTCGAGGCCGACTACACCCTGACCGAGTCCAACAAGGACGGCGAAGCGACCAAGTGGTTCAACCTCGCCATCATCCACGGCGGCGTCTTCTACGATCGCGACGCTTGGGCCGAGGCCGGCTACGGACCCGAGGACGAGCCTGAGACCCTCGAGGAACTCATGGCCATCGCACACGATCTCACCGTCCGCGAGAACGGTCGGATGACGAGGGCGGGCTTCTGCTTCCAAGGCCTGTTCCGCGACATGATCATCGACCTCAACTACCAGAACGGCCAGTGGAACTTCGACGAAACAGGTACGCGCGCCCTGATCGACACCGACGGTGTTCGCGAGTCGCTCGCGTTCATGCTGAACGACGTTCTCGGCCCTGAAGGAACGTGCGACGCGCTGATCGCGGACACCAACTGGGCCGGCATGGCGCAGGGCAGGATCGCGATGGCCTACGCTTGGAACTGGGTCGGCGGCTGGTTGGACGACAACTCCAACGTCGACTGGGGCTGGTTCCCCATGCCAGCACCCGAAGGTGCACCCGCACTCGGTCGCAACAACGTCGAGAACACCTTCAGCGTCAGCGCTCGCAGCAGCGAAGCGAAGCAGGCGGTCGCCTTCGACTTCATCGAGTTCGTCCTCTCGAGCGACGAACGCGTCCTCCGCTACGTCCTCCAGGCCGGTGGCGTTCCCACCAAGCGCAGTCTTCTGGATGACACCTCCGTGCTTGCGAACCCGATCGTGGCACGCAGCATCGCCGAAGGCATCGTGGACCGCACGGTCTACCCCGGCGCAATGCCCGTCGCCTACGAAGCCGCCTACGATCGCCTGCGTGACGCGGTGACGCTGGAAGGCACGGACGTCGACACCGCCCTCGCGCAAGCGCAGGACGTCGCCGACCGTCGCCTCGCCGGTAGTGGGTTCGTCGCCATCGAGCGTTCCTACGCCGGCGCGGACGCGTTCCGCTAGGCCGAGGCCTCACTCGTCCAACCTGGACACGATCTTCGGGAGGCGCCGCGATCCGCGCGGTCGCGACGCCTCCCCCCGCCGGTGGCCGGTCATGATGCAGCGAATCGTGCACACTGACGCTCAGCCGAGTTCCCGCCGCCCTGCTCGACGCGGACGCGTTCGCGCGCTCGAGTTCGTCGTGCCAGTCGCAATCGGGGTACTGGCCTTCTACCTGACCTTCATGGTGTTCCCCATCGCCTACTCCCTCGTCGGCAGCTTCTTCGACTGGCGACCGCTCCAAGGCCGCTTCGACTTCCACGGCCTGAAGCACTACCGCGAGTTGCTGAGCGACCCCGCGTTCTACCGAGGCATGCGGATCAACCTCACCTTCATGGCAGGTGTCGTCATCGCCCGAACGGTGATCGGGCTCGCCATCGCGCTGGCCATCGCGTCGCTGCGTTTCGGAGTCCAGTTCTTCCGAACCGTCTACTTCTTGCCCGTCGTGGCACCGATGATCGCGATCTCGCTCCTGTGGACCTGGATCTACGATCCCAACTACGGGCTGGCCAACCAGGCGCTGACGCTGATCGGACTCCCGACCCTTCGCTGGCTCAGGGATCCCGACCTGGCGCTGCTCGGCATCATGGTCATGACGGTCTGGAAGGAGGTCGGCTACGCGGTCGTGATCTTCCTCGCCGCCTTGGCCGGGGTCCCTCGCAGCCTCTACGAGGCAGCCACGATCGACGGTGCCAACGCCTGGAACCGCTTCGTCCACGTTACGTTGCCGTCCATTCGCCCCGCCACGGCGTTCATCGTCGTCACCTCGATCATCACCTACCTCCAGACCTTCGGACAGATCTTCATCATGACCAGGGGCGGTCCCGGAACGTCCACCACGACGACCGTGTACCAGATCTACGACGAGGCGTTCGTCCTGTTCGACTTCGGCACGGCAGCCGCACTGTCGATGCTGCTCTTCGTCGTCGTCGGCGTCGTCACGATCGTCACGTTCGTGTTCGGACGCAGATCGTGACCGCGCACGTGCGCACGCAGGTCGCGCTCCTTCTCGTCCTGTCGCTCGGAGCGGTCGTGATCCTGGTTCCGTTCGCCTGGATGGTGCTGTCGAGCTTCAAGCCCAACGTCGAGCTCGTGCAGTTGCCTCCCTCGTTCTTCCCCGAGGAACCCACGTTCGCGAACTTTGTGCGTGTCTGGACCGAGATCGCCTTCGGACGCTACATGTGGAACAGCCTTTGGCTGGCCACCGTGCGAACCCTGCTGGTGCTCTACACCAGCGCCCTTGCCGGCTACCTCTTCGCCGTGTACGACTTCCGTGGCAAACGGCTCCTGTTCGGCCTGGTGCTCGCGACGATGATGGTGCCCTGGCCGGTGACGATCATCGCGCAGTACCAGCAGATGCTGTGGTTCGGATGGGTCGGCTCGTACGTTGCCCTCATCGTCCCAACGCTGATGAACAGCTTCGGTATCTTCATGATGCGGCAGTTCATGGCCGGCCTACCACGCGAGCTGATCGACGCCGCCCGCGTGGATGGTGCCAGCGAGATCGGCATCTTCCACCGCATCGTCCTGCCGCTCTCGCGCGCCGCCGTGTCGGCCCTCGGCATCTTCCTCTTCCTCTGGAGCTGGGACGACTTCCTGTGGCCCTACCTCATGCTCCTCGACGATGCCGACTACGTGCTCCCGATCGGCATCGCACTGCTCCAGGGCCGCTACGAGGTCGACTTCGGTGCCGTGTTCGCCGGGATGTCGCTGACGATCGTCCCGGTCGTCATCGTGTACGTCTTCCTGCAACGATCCTTCATCGAAGGCATCGCCTTCAGCGGCATTAAGGAATGACGACCTTGGTCTCCACCTCTCCCTCATCCGAACCTACGTCCACGCGTCACGGGATCGTCAGCGTGCGCGGCTCCGGCGCCACCATCGAACTCCGTAGCGAAGGCGAGGTCCCCGTCGCCGCGATCCTCTCCGCCGCCGAAGGGCCGCTGCGACTCGAGGCACATGGTCACCTCGTCGCCATCACGCGCGAGGACGGTGGGTACTACGTCCTGCCGCTCCGTGACCGCAGCCAGCGGGTCGAAGACGTGCTCTGGGCCTGGATCCTCCCAACCGATCGCGATGCCGACGAGGCCGCCTGGTGCGTACGGGCATCCGACGGCACGTCGTTCACCGTCGAGGCCGATGGTTCCCGGGCCACGGTGGAGCTCTCCGGAGGCCATGCCGACGCGACCCTGCATGCCGCCAGGCCACGCAGCGACGCATTCGGACATGGCTACGTCCTCGATCTCCCGGATGGTTCGCTGCTCGAACGCGCTCTCGCCGGCTTCTTCTGGGACACCCTCATTCCGACCGTGGTCGAACGGACCCTCGCCGCGGACGCGCCTGACGCGGACGGCTACGTGCTGGACACGCTCGAGATCGGGACCTACGCGGGCACCTATCCCGACGTCGGGCACGCGTTCCACGTCAAGGGGCGCGTGCTCTACGGCGATCCCTTGAACCTCGACCTCGTGCGGCGCATGCTCGAGCTCCAGTTCCGTCTCATGCGCGAGGACCCCGAACGCGCCTGGCGCAACCCATGCGCCGTGCAGCTCGATGGAACGCGCGAGTACCACGTCCGCCGCAGCAGCTTGGACGGCAGCGCCAACGCCGTCATGTTCCTCGTGACGGGCAATGTCGAGGTTCTCGAGTCAGCCTGGTTGTACGTCGCGTTGCGCAAGGACCTCACCTGGCTCGAACGCCACCTCCCCGATCTGCAGGGTGCCGCCAGTTTGATCGAAGACCTCACGGATCGCCATGGTCGGCTCTGGTCCGACGTGTACTACGAGGATCAGGTCATCAAGGACGGCCGGGAAGCAGCGGCCCAAGGCTTCGCGGCCGCAGGTCTGCGCTACCTCGCAGATCTCGAAGCGCTCGTCGGTGCTGACGCCGATGCCGACCGGCACCGCGCGCACGCTGAGGTCCTTGCGAGCGCACTCGTCGAACCGTTGCCGCTCGGGTACTGGCACGCCGAGCGCCGCCGTTTCGTCGATTGGGTGGACCGGCATGGCGACGCGCACGATCATGGATCGTTGCTCGCGCACGTCGTTCCGTTGTTGATCGGTGCCGCGTCGGACGAGCAGAGCGCGGCGGCGCAGGCGTTCCTGGATTCGCAGGAGGAGGCGTTCCAGCGCTTCCCGAGCTTCGTTGCCGCGGACGTCGCAGCGTACGGTCAGGACGAGATCGGTGTCGCAGGTCCGTACGACCTGTGCGCCATCGCGCGTCACTGGGCGTGGGACGCCACCCTCCTTGCGCGTCGCGGGCATCGCGAGCGCGTTCACGCGCAACTCTGCACGGTCGCCCGCCGCGCCGAAGAGGAGGGTGGCTACCTGTCCGAGCGCTACGACATGGATCACGTCCACTACGTCGATGGCGACCCGGCCCATGGTGCGCGGCGTTACTACGAGTACCCATGTACCTTCACGTGGCTGCTGTTCCACGCGTACCTCGGCATCGAGCCCGTTCTGGACGCCGATCTTCGCCTGGTCGTCCGTCGACCCCACCCGGGTCGTTGGCGCGTCGCATCGCCCGGCATCGCGCTCGACGTCACCACCGCGGACGACCTGTGGGTCGTGACGAACGTCGCTAGCGAGGAACGCGAGATCATCGTCGATCCGGACCGGCCTGGAGAGGTGCCGCGCAGTTGGTTCGTCTGCGTACGCGACGCTGGAGGAACCGTGCTCAGGAGCGTCGATGATACGCGCGGAGCACACACCTGGCGTGTCCCACCGAAAGGTGTGATCGAAGCCAAGGCAATGGAGGTGACGCCGTGACGGATGGCGCCCGGTCTGACGCGAAGCATCCCGTAATCACGTTCATCGGCGCTGGCAGCACGGTGTTCACACGAAGCCTCGTCGGTGACATCCTGTCCGTTCCGGAACTCGCCTCAGCGGAACTGCGGCTGTTCGACATCGACGAGGACCGCCTGGCCCTGTCGGAGGCGACAGTCCGTGCGCTCGCCGGGCAGCTGCAGGCCCGTCCGACGATCATCGCCACCACGGACCGTGAGAGAGCATTGGACGGAGCCGACTTCGCGTTCAACACGATTCAGGTCGCCGGGTTCCGTCCGGGTACGGTCCTGGACTTCGAGATCCCGCGTCGCTACGGCCTTCGGCAGACGATCGGCGACACCCTCGGGATCGGCGGCATCATGCGGGCACTCCGGACGATTCCGGTGATCCTCGACATGCTCGCCGACATGGAGCGATGGTGCCCCGACGTCCTGCACCTCAACTACGTCAATCCCATGTCCATGATCGTGATGGCCGCCAACCGCGCATCCGACGTTCGCACGGTGGGCTTGTGCCACAGCGTGCAAGGGACTGCGCACGAGTTGGCCCGTGACGTCGGGGTCCCTCCCGACGAGGTCTCGTACCTCGCAGCAGGCATCAACCACCTGTCGTTCTACCTGCGCTTCGAGCATGAGCGCCGTGACCTGTACCCGGAGCTCATGCGCATCGCAGCGGAGGGGCGTGAACCCCAGGACAACCGCGTCCGCTACGAGGTACTGCGGCGCCTGGGGTACTTCGTGACCGAGTCCAGCGAGCACTTCGCCGAGTACGTTCCGTGGTTCATCAAGCGCGGTCGGCCCGATCTGATCGACCGGTTCGGCATCCCGCTCGACGAGTACCTGGGTCGCTGCGAGGCAGCGGAGATCGTCTGGCCGTTCGTACGCGCCGAACTCACCGCACCTGGCAGTCGAGACCGAAGCGAGGTGCAGCGCGGCTTGGCGGCGATGACCTACCCTCTGATGGATCACGCCCGGGCGTGGACCGTCGCTCAGTTCGACCGCTTGCACCGGTTCGAGCGATCGAACGAGTACGGCGCGACGATCATCGAGTCGGTCGTCACGGGCCGCCCCTCGGTGATCTACGGCAACGTCCCGAACGTCGGTCTCATCGACGCCCTCCCGAATGCTGCATGCGTCGAGGTTCCGTGCCTGGTGGACGAGAACGGCGTTCAGCCCACCCGTGTCACGGGCTTGCCGCCGCAGCTCACAGCTCTGATGCGTAGTCACGTCAGCGTGCATGAACTGGTCGTCGAAGCGCTCCTGCACGGCCGCGAGGAGCACGTCTATCATGCTGCGATGATGGACCCTCACACGGCCGCGGAACTCTCCTTGGACGAGATCGTCGCCATGGTGGACGAACTGATCGTGGCCCACGGTGAGTGGCTTCCCGAGTTCCTTCGGAGAGGACGTGCGCTGGCCACGGCATAGCGGTTCGGAGCAGGCTGGCTGGGCTCGCGTTCCACGGGTTGAGCGTGAAGCACCCCCGTCCCTGCCAGGGGTCCTGGCGTCTGATGGTGTGCTGGCGCCGGAGGTTGCCGTGCGTGCCCTTCCGGAGCACGATGCGGCTTCCGGCGATGGCGGCGATGCAGCCGT
>REEJ01000114.1 GCA_007695125.1 Trueperaceae bacterium | reverse complement strand
GCAGTGCCGGCCCGTCACGCGCGCCGGGACGCACGCATGAGCACGTCGACGGACGCGTTCCCCACGCCCGCGTGGTTCGAGAGCGAGGACGCCGAACTCCACTGGAAACGCGACCTCGCGCACTTCCCGTCGCAACTCACGGAGCTCGACGGTGAGCTGTTGCGAACGCTCATCGGTGGCGGGTTCGCCACCGTGATGCAGGCGAACGACCTCCCCTTTCGGTTCGTGCTGAGGCGCCTCTGGACGTACCTCTATGCGCACGACGGCGTCGCACCGATGACGGACGAGGAGCGTGAGGCGATGCGGGCACGCATGGGTCCCATTCGCGAGCGCATGCGTACCACCGTCTCGACGCGCTGGCACGGGGCGTGGCTGCCCGAGATCCACGAGCACCTCGCGTTCTGGGAGGGTGTCGACCCCACGACGCTCGACCGGACCGCCCTGGTCGCGCACCTCGACGCGACGCTGGAGCGAGCAGCACGCCTCTGGGTCGTGCACTTCGAGCTCGTGCTCGCCGCCAGCTTCGCCAAGGGCGCCCTCGTCGAGCTCTACGACGAGCTCTTCGCGCCCGAGTCGCCCCTCGAGGCGCAGGTCCTGCTCAGCGGCTTCGACGTGTTGACGACGCAGGCCGCTCGAGCGCTCTGGCCGCTGCGCGAGGCCGTCACCGAGGGCGCGGTGCGAGACGCGTTCCTACGCGTCGCGCCGCGCGACGCCGTGGCCGAACTTCGATCCGAGCCCGCAGCACACGTGCTCCTCGACGCGCTCACCACGTACCTCGAGGCACATGGTCACCGCTGCACGTACCTCCTCTTCAGCGCGCCGAGCCTGCGCGAGGAGCCGGCCTCGGTCATGAGCATGCTGCGGCACATGGTCGAGCGCCCGGACGCGGACCCGAGCCGCTTGCTGGCTCTGCAACGCGACAAGCGGGAAGCGGCCGAGCACGCGGTGCGCGAGCGGCTGCGGTTCTTCCCGGCACCCGTTCGCGACGAGTTCGCGTCACGGCTCGCGGACGCGCAGACGGGTGTCGTCGTTGGCGAGGACCACAACTACCTGATCGACTACACCTCGACCGCCCGCGTGCGCCAGGTGCTCCTGGCTTGCGGCGCTGCGCTCGCGACCGAGGGCGCGACCGAGGGCGCGATCGGCGAGGCGTCGGACGTCTTCCACCTCCGCCTCGAGGAGTTGCGCGCCGCGATGCGCGGCGACACCGCCGGCCTGCGCGAGCACGTCGCGGAACGCGCGGATGAGCTCGCGCGTTACGCCGACGTCGTGCCGCCCTTCGAGCTCAACCCACCACCGCCCGGAGATGCCGCCGCCGGCACGCCGGCGACCGAGGACACACCACCGGACGACCCCGACCTGCTCCGCGGCACCGCCGCCTCGGCCGGGGTGGTCCGCGGCCGGGCCCGGGTGCTGCGCTCGCTCGCCGACACGGGCGCGCTGCTGCCCGGCGAGGTGCTCGTCGCGCAGACCACCGGGCAGGCGTGGACGCCGCTGTTCGCGACGGCCGGCGGCCTGGTGACCGAGTCCGGCAACCTGCTGTCGCATTCCGCCGTCGTCGCTCGTGAGTACGCGCTGCCGGCGGTGGTCGCGTTGCAGGGTGCCACCAAGCGGATCCCGGACGGCGCGCTGCTCGAGGTCGACGGCGCGGCCGGCACGGTGCGCGTGCTCGAACGACCCTGATGCCGCCGGTGGGGCCACCGCAGCGTCCCGGCGGCGGCCAAACCGGCGAGCGCGGTAGCGAGCGCGGCAGCAAGCCGGGCGCCGAACGCACCGCCGTGCTCGCGGCGCTCCTCGCCGGCGTGTTGGCACCGCTCAACTCCACCATGATCGTCGTCGCCCTCCCGGCGGTGCTGGCCGATCTGGACGCCCCGCTGGCGTGGGGCAGTTGGATCGTCGTGTCGTACCTGGTGGCGATGGCGGCCGTGCAGCCGCTGGGCGGGAGCCTGGGCGACCGCTTCGGTCGGCGCCGCGTCATGCTGCTCGGGCTCACGGGCTTCGCGCTGGCGAGCCTGCTGGCGGCGCTGGCGACAAGCGTGGAGTGGCTGGTGCTGGCGCGCACGATCCAAGCCATCACCGGCGCCAGCGCCATCCCCAACGGCACGGCCCTGGTGCGCGTGAGCGTCGCCGGTCCGCGGCTGGGACGCGCGTTCGGGCTCGTCGGCGTGGGGATCGGCGTCGCCGCGGCGATCGGCCCACCCCTCGGTGGCGTCGTGACCGACCTGCTCGGCTGGCGCTGGATCTTCGCCGTGAACCTGCTCGTGCTGGTTCCCGGGCTGGTGCTGGTGGCGCGCCTGCCGCGCACGGGCGAGCGCGCCTCGGGCGGTCGCTTCGACCTCCTCGGGTCCGCCTTGCTCTTGCTCACGCTGGTGGGTGCCGCCTCGAGCGCCACGGTGTGGCGCGTGCCCGGCGTGTCGCTTGCCCTGACACCGCTCCTCGGGGTCGTGGCGTTGCTCTCCGGAGTCGCCTTCGTGCTGCGTTCGCGGCGCGTGCCGGACCCGGTCGTGCGCCTGGATCTGCTCCGCCGCCCGGGCTTCTTGCCGGCCGGTCTCACGGTCGCCTCGAGCAACCTGGTGATGTACACGGTGTTCCTGGCGCTGCCGCTGTTCCTGGCCGGACTCGTCGATTGGGGACCGCGCGACGTCGGCTGGGTCCTGGGCGTCATGTCGCTCGTGATGCTCGTGTGGGGCCCCGTCGGCGGCGCGTTGGGCGATCGCTTCGGGCGCCGCCTCCCGGCGCTGATCGGCACCGTCGTCGCGGCGGTGGGCACGCTGCCCTTCTTGGCGATCGCGCCGACCTGGCCGTGGTGGGCCTACGTGGCGGCGGTCACGCTCCTCGGAACGGGCATCGGCCTATCGAGCGCGTCGGTGCAGGCAGCGGCGATGCGCGCGGCGGGTACGAGCGACGCCGGGCAGGCGGCGGGCCTGTTCTCGACCATGCGCTACATCGGCAGCATCGTGGGCACCGCCGTCTTGGCGGCGGTGCTGGGCGACGCGGCGGGCACCACCGCCTTCCGATGGTTGTTCGCGGTGGTGGCACTGGCCGCGCTGGCGGCGGTGGCGAGCGCGGCGCGGTTGCCGGCGCGCTCAGGCGCCGTGGCGGACCGCGAGCACGTCGGCGAAGAGGGCTGAGGCGCGCACGGAGGCCTCCGGCCGAACACCGGCGCCCCGCCGCCGCGTCACCTCGGCCAGACCGAACAGCGCCATGAAGCGCTCGATCACGCGCGTCTCGTAGCACGCCGTGAAGGCAGCGAGGGCGGCTTCCTCGGAGCCGTCCCCCGACCCGGCGAAGGCGTCGTCGGCACCGGGGAACGCCCGCAGCCAGCGCTCCGCGTAGAAGGCGGCCGGTCGTTCGCTGCGACCGAAACGCGCCAACAACAGCAGCGAGAACGCGAAGCTCGCTTGCAGCACCCCGAGGCGCGGCCAACCGTCCAGCGACGACCACTCCAACCGCGTCGCGTGCGCGTGCAGGAGGGTGGGATACAGCGCGGCCATGCCGTGATGCTGGTACAGCGCCCGGCCTTTGCGGGTCAGGTTGAACGCGCCGGAGCGCCGCCGCAGCAGGCCCGCATACTCGGCCAGCGAACGCGCCAGGTGGAGCGACGAGAAGCGCGCCTCGCTCGTGACCACGGGCCGCACACCGTCCAGATGCAGCACGCCGTGCCGCTCGAACACCCGGTCCTCGATCGCCACGCACAGCGTGCGCGGGAGGTAGCCGGCGGACGTGGCGCGCAGCGGCCCCTCGAGCAACGCCTCGAAGACGGGCTCGAGGAGCGTGACGATCGGCGCGACGGGCGCTCGCGGAAGCACGTCGGCGAAGACGAGCACGTCGGTGGCTTCGAACGGGTCCTCGAGCAGGTCGGTGAGGGCGTTCGGCGAGAGGCCGCCGAGGTCGTCGTTCGGGGTGGCGTTCCACAGCTCGAAGACCTCTTCGAGCGTGTCGGCGTCGATCTCGATGCCGTCCTCGTCGAGGAAGACCAGGTCGTCGGGGTCGCCGCTCAGGAGGGCACCGCCACCCAGTCGTCCTGGCGGCTGCTGGCCTTGATGGCGTCCAGCACGCGCATGTTGGCGAGGCCATCGGTGAGCGGCAGCGGCACGTCGGTGTCGTCGAGCACGGCCCGGGAGAACGCCTCGGCCTGCAGCGTGTACTGATCGACGCGGTCGAACACGCGCTCGAAGGTGCCCTCGTCGGTTTCACGCCACAGGCGACAGGGGCCGTCCTGTGGGGCGTTGAACGGGATCTCGAGCTCGATGCGCCCCTCGCTGCCGAAGGCCTGCGCCCGCTGGTGACGGAGCATCTGCGTACCGCACGAGAACGTCGCGCTGCGACCCGCGCCGAAGTCGAGCAGGGCGCTCACGAGGCGGTCCACGCCGAGACCGGGATCGAGGTCGACGGTGGCGACCACGCGCAGCGGCTCGCCGCCGAACAGGTAGCGCGACAGCGAGATGTCGTAGCACCCGATGTCCATCAGGCCGCCGCCGCCGGCGTCGGGCTGGTTGCGGATGTTGTCGGGGTCGAGCTTGAAGTACGAGAAGTGCGAGTGCACCTGCTGCAGACGGCCGATCTCGCCCTCGTCGACCACACGCTTCGCCTCGATCCACTGCGGGTGGAAGCGGTACATGAAGCCTTCCATCACCTTCAGACGTGGCGACTCGGCGGCGGCGGACACGAGTCGCTCGGCGTCCTCGGCGTCCATGCCCAGGGGCTTCTCGACCAAGACGTGCTTGCCGGCTTCGAGCGCACGTAGCGACCAGTCGACGTGCAGATGGTTCGGCACGGGGATGTAGACGACGTCGACCTCGGGGTCGTCGAGCAGCGCCTCGTAGCTGCCGTGCGCGCGAGGGATGCGCAGCGCCGCCGCCGCCTCGCGCGCCGTGCGCTCGTCGCGCGAGGCGATCGCCGTGACCTCGACGTTCGCGGCCTTGAACAGCGCGGGGATCACCTTCTCGCGCGCGATGCGGGCTGTGCTCAGGATTCCCCAGCGGGTACGGTCGCTCATGCTCGGCCTCCAGATGCGACGGCGGTTACGGCAGCAGCCTACCGCACGGTCTCGCGCCCCCGCGAGCGGGACCACGTACCTGGCTGCCACCTGCGGCCGGTCGTAGCATGGCGCATGCATCACGACGACGCTGCGATCCTGCTCGTGCACGACGGTGGCCGACAGGTCGAGGGTCGCTGGCTCTGGCGCGGCTTCGAGTTCGCGCTCCGTGCGGGCGAACGCGTGGCCCTGATGGGGCCGTCGGGCTCGGGCAAGACGCTGCTGCTGCGGGCGTTGGCAGGACTCGATGCCCTCGACGAGGGGACGCTGACGCTGCGGGGCACGCCCGTGGAGCGCTGGGCGATGCCGAGTTACCGCTCGCACGTCGCCTACCTGCCACAACGGCCCGTCATGATCGAAGGGAGCGTCGAGGACAACCTGCGGCTACCGTTCACGCTCGGTGCCCACGCGGAGCGCCGCTACGACCCGACGAGCGTGCGCGCGACGGTCGGGCGCCTGGGCCGCGGCGAGACCTTCCTCGCTCAGGACGCGCTCGAGCTCTCCGGCGGCGAGCAGCAGCTCGTGGCGCTCGTGCGGCGGCTCCAACTCGAGCCGACGGCGCTGCTCCTCGATGAGCCCAGCGCGTCGCTGGACGACGACAGCGCCGCGGCGCTCGAGGCCCTGGTCGACGACTGGCGCACGGGGGCTCCCGAGCGCGCGGTGGTCTGGACGAGCCACCGCAGCGAACAGCTCGACCGCGTGAGCGACCGCCTCGTGCGCTTGGAGGCGTCGGCGTGAACGACCTTGCCTACGTCCCGATCGAGCTCGGGCAACTGCTGTTGGCGGCGGCGCTGATCGCGGTGAACATCGCGCTCTCGTTCGCACTGCGCCTGGGCCTGGCGCGTTCGCTCCTCGTCGCCAGCGTCCGCATGACGGCGCAGCTGCTGCTGATCGGGCTGGTGTTGGCGTGGGTGTTCGCACTGGAGCGGCCGCTGCCGATCCTGGCGATCGCGCTGTTGATGAGCGGCCTGGCGGGCGTGTCGGCGGTGCAGCGCACCCAGCGCCGCTTCGCCGGCGTGTACCTCGACGCCCTCGTCTCCGTGACGGGCGCGTCGTTCGTCGTCACCGGCTTCGCGCTCCTGGGCATCGTCCGCGTCGACCCCTGGTTCGACGCCCAGTACTCGATCCCGCTCTTGGGGATGGTGCTCGGCAACGTCCTGAACGGGATCTCGCTGGCGCTCGACCGCTTCACCGAGGGCGTGACGCAGCAGCGCGGCCGCATCGAGCTGCTCTTGTCGCTCGGGGCGACGCGCTGGGAGGCGGCCCATGCGTTGATCAGCGACGCGCTGCGCGTCGGCATGATCCCGACCGTGAACGCGATGATGGTCATGGGCATCGTGAGCCTGCCCGGCATGATGACGGGACAGATCCTCGCCGGAGCCGCACCGGCCGACGCGGTGCGCTACCAGATCGTGATCATGTTCATGATCGCGGCGGCCACGGCCCTCGGTGCGTTCGGCGTGGTGCTGCTGGCGTACCGCCGACTGTTCGACCCGCGCCATCGACTGCGGAGCGACCGACTGCAGCGTGTGCCGCGCCCACAGCGTTAACGACGCGGTCGCTCGCGAGCGACCGGTGCGTCGTGCCAGCCAGCTACAGCGTGGCCTGGATGAACACCAGCACGAAGAGCGCGACGGTCTCGACGATGCCGATCGCCATCAGGTAGTTGCCCAGGCCCTTGCCGGTGTCGCCCAGGGCATCGGCAGCGGCGGCTCCGACCCGTCCCTGGGCGTAGGCGGACGCGGCCATCCCGAGACCCCCGAAGAGCCCGGCCGCCATCATCGCCGGGAAGGTGACGAAGTCACCCGCCACGAAGCGCTCGTTGGCGACCCGCACCAAGGCGTTCATCAGGATCATCCCGTAGATCGTCTGCGACAGCGGAGCGCCGATGAAGGTGACGAGGATGAACGGTACCGGCTTGTCGAGCGCGTAGCAGCGCTTCCAGACACCGACCGCCGACAGCGCCGCAGCGCCGGTCCCGAACGCCGATCCGACGGCGGCGAGACCGAGTACGGCGGCGGCGCCGGCGTTGCCGAGCGAGAGCATCACCTCGGGGTTCATGACGTTCCTCCTTCCAGGTCCGCTGGCGCTGTGCGCGCGAAGGGACGGTAGGGCTGCCCGGTCCACGACAGGCCGAGGTGGCTGGCGAACTCGAGCGTGTTGAGACGAACACCGTGCACCAAGACGCCCATGGCTGCGAGGAGCACGTTGAGGGTGTGGCCGAGGAACAGCACCAGGGCGCTGACGAGGCCGCCGAGGACGCCACCGAGACCGATCGAGGCGGCGAGCTGGTTGAACGACTCGGCGACCGCGAAGGTCGCGGCCCCGACGGCGAACAGGCGCACGTACGACACGACGTCGACGAAGTTGCTCACCAGGTTCAGGGGCAGCATGGCGTGGGTGAACCACTCGTGGCGCAGCCTGCGCCAGGGGGTGATGAACGTCACGATCAGGAACACACCGACGGCCAGCAACGCCCACGCGAAGGGCGGGAAGGCGTCGCCGAGCACGAGCTCACGCGCCAGGAAGTACATCGTCCACGTGGTCGCGATCCAACCCACCTCGACCAGCGCGCGCTGCGTGTTGATGAAGCGAACCACGTTCCACGCGTGCGCCAACGTGAGGTGCACGACCCCGATCGTGAACGCCAGCGCCATCAGGTTGCGCTCGTCGGTCAACCACTCCAGACGGAGCGCGAGCAGGGCCGACGGCAGCGCCTCCATCCCGAAGACGTTGCCGGAGGCCAGACCCCACGCGATCGTGCCCACCGACAGCATGCGCATCAGTGTGATGACCCGTGGCGAGGCCGCCTGCCAGCGCCGCCGGACGAGTTCGGTCAACACCAGGAAGACCGCGCCGTAGCCGGCGTCGCCGACGATCATCGCGAAGAACAGGCCGAAGAAGATCAGGAACGGCACGCTGATGTCGACCTGCCCGTACCCGGGCACCACCCCCAGGAACGAGAAGAGCGGCGCGATCGGGCGCACCCAGCGCGGGTTGCGGATCAGCGTTGGCGCCGCGGCGTCGTCCTCGACGTCGGCGACCCACAGCCCCCAGCCGCGCTCGCGCGCCAGCGAGCGCAACCCCGGCACCTCGTCGGCCGGCGCGTAGCCGCGCAGCACCGACACGGCGCCGACATCCTCCATGGCCGCACGCGCCTGCTCGAAGCGCAACTCGTCCTCACAGCGATGCAGCCAGCGCTCGACGCCCGAGCACAGCCGGCTGAGGGCTGCGAGCCGCTCGCGGGTGCTGCGCAGCGCGAGATCGACTGCCTCGAGCTCGCGTTCGACGTCGGCGGGCGCGTCGCTGGGCAACGGCACCTCGTCGGGCACCTCGGCGGCCTCCACGACGTCGCGGCGACCCACCAGCGCGAGCGCGAGGTGGTGCCTGTCGCGCGCGAGCTCCACCCAACTGGCGCCAGCGACGCCCCCCGGTGGACGACCGACGGGCGGTCGCGCCAACCGCACGCCGATGCCCTGGGCGTGCAAGCGGTGCACGTCGGCGGGATCGAAGGCGCCGAACGGCGCCAGCCGGTGCCGCTGCCGTTCGAGTTCGTCGTGCGTGCGCTTGAGGTCCTCGAGTCGCGACGCCAGGCGCTCGACCTCGTCGACCACGTCCTCGAATGAGCGCTCGTCGGTAGGGGCGTTCGAGACCGGATCGTCGCTCTCGGCCGCGCGCGCTGCCCGCGTGGGAGGCGGCACCGCCGCAGCCAGCACGCCGACGGCGTGGCGTGCGGTCTCCACCCGGGCACGGCTGGCGCTCACCGCCTCGGCGGCGCTCGTCCCGGCCTCGACCAGGTGCACGACGCCCACCTCTTGCAGCGTCTCGAGTGTCGCCGTCTGGTCGCCACGGGCGCTCACGAGCGTGACTCGCTTCATCGGCACGATCATGCCGATTGCTCCCGCTCCAAGGCCTTCGCCTTGGCGATCTTCGCCCGCACGACCTCGGCTGCCTGCAGGTCGCCGAGCGCGATGCGGATGACCCGCAGCGCCTCTTGCGCCTCGGGGATCTTGATCTTCTCGAAGAGGTTGACGCGCTGACTGGTGAGGCGCAGCTCGGCGGCCAGCAGGCTGCGCTGCTCGCTCAGCACGCGCCGCTGCAGCCGGAGGGTCATCAGCCGCTCGAGGGTGACCAAGGCCTCGTCGAGCCAGGCGGGTGTGGTATCGAGTGGCGGCGGCAAGCGCTGCCAGCGCACATCCTCCAGCGTGGGTATGGTCACCCCGGCGACGCTGGTCTCGCCCCAGCGCACCTCCTCGAGGTCGAGGTAGACGCGAAAGGGCAGCGGCTCGGCCCACAGGTCGATCCAGGCCTCGAGCTCGCGGCGCACGGTGGCCTCCTCTTCGCTGACCTCGCTCACGAGCGCTTCGACACGGCGCAGCTCCACCTGCAGCTGCTGTTGCTTGAGCCGCAGCGTCGGCAGGTAGCGCTGGTAGCGGGCGAGCGCATCGCGCTGCCGCTTCAGCTCGTGCTTGCTGGTCTTGACCCGGCTCATGGCGAACTCGGCCAGTGCCGTTCGATCAAGGTGCTGGCGAGCCCCGTCTGCGTCGGCTCGAAACAGCTCGCCAGCACGTCCCAACCTACGTCCAGCGCGCGCTCGAGCGGGAGATCGACGTCGAGGTCCATCAACCGTGCCTCGAAACCCTCTCCGTAGCGCAGCAGCTGGCCGTCCCAATCGCTCATCCGGAAGCCCATCGCGCGCTTCTCCAGCGTCTCGCGGTAGGCGGCGTAGAGCTGGATCATCGTGTTCATCAGCGGCCGGTGGTCGTCGCGCGTCGTTCCGTTCACGAGTTGCTTCAGCCGGCTCAGGCTGCCGAACGGTTCGATCCGACCGCCACGCAGGTAGAGCTGCCCTTCGGTGATGTAGCCGGTGTTGTCGGGCACCGGGTGGG
>REEJ01000165.1 GCA_007695125.1 Trueperaceae bacterium | reverse complement strand
CCCACACGTGGCCGTCGAGACGCCGTTCGACCTCGCGCAGCACCGGCTCGAGCGCAGCGCGGGCCGCCTCGCGGCTGGCGCCTTTGGCGGCGACGCGCACGTGCACGCCGTCACGCTTGGCGTACGTGGCGACCGAAGGGTTGGCGCGCTCCGTCAACCCGGTCAGCGCGCTGCCGACGTGCGACTCGCCGATGCCGTGGGTCTTGAGCGTGGCCGCTGCGAAGACGGCGCCAGGGAACGCCAGCCGCGGGACGAGCTGCTCGTTCCACATCTGGGTGAGCTCGCGCGGCGGGCCAGGCAGCGCGGCCACGAGCCGCGGAGCGCCAGCGAAGCTCGTGCGCACCAGCCAGCCCGGCGCGGTGCCCGCAGGGTTCGGCAGCGCCTCGGCGCTCGGGAGGAGCCAGGCCTGTTTGAGGTTGCCGTTCGGCATGTCGCGCCCCAGGCGCCCGAAACGCTCGCGCAACACGCGCTCGAGCTCGGCGTCGACCAGGGGTGTCTCGCCTACGGCGTCTGCGATCGCTTCGCGCGTGAGGTCGTCCTCGGTGGGGCCCAGGCCGCCGCACAGCAGCACGAGGTCGGCGCGTGAGCGCGCGGTGTCGATCGCTTCGGTGATGCGACCGCGGTTGTCGCCGACCCGTTGTGACCAGTAGACGTCGACGCCGCGATCCGCGAGCGCGCGTGCCAGGTAGGCGGAGTTGGTGTCGACGATCTCGCCCAGGAGCAGCTCGGTGCCCACGGCGATGAGTTCGGCCGAGCGGATACGGTCCATGCAGTGGAGCGTACCGGGGCGTGGCGCCGCGTGCGGCGTGCCGCGCCACTCGGTGAGGCCGCATACGGCGCCGCCAGCAGGCGGTGCTACCATGCCGCATGTCCCTCACCCCACCCGCGACGTGCGTCGTGCACGCGCACGACCTGCCATGAAGCCCACCACCCTCGGCGCGCTGCGGGGCACATCGTGGGAAGCCTCTGCCGGTCGCAGCGTCAAGGACGAGCTGCGCGCCAACCTGGTGGCGCGCCTGCGGCACGGCCAGACCGTGTTCCCCGGCGTGCTGGGGTACCAGGAGAGCGTGGTGCCCCAGGTCGTCAACGCGTTGCTGTCGCGGCACAACTTCATCCTGCTGGGTCTGCGGGGGCAGGCCAAGACGCGCCTCCTGCGCGCCCTGACCGAGTTGCTCGACCCCGAAGTGCCGATCCTGCGCGATGCCGAGTTGCCCGACGACCCCTTCGCGCCCATCAGCCTCGAAGGCAAGTCGCTGGTGGCCGAGCAGGGTGACGACGCCGCGGTGGGCTGGCTGCCGCGCGACGCGCGCTACGTCGAGAAGCTGGCGACGCCCGACGTCACCGTGGCCGACATCGTCGGCGACATCGACCCGATCAAGGCCGCCAGACTCGGCACCCAGCTCGGCGACCCGCGTTCCGTGCACTATGGCTTGCTGCCACGGGCGAACCGTGGGATCTTCGCGATCAACGAACTCCCGGATCTCGCCGGCAAAGTCCAGGTCGCGCTGTTCAACGTGATGCAAGAGGGCGACGTGCAGATCAAGGGCTACCCCGTGCGGCTCGCGCTCGATCTGCTGCTCGTGTTCAGCGCCAACCCCGAGGACTACACCGCGCGCGGCAAGATCATCACGCCGCTCAAGGACCGCATCGGCTCGGAGATCCGGACGCACTACCCGCGCACCGTCGACGACGCCATGTCGATCACGGCCCAGGAGGCCTGGACGGTGCGCGACACGGGCGTCTCGGTGCCGAGCTTCGTTCGCGAGATGGTGGAGGAGGTGGCGTTCCAGGCCCGCGACGACGCGCGCGTCGACAAGCACTCGGGCGTCTCGCAGCGGCTGCCGATCAGCCTGCTCGAGGACGTCGTGTCGAACGCCGAGCGGCGCGCGTTGGCGGCCGGCGCCGCTCGGCCGCTGGTGCGGCCGTCGGACCTCTACGCGGGGCTGTCGGCGATCACCGGCAAGCTCGAGCTGGAGTACGAGGGCGAGCTGAAGGGCGGCGAAGCCGTCGCCCGCGAGCTGGTACGGCGCGCCATCGGGCAGGTGTTCTCGCGCCGCGGCGCGCTGCTCGAGCTCGACGACGTCGTCGGCTACTTCGAGGCCGACCAGGCCCTGCAAGTGCCGAGCGATGAGACGGGAACGGCCTTGCTCGAGCGCTACGCGCTGGTGCCCGGCCTGTTGGCTGCGGCGGAAGCGCTGGCCGAGGGGCCAGACCCCGACGACGTGGTCGTCGCCGCCGAGTTCGTGCTCGAGGGCCTGGTGGCGAAACGGCAGGTGGCTCGCTCCGAGGAGCGTGGCTACGTCGCGCCAGAACCGAACGCCCAGGCGGCCGCGGGCGCTCGAAGGCGCTGGAACTGACGGCCATGCCTGCGATCCGGTACTCGAAGTACGAGGGCAGCCTCGACGACCTCGACATGGCCGAGCTCATGCGCATGCTGCAAGACCGCTTGCTGCAGTCGGGCTTCGATCGTGATCCGTGGGACCCCGATCCGGACGCTCGACAGACGATGGACGACCTCTACCAGGCCATCGCCGAGGCGTTGATCGCCAACGACCTGATCGACGAGCAGACCCTGTCGCAAGCGCTCGAGGCCGAGGATTGGCTGCAGAGCGAACTCGGACGCACCGTGCGAGAGCTCGCGCAGCGCCTGGAGCGCGAGGGCTTCCTGCGCCCGGGCGAGGGGCAGGAACCGGGATCGGCTGCCGAGGGCAGCGGTGGCGGGGCGGGCGATCCCGGTCACAGCACCTTCGAGCTGACCGACAAGGCCATCGACTTCCTCGGCTACCGCACGCTCAAGGATGTGCTCGGCGCGTCGGGTGCCGCGAGCGTCGGCGCCCACGACACCGAGCGCCAGACCACCGGCGTCGAGACGACGGGCGAGAGCAAGCCGTATGCGTTCGGCGACGCGCTCAACCTCGACGTCGCGCAGACGTTCAAGAACGCGGCGGCGCGAGGCCTCGACGACGGTCGCTTGCGGCTCGAGGAGGACGACCTCGTCGTCGCTCAGGCCGAGTACCAGTCCTCGTGCGCGACCGTCGTCATGCTCGACTGCTCCCACTCGATGATCCTCTACGGCGAGGACCGCTTCACGCCCGCCAAGCGCGTGGCGTTGGCGCTCGCGCACATGATCCGCACCCAGTACCGCGGCGACACCATCCGCTTCGTCCTGTTCCACGACTCGGCCGAGGAGGTGCCGCTCACGCGCCTGGCGCAATCGCAGGTCGGGCCGTTCCACACCAACACCGCCGAGGGGTTGCGGCTGGCGCAGCGCCTGCTCGCACGGCAGCACAAGGACATGAAGCAGATCGTGATGATCACCGACGGCAAGCCATCGGCGATCACGCTGCCGGGCGGGCGCATCTACAAGAACGCCTACGGGCTCGACCCGCTCGTGCTGGGCGAGACACTGCGCGAGGTCGGGAGTTGCCGGCGCCAGGGCATCCAGGTCAACACCTTCATGCTGGCCCGTGAGCCAGAGCTGATCGCGTTCGTGCAGCGCGTCTCGGCGATGACGCGCGGCAAGGCGTACTTCACCACCCCCGCCACGGTCGGGCGCTACGTGCTGCAGGACTTCCAGGCGCGCCGCACCAAGCTCGTGAACTGACCCCTCGGGGCAGGCACAGGGCTGGTCAATCGAGACGGCGAGCGAGCCGGTCGATCGCCGCGACGGCCGGCCCGTAGTTCGGGTCGGCGCTCCGCGCAGCCTTGTAGGCCACCTCGGCGTCGGTCAGTCGCCCCAGCGACTCGTACGCCTCGCCCAAGCGATACCAGGCCTCGACGTAGGCCGGGGAGGGCAGTCGCGAGTTGCCGGTATCGAACGCCTCGAAGACCTCGATCGCCGTCTCGAACGCCTCGATCGCCTCCGCCGTGCGGTTCGACGCCAGGAGGATGCGGCCGCGCCCGACGTGTGGCCACGGCTCGCGGCGTCCGCGCACCGTGCCGGTCGCGGCGCTGAAGCCCTCGAGGGCGTCGTCGTAGAGCCCGGCCTGCCAGGCGACGCGCGCCCAGTCCATCGCGTAGTCGTAGAGCGGCTCGCGCAGGAACGCGTTCTGAAGGGCTCGCACCGCGCCGACGGCGTCACCACGCGCGCTGCGGAGCAGTCCATCGAGATGGGCGTGACGCGCGGGAACGCTGCCGGTCGTCCGGGCGGTGGCGGCGTCGAGAGACGCCTGCGCACCGGCGGTGTCGCCGACGTAGTACAACGCGAGTGCGTACAGCAGGTGAGCCTGCGGGTCGTCCGGGAAGCGCTGGATCAAGTTGGGCCCGTTCAATTGCGCGGCCGAGTTGTAGTAGCCGCGTTGGAGCAGGTCTTCCATCTGGCGCATGGCGTCGTCTCGCGCCTGCGCCGAACCCGTGAGCAGCAGCACGGCCGTCAGCAGCACGACGGCGGTCAGCAGCAGGGTGGGGCGCGTCACGGCGAGCACTCGCATGGCGTCAGTGTACGCGTCGCTTCATGAGCGACCGTGAAGCCCTTCGCGCACGAGCCAATCGATACCGGCTCGGGCATCGTCGAGCAGTGCGCGCCGCGCCGCGGCATCGAACTGCGGCGCCCTGAGCACGCCGCCGAGCGCCGCGCTGGTCGCGGCGACGGCCTCCGAGGTACGCGGCACGGCCCAGACCGGCGCACCAGAGCGTTCCGCGAAGCCGGCCACCTTCGGGTCGTACGACAGGCCGGCGTGCGGTACGCCGGCCACCGTGGCGAGCACGAGCCCGTGCAGCCGGACCGAGGCGACCAGCCGGGCGCCGGCCAGGGCGTTCAGCGTGGTTGCCGGCGGCCCGCTCGGCAGGCGCCTCAACCCCGGCAGCGCCGCCCGCAAGCGCTCGAGTTCGCCGTCGTCCTGGCTGGGCTGGCAGGCCAGGACCTCGACCTGCAGACCCTGCGCGAGGGCGTCGGCACCGAGCCGGCGCAGGGTCTCGGTCGCCCACGGCTCGCCGCCGCGCGGCACCAGCACGAGCGCGTCGCGTGCTCGTCCAGCCGGCGGGGCGAGCGCGAGCGCTGCGTCCGCGACCGGGCTGGCGGCCAGGCCGAGCGTGGCTGCGAGGTCCAGCGAGGGGGCGTCGCGCAGGCCGAGCGGCAGGCCGTGCAGAGCACGCCTCACCCGGTCCCTGCTCGCCTCGCCGAGAGGCCCGAGCGACTGGCCGTACACCACCACGCGTCGCCCGAGCGCGCGCGCTGCGCGGATCACGCCCAGGTAGTAGTCGAGGCTGCGCAGACTGGTCGTGTCTTGGAGCAGGCCGCCGCCCCCGGAGACCAGCACGTCGGTCGTGAGCAAGGCGCGGGGCAGGCCGAGCAGGCGATGGCGGGCGTCGACGTGATGCGCGGCCCGCGTCGCCCCGGGGTCGAGCGACAAGACGCTCACGCGGCGTGCGCCCCGAGCGCGCAGGCCGCCCAGGAGACCGGCCAGGAGCGCCTCGTCCCCGAGGTTGTCGGCGCCGTAGTAGCCAGAGACGAGCCAGCGCACCGCGCCAGCGTCCAGGGACGGGGCCGCCCGCGCGGCGCGGCGCCGTTCGCTCGCGTGCCGTGCGCTCGCGTACCGTTCGCTCACGTGCCGCTCGAGTCGGAGCTCGGCGCGTGAGCGGCTTCCGCCTCGGCGTCGGCGCTGAGCCAGCGCCGCACCAGGGTCACGGCCGTGCGTGCCAGGGGGACGAGGACGAGCCCGATCGCGACGCCGAGCGCGAGGGCGATCAGGGTGCGCTGGAGCGAGATCATGACGGGCGTGTGGTAGTGGCTGAAGCTGTTCAGGATGCTGGCCTGCGCGATCACGCCAGCCACGATCAGCGGCCCCGTCGCCCAGGCCGGCCAACGCGGGTTCAGGAGCGCGAGCACCGCGAGTGGGTGACCGATGAGCTCCTTGAAGCGGGGCCGGACGAAGAGTTCGTTGAGCGCGGAGCGCAGCGCGAGCTCCGCCTCGCTCGCCCCCAGGATGGGGAAGTTGCCGCGTCGGATCACGACGAGCGCGAGCACGCCTGCCACGACGACCGCCACCGCCACGTCACCCAGTCGGACGCGGTAGCCCCAGAGGCTGCGGACCCACGTCGCCGGCCTGCGCCAGCGCAGGAGCAACTGGAGCGCCATGAGTGCGGGGGGCAGCACGAGCGTGGCAGCGACACCGGCGAACGGTTCGATCGCGAGCATGCTCGCGCGATCCGAGCCGACCGCGACGAGCAGCGCCGCCCCGACCAGGCTGAGGAGCGTCGCGCCGAGGAGCGCCCAGCCGGTATGGCGCAGCAGCGCGAAGCCGAGCACCGGGAACACGATGGCCGACACCAGCGCGAGCGCGGCCCAGGAGGCCCCGGCGACGACCAGCGCGAGCAGCGCCAGCGCGGCCGCGGCGAGCAGGCCCCACGGGGCGGGGAACGCGAGCGCGAGGAGGACCAGGCCCACCACCACGCCGATGCCGGCCCCCGCCCGCAACACGGCGTTCGGCACGTACTCGACGTCGAGCTGCGTCAGCCCGCCCACGACGAACCCTTCGCGCTCGAGCGCTCGACGCAGGCCCGACACGAGCTCCTCGGTGTTGGTGAGCATGTCGCCGAGCTGCTCTTCGGTGTAGGGCCGCAGGTAGAAGATCGTCACGTTGCGCTCGTTGGCGGCGAGCAGGTACTTCTCGACCACCTCTGCGGGGCGCAACCGTTGGTTGAGGTAGTCCTGGTTGAACGACAACAGCCGTGCGGTCGGGACGCGCCCGGCCACGACCGGCATGCCGTCTTGCGGCGTGCCCTCGATGATCGCGGTCAGGTAGTCCTGACTGACGTCGATCACCTGGCCGAGCGCTGCCGGGTGCCCCGCCACCTGCAGACCGGCGTAGATCAGGTAGCGGGCCTCTGCGGGGTAGTCGGCGCCCACGCCCTGCAGGCCGGGGAAGTTGCGCGGTCGATAGGCGATCTCGAAGCCGGCAGCGTGCCACGCCTCCACCTGGCCTCGGTCGGCCCCCGCCGGCCTGGTGCGGAAGGTGTCGCCAGGCCAGGCGTACCAGGTCTCGCCGGCCAGCGTGAGCGTGGTCGGGACGACGGTGCTGTTGCTCAGGAGCCGATCCGCCGCGCCCGGCTCCAGCGGTCGCACCAGCGTCGTGTCGGCCGCGACCGCCGGGCGCGGTTCGCCCAACGCGGCCGCGACGGCGTACGCCTCGCGGCCGAGCAGGGCCGCCAGGCGCCCCTTGATCGCGGCCGTCTCGATGGTGTCCTCGTACAGCGCGATGCCGCCCAGGCCCAACGCCTGGTAGTGGCGACCGAGCTCGAGCACGTCACGGCCCAGGTAGGCGGCCTGTTCGGCCAGCGCGATCTCGTCCATCACGATCGCGACGCGGCGCTCGGCGCTCTCGCCGCCGACCCGTTCGCCCACCAGCAGCAGCGCCGGCACAAGCGTCAGGGCGAGGAGGGCGAAGAGGCCGCGCACGAGCGCCGGGCGCCGTTCGGCCGGGCTCAGCGGTCGGCGTGCGTCGGGCGTGTTCATGCGACCATCCCCAGGCGCTCGAGGTGGCTGAGCGCGAACGCCCGCAGCACGTCGAGCGCCACCTGGTTCTGGCCGCCCCCGGGCAGGATCAGGTCGGCGTGCTGCTTCGACGGCTCGACGAACAGGTCGTGCATCGGCTTCACCGTGCGCCGGTACTGGTCGATGACGCTCTCGGCGCTGCGCCCGCGCTCGCGCACGTCGCGCTCGAGCCGTCGTATGAAGCGCTCGTCGGCGGGGGCGTCGACGAAGACCTTCAGCGTCAGGCGCCGGCGCAGATCGGCGTCGTGGAGCACGAGGATGCCCTCCACGATCACGATCGGTGCGCTGGCCAGGGGCGTGGTCCGGTTCGAACGGTCGTGGTGTTCGAAGTCGTACACGGGTCGCTCGATCGTGTCACCGCAGACGAGCGCGTCGACGTGCTCGATCAGCAGGCCGTGGTCGAACGCGCCGGGCTCGTCGTAGTTCGTGCGGGCGCGGGCCTCGAACGGCACGTCGGGCTGCGCTCGGTAGTACGCGTCTTGCGGCAGGAGCGCCACGCGCTCGGCGCCGGCGGCGCTCACGAGCGCGGCAGCGACGGTGGTCTTGCCCGAGCCGGTGCCGCCGGCAAGCCCGATCACCAACGGTGGCGGCCGCGTCAAGCGGTGACCACGTCTGGGTTCAGGAGCTCGCTGCGACGACGGACGGCGGCGCGGATGAACCCCGTGAACGGCGGGCTGGCGCGCATGAGGCGCGAGGTGAACTCCGGATGCGACTGCAGGGCCAGGAAGAACGGGTGCCCCGGCAACTCGATGGCCTCGACCAGGCCCTCGCCGCGACCGGCCATGCCGGGCGTGACCCCCGAGACCACGAGCCCCGCCGCCTTGAGCGCGTCGACGTACGCGGGGTTGACCTCGTAACGGTGGCGATGCCGCTCCGACACGGTGTCGTGGTGCCCGGCGTGCGCGGCCGCCTCGAGACGGCCGGCGTAGAGCTCGGCGAGCAGCGTGGCGGGCGCGACGCGCATGGGCCAGGAACCGAGGCGCATCGTGCCGCCGAGACCCTCGACCTCGAGCTGCTCCGGCATCAGGTCGATGACGGGGTGGGGCGTGTAGGGGTCGAACTCGGTGGAGTTGGCGCCGTCGAGGGCCGCGACGTGTCGAGCGAACTCGATCACCGCGACCTGCAGGCCGAGACAGATGCCGAGGAAGGGGACACCGCCCTCCCGCGCGAAGCGGGCTGCGCGCACCTTCCCCTCGATGCCACGCACGCCGAAGCCGCCTGGCACCAAGATGCCGTCGAAGGCGGCGAGCTGTTCGACGTCGCCCTCGGCCACCGCCTCGGCGGACACCCAGTCGATGTCGACCCGGGCGCGGTTGGCGATGCCGGCGTGCTTCAGGGCCTCCATCAGCGACAGGTAGGCGTCGGGCATGGCGACGTACTTGCCGACCACGCCGATCGACACGTGCGTGTCGGGCTGGCGAAGCACCCGCACGGCCTCGTGCCAGACCCGCAGCTCGGGCGTGACACGCTCCAGCTTGAGATGCCGCTCCAGGAGACGCGCGATGCCTTGCTGCTCGAGCATCTCCGGCACCGCGTACACGTGGTCGGCGTCGTAGGCGCTGAACACGGCGTCGGCCTCGACGTTCGTGAAGAGGGCGATCTTGGTGCGGGCCTCGGGCGGCAGCGCGCTCCGGCTTCGCAGGATCAGCCCGTCTGGCTGGATGCCGACACCGCGCAGCGTCGCGACGGAGTGCTGCGTGGGCTTCGTCTTGTACTCCTCGCTGGAGCCCAGGTAGGGGAGCAAGGTCACGTGCAGGTAGAGGGAGCGCTCTCGCCCCACCTCGAAACGCACCTGCCGGATGGCCTCCAGGAAGGGCAGCGATTCGATGTCGCCCACGGTGCCGCCGACCTCGACCAGGACGATCTCGGCCCCATCGTCCTCGCCCGCCTGGTAGATGCGCGACTTGATCTCGTCCGTGACGTGCGGGATGACTTGTACGGTCTGCGACAGGTAGGCGCCCTGGCGCTCCTTCTGGATGACGGCCTGGTACACCTGGCCGGTCGTGACGTTGTTGCCACGGCCGAGGTCGATGTCGAGGAAGCGCTCGTACGTGCCGATGTCGAGGTCGGTCTCCGCGCCGTCCTCGGTCACGAACACTTCACCGTGCTCGTACGGGCGCATGGTGCCCGCGTCGACGTTGATGTACGGGTCGATCTTGACGGCGCTGACTCGGTACCCGCGCGCGCGCAGGAGCGCTCCGATGCTGGACGTGGCGATGCCCTTGCCGAGACTCGAGACGACGCCGCCGGTGACGAACACGTACGTGGTGTCCTGGGGACCCTTCACGAAAACGTATCGTAGCACCGGCTCCGCGTGCTCCGGCTCGGCTGGGCGTGGTACCGTCCCAGACGCGCGCAGTGCCGCGCTCGCCGATGCGGCGGGCGCCAATACGGTGCGAGCGCGCAGGCGGACACTGTGACGGCATCACGCGGCATCCTCTTCGTCATGACCGGCGCCTCGGGCGTCGGCAAGGGGACCGTTCGGCACGCCGCCGTGCCGGAACTCGGCGACGTCCACTACTCGGTGTCGGCGACCACGCGTCCGCGGCGCGAGGGTGAAATCGACGGCGTGCACTACCACTTCTACGACGTGGCGACCTTCGAGCGGGCCCTCGCCGAGGACGCGCTGCTGGAGCACGCGGAGTACGTCGGCGACTACTACGGGACACCGGCGGCGGCGGTCGACCGGGCGCTCGAGGCCGGGCGCGACGTCATCCTCGAGATCGAACTCGACGGCGCGCGCCAGGTCAAGGAGAAGCGTGAGGACGCCGTCATGCTCTTCATCGCCCCGCCGTCGCTGGCAGAGCTCGAGCGGCGCCTGCGGGGGCGTGGCACCGACACCGAAGCCAAGATCCAGCGGCGGTTGGAGCGGGCGCGTGTCGAACTGCGCGCGGTGCGCGAGTTCGACTACCTCATCGTCAACGATCGCCTGGAGGACGCCGTCGTCGCGTTCCAGGCGGTGATCCGCGCCGAGCGGCTGCGTGCCTGGCGCTACAGCGAAGCCTTCGTGCTCGCCCTGCAGCGAGCGACCTGAGCCTGGGCACGCGTACCTGCTACACTCGATCGGTCGCGTCGCCGCGCCGCCTCGACAGGCGGCGGCGGTTCCGCTCTGGAGGCCGCATGGCACAAGATGGTTACGACGTCCTGATGACGTTGACAGATTCGCGCTACCGCTTGTCGATGATCGTGGCGCGCCGCGCCGCGCAGCTCAAGGGCGGCGTTCCCACCACCCTGGCGATCGAGGAGCAGCCCGACACCACCAACACCGTCACCATCGCGATGCACGAGCTGCGGCTCGGTCGCGGCGTCTTCTGGGGTGACGACCTGCCGAGCTGGGACGAGTTGCGCCGCCACGTGGTGGATGAGCGCAAGCGCGAGGAGCCGAACTTCACGGTCTCGCGCGCCGACTTGTTCAGCGACGACGTCGACTGAACGACGGTTGCTGCCCGCCGCAGCGCGGGTCCCGTGCGGGGTGTGACCGGGCGTCGGCCCACGACGCCCCAGATTGCCCCCGCATGGGTCATAATGCATGAATATGCCGAGTAAAGAGTACCGCCAACGCCTCATCGAGGAACTCGTCGAGCGCGAGTTCATCAGCACGCAAGCGGAGATCGCGGAGCACCTCGCACTGCGCGGGATCAACGTCACGCAGGCCACGATCAGCCGCGACGTGAACGAGCTCCGACTCGTTCGCCTTCCCGCCGGGAACGGCCAACACCGCTACCGATCGACGCCGCTCGCCGCCCAGGAGGACGTGGTCGGGGAGCTGTCGCAACGCTTCAAGCTGTTCGTCCGCGACCTCGATCGCGGCGAGAACCTCCTCGTCGTCACCACCGACGAGGGGCACGCGTCCGGCATCGCGTACGTGATCGACAAGCTCGATCGCGACGAGATCGTCGGGACCCTCGCCGGGCAGAACACGATCCTGGTGGTGTGCCGCAGCGGGGAGCAGGCCGTAGCCTTGCTCGACGAGTTCGAGTCGCTGCTGGAGTGATCGGTAGCCCGGCTCCGAACGCTCATCTGGACGCGTGCTAGCGTGACCGCACTCGGAGGTCACGGCATGCGCTACCTGGTCCTGACGATCGTTCTCACCCTCATCGGAGCCGCCGCCGCGGCGCCGTTGGCTGTCCATCCGTTCCAATCGCAGGATCCCGCGCTGGGGATGATCGTCGCCGATCGGGTCGCCGAGGCGCTCGGCGAGGGCGTCATCGGGCCTGCAGCGACGCCGGCTCTGGTGGCGCCGCTCATCGCTCCGAACGGCTTCGTCAGCCCGACCGTGTTCATCGACGATCCCGGGCTGAGCGGCCGCAACGCCGCGTGGTTGCTCCGTGGCGTGATCGGTGTGGACGGCGCCGTCACGGGGTCGCTCAGGGCCGAGGGTGACGCGCTCGTGCTGCGCCTCGAGGCAGACGTGCGCGGTCAGGAGCGACGCGCCCGCCTGAGCGGTGACCGTGACGATCCCGGAGCCCTCGCGCAGCGCGCTGCCGTGCTCGTAGCGGCCTGGACGGGGCGGACTGCGACGGCCACGGGGCCGATCGACATGTCCGGCGCCGATGGCGCGGTCGGCCGTGCGCTCGGCCTCATCGCCGCCGGACTGCCACGCGACGCGCTCACGACGCTCGACCAGGCCGCCGCCGAGGGGCCGCTGCCCGCGCGCGCCGAAGCTCAGCAGCAGGTCCTCAGGGACGCTGTGGAGGGCGCCGACCCCGCCACCGACCCCGCCAGCGGCCCCGCCGACCTGGACACGCTGGCGTTGCGAGCCGTCGTGGTGCTGAACCTCGGCGACCTCGCCGGGGCAGGTGCCGCCTTCAACGCGCTCGGCGCCGCCGGCGTCCCGGCCGGCGACGTGTGGGACGGCGTGATCGCACACAACGAGGGGGCCGAGGCCGAGGCCACTGCCGCCTTCGACCGCGCCGCGGCGAATCCGGACTTCGCTGCCGGTCTCGCAGCGCGCGCCGCGTATCGACACACCACCGATGGCCCCGGAGCCGGCAGCGACCTCGACGCCTTGGCGGCTCGGCCGGGCGCCAGCGCCGGTGGCTTGCTCGTCGGCGTCGTCGCTGCCAACCTGGCTGGCGAAGCCGAGCGCGAGGACGCCCTCGCCGCCCAGCTCGGACGCGTCGCCCCCTTCCTCGCGTTCTCGTTCGAGCGGCGTTCGTTCCTGGCGTTCGATCGCGACGACGCGCTCGGCGCGGCGACCGCGCTGGCGGTGGCGATCGAGCTCGAGCGCGAGAGCGACCTGTACTGGACCAACTACGGCTGGGCGCTGTACCTCCTCGGCTTCATGGAGCGCTCCGAGGCCGCCAGCCTGCGAGCGCTCGAACTCGACCCCGGTCAGGTGATCGCGCGCTACAACCTCGGCCTGGTCGAGGTGGTGACCGACCGCCTCGACGACGCCCTGGCGACGTATCGCGAAGCGCTGCGCTTCGATCCCCGCGTCGAACCGGAGGCCATCGTCGACCTGGTCGACGCCGAGGAGCTCTACCCGGACGCGATCGGCGTGCCGTTCGCGCTCGGCGAGCTCGAGGAGGCGCGCGGCGAGCGTGAAGCCGCAGCCGCCGCCTTCGAGCGCTATGCTGCGCTCGCCACCGCCCGCGAGGCGCACCCCGCGGCGGACCCTGTCCGGGTGCGCGAGGCGAACGAGCGCGCGGCTGCGTTGCGCGCGCCCCTGCCGCCGATCTCGATCGAAGGCGCCATCGACGCGCGCCTCGGCCGGCGTGGTCCCGTCGTCGAGACGGCGCAACCGGGAGATCCACTCGTCGTCGGCTTCGAGGTCTCGACCATGGGTGACGCGCTGCCGCGCGTGCTCGAGCTCAGCGCCTCACTCGAAGACAGCGACGGCGTCGTCCTGGCGAGTGCGGAGCGCGAAGTCGACGTGCCGATGGGCGCCATCGGCTTCGTGGTCGAGGTCGCACGGCTCGAACTCCCCGATCCGCTCATGGCCGGGCGTTACACGCTCGTCGTGCGAGCGACGGGTGACGGCCTCGAGGCCGAGGCGGTGCGCGGCCTCGACGTCGACGGGACGGCCGAGGTCGTCCGTCGGCTCGTGGGACGCGATGTCACCTTGCTGGCGCTCGAGACCGAGCAGGCGCTGTTCGCGCCGCGCGACGTGGCGCAGGCGGGCGTCGTGCTCGCGCGCCTGCTCGCTGAACTGCAGGTGGCCGCCCCCATCGCCGAAGACGTGCTGCCGTCGATCGACGCCGGGCGCTTTGCCGGTAGCAGCGGTGGCGAAGCCTTCGCGGCCTCGGACGAGGCCGACGTCGTCGACTTCCTGCGCTTCGTGCTCGGCGAGGGCGCGGCCGACACGAGCTTCACGTTCGTCGACGGCTACGCGGAGTGGTTGCTGCAAGGGGCTCCCTGAGCCGATCGGTCCCCACCGTCGGTCCACGACGAACGCACGTCTCGGGGTGTCGCCGGGTGCCTGCTGCACCCGCCTGCGGCACCCGCCTGCGGCACCCCGGTTCAGCGCAGCAGCCCGTCGATGATCCTGAAGCCGCCCAGGTACGTTCCGGCCACCGAGCCGAGCGTCGCGAGCACGAACACCAGGAACGCCCGCGCCGCCCGGTTCGACCACCAGCCGCGGGCCGTGGTCACGTCAGAGCGCAGCTTCTCGAAGTCGCCCACGCTCGGCTTGCGCAGCCACAACTCGAGGCCTGCAGCGACGAAGCCCGCGCCGATCAGCGGGTTCAGCGACGTGAACGGAGCCGCCAACGCCGTGCCGAGCACGGTGACCGGGTGCGCCAGTGCGACCGCAGCACCGAGGCCGGCGAGGCCGCCGTTGATGATCATCCACTCGAGCATCAGCCGGATGCCGAGATCGGGTTCGCGCCTGAACCCCAGGTAGAAGCCCAACAGGATGGCGGCGACGAGGAGCCACGGGAGCGCCCGCAGCAGTGGGTGCTTGGGTGGCATCCGCTCCAGTTCCGCGATCTCGTCGTCTGCGTTGCTGGTACCCGCTCGTTCGCCTCCGCGCAGGGCGCGTTGCAGGCCGGCGAGGTGACCCGCTCCGATGACCACCAGCACCGAGCGGGGGCGACCCTCCGCCGGCCGTTCGAGCACCTGGCGCTCGAGTTGCGCGGCCATGAACCTGTCGCGCTCGGTGATGAGCGGCACGAACAGCGCACGCTCTCGCTCCGCGAACTCCGCGAAGGTCGCCTCCAGCATGTCGCCCTGCTTGAGCTGCTCGATCTCGGCCGGGTCGATGGTCTCACGTGACAGCGCGCTGGCGACCACGCCGACCACGAGGGCGGGGCGTTGCCACCACGGCACGCTCGCGGAGATGCGGCGCAGCGTGACGCCCAGGTCGCGATCGACCAGGAGGAGCGGAACGCCTGCGACTGCGGCGCCGTCGACGGCTGCGCGCATCTCCGCGCCGGGTTGGATCCCCAGTTGGTCGGCGAGACGCTGCTGGAACGCGCCGAGGGCCAGGCTGACGGCGACCATGCCCATCTTGCCTTGCTTCAGGACCTGGAAGAGGTCGAGCTTGGCCCAGCGGTCGGGGTCGGTCATCGCCGCGTGTCGCGCGGCGTCGAGTTCGACCGCGACGGCGTCGTACACGCCCGAGGCGACCTCCCGCTCCACCTCCTCGGCGCTCGCCGACGACACGTGGGCGGTGCCGAGCAGGGTGAAGGTGACACCGTCGCGTTCGACGACCGCACGGGGGCCGTCGCTCGACGCGACGCTCGGGATCGGGGGGGACGCGCTCATGACGCGCTCGCCGTCGCTCATGCGGCGCAGTCTACCCGGCGCATCGGTCCGTACCGGTCCGCAGCGGTCCTCGGGCGGGTGGTAGCGTGCAGGCATGGCGGTGACGGCCAACGCAGCTCGAGAGGCCGACGCCTCCGACGAGAGGGTATCCGCGCCGCGCCGCAGCCTGCACGCGCAGGTCCGGTTCGCCCGCATTTGGTTGCCCGCGGTCATCGTCGGCGTCGTGCTCGTCCACCAACTCCTCATCGTCCCGCTCGGTGGCGACACGTGGCGCTTCTGGTCGCAGCTCGCCTTCTACAGCATCCTCGGCCCGATCGCGACCTACGTGACCCTCAACTGGATCGCGACGGAGGTACGCAGCCGCGAGCGGGCCCAGGTCGAACTGCAGCGCCTGTACCGCGAACTCCAGGACGCCCACGCCGTCCTGGGTGCGCTGCAGCGGGTCACGGAACGGTTCGCGAGCGCACCGGACCTCGAGCGCGCGGTCGAGGCGGCGAGCCACGGCGTGCGCGAGGCGACGGGCGCGCGCCTCGCCGCTGTGGTGGTGGGCGCGAGCGTGGTCTCGGTCCACGGCGACGACCTCGGCGACGCCGGTCGCGGCGCGGCCCAGCGCACCGCGCTCGAGCGTGACGCCGCTCTGCAGCGCGACGCCGCCAGCGCCGTCACGCTCACCGAGGCGGACGGCGGCACGACCACGCTGCTGGCGCTGCGACGCGGCGGCAAACACGAGGGGAGCATGCAGGCGACGTTCGACGTCGTACCCGACGACAAGCAGCGTGAGACGCTGCAGATCCTGGCGGCCGACTTCGCGGCCGCGGCCGAGGCGGTGCAGGGCCGCACGCGCGACCTCCTGACCCTGTTCGAGGTCGATCGCTCGATCCGTGCCGAGGGCAACCTGGCCCGCCTGTTGGTCTCGCTCGTGTCGCGGATGGCGGCACGCGTCGGCGCCGAGCGCGCCGGCGTCTACCTCTCGGACGACGACGGCACGCTCGAGCTGCGCGCCGCCATCAGGGCCAAGGACGGGGCGTACGAGACCTGGCGTCCGTCCCCCGTGCCGATCAGGCGCGGTGAAGGGCTCGTGGGCCGGGCGGCGGTGGGGCGCGAGCCGCTCATCCTGTCGGCCGTCGCACGAGCGGAGCGCGCCGGCGGTGGCCCGCTGCTCGAGCACGCCGGCAGCGCCGTGCTGCTACCGCTGTCGACCGACGAGCGCTTGCTCGGCGTCATCGTGCTCGCGCACGACGAGGCTGGTCGGGGTGCCGACGTGAGCCTGCCGTTCCTCGGCTTGCTCGCCGGGCAGTTGAGCCTGGCCGTCGGCAACGCCAACGCGTACCTGCAGTCCGAGGAGCTGGCCATCGTCGAGGAGCGCAACCGCATCGCGCGCGAGATCCACGACGGGGTGGCGCAGTCGCTCGCCTTCGCCGGCCTGAAGCTCGACCTGGTCGCCCGCCTGCTGCGGCGCGACCCGCGCGCCGCCGAGTCCGAACTCCAGTCGGCTCGCTCGACCGTGCGCGAGATGATCCGCGAGATTCGTCGTTCGATCTTCGCGTTGCGGCCCGTCGACCTCGAACGTCACGGTTTCGTCGAGACGCTGCGCCGCTACGCCCTCGACTTCGGGCAGCAGAACGACGTCGGGGTCGCTCTCCACATCCCAGCGTTGCCAGAACTGAGCCTCAAGTCCGAAGCGGTGCTGTTCCGGATCTTCCAGGAGGCGATGAACAACGTCGCGAAGCACGCCGGTGCGCGTGCCGTGACGATCACGCTCGGCGGCGGCGGTGGCATGGTCACCATCGAGATCCGCGACGATGGCCGCGGGTTCGACCCGGCCGAAGTCGGCGACCGCGTCACGAGCGCTGGCGGCCTGGGCCTGCGCCAGATGCGTGAACGCGTCGAGGGCCGCGGTGGGCGCTTCGAGATCGTCAGCGACCCGGACGACGGCACGACGATCAAGGCCTCGCTACCGGCATGAGCCGGCCAGCGAGGCCTCGAGGGTGGTCGAGCGCGCCTGGCGGCGCTGCGCTGGTTCAGCGCTGCTTGCGGTAGGAATCGCCGAAGCGCTTCTGGAACTTCTCGACCCGGCCCTCGGTGTCGATGAAACGCTGTTGGCCCGTGTAGAACGGGTGGTTGCCGGACCACACGTCGACGTGGATCTCTGGGCGCGTGCTGTAGGTCTCGAGCACCACCTGGCCCTCGCAGATGATCTTGCAGGGGACCAGCTTGGGGTGGATGTCCTTCTTCATGGTTCTCCTCGTGGCGGCACGGGCGTCGTCGTGCCGCGAGCACCGTGCATGGTAGCAGAACCGACGGCGCTCCGTGCGCAGGTGTGGACGGGTCAGGAGCCTGCGGTCCTGACCTGGCGCTTGAGCCGCGCCAGGATGGCAGCCATGCCGCGCAGGCGCAGCGGCGAGATGACCTCCGCGAGCCCCAGCGCGTCGTAGAAGTCGTCGGGCACCGCCACGATCGTGGCTGCGCGCTGGCCGTCGAGCCCGGCGTGCAAGATCCCTGCGAAGCCGCGCGTCGTCGGGGCCTCCTGGGGCGCGTCGAAGTACAGGCTGACGCGGCCGTCTGCGTCCACGTCGCTCGCCACGAAGAAGGGCGTCATGCACTCGTGGACGCGCTCCAAGCGGCCAGGTAGCTCGCGGATCGCGTCCGGCAACGGCGGCACGCGGCCGCCGTACTCCAGCAGGAGCTGCGTCCGCAACGCCGCAGGGGCGTGGCGGAACTCGTCGACCACGCGTTGCAGCGTCGTCGGGAGGGTGGCGTCATCGGCGTTCATGCGTGCACGGTACCGCGCGGCGCCGGTGTACCCTGGTCGGCGACCATGCCGCAGCGCCGCATCGCCCTCGCCCCGCCCGCCGCGTTCTCGCTCGACCTGCGCGTCCCGGGCTCCAAGAGCCTCACGAACCGGGCGCTGCTCGTCGCCGCCCTGGCGGAAGGCGAGAGCCTGCTGCAGGGCGCGTTGGTGGCCGAGGACGCCGAGGTGATGCGTGTCGCGCTGGTGCAGCTCGGCGCGCGGATCGAAGAGCGCGAGGCGGGCCCGGCAGGCGCCGTGCTCGCCGTTCGTGGCGTCGCCGGGCGCTGGCCCGTGGCCGGCGCCGAGCTCGACGTCCGCCTCTCCGGCACGGCCGTGCGCTTCCTCACCGCTGCGGTTTGCCTCGGTCGGGGCCGGTTCCGGCTCGACGGGACGGAGCGCATGCGCGAACGGCCGATCGAGGACCAGCTCGAGGCCTTGCGCGGCCTCGGCGTCGACGCGCGCAGCGAGCACGGCAGCGGCTGCCCACCGGTGGTCATCGACGCGGACGGCCTTCCCGGCGGCACCGTCACCGTGAGCGGCGATCGCTCGTCGCAGTACCTGTCGGGTCTGCTGCTGGCCGCACCCTACGCGCGCGATCCGTTGACCGTGGCGGTCGGCGGCGTCTTGCAGTCCAAGCCCTTCGTCGACGTGACGCTGGCCGTGATGCGGGCGTTCGGCGCAGAGGTCGAGCGCGACGGCTACCGCACGTTCCACGTGCCGACCGGCGCGTACCGCGCCCGCACGTACCGGGTGGAGGGCGACGCCATGGCGGCCGGGTACTTCTGGGCCGCGGCTGCGCTCAGCGGCGGGCGCGCGACCACGCGCGGCCTCGGCAGCGCCAGCGTGCAGGGCGACATGGCGCTGCTCGACGTGCTCGCCGAGATGGGCTGCACGGTGGAGCGAGACGACGACGCCATCCACGTCAGCGGGCCGGCGCACGGTCGGCTGCGAGGCGGGCGCTTCGACCTCAACGCCTTCCCGGATCAGGCGCAGACGCTGGCCGTGCTCGCGCTCGGCGCGAGCGAACCGGTGCACATCGACGACGTGTGGAACCTGCGCATCAAGGAGACCGACCGGCTGCGTGCACTCGCCACCGAGCTGCAGCGGCTCGGCGCGAGGGTCGAGGAGCGGCGCGACGGCCTCAGCGTGTGGCCCCTCGACGGCGCGCCGCGACCGAGCGTGGTGGCCACCTACGGCGACCACCGCATGGCGATGGCCTTCGCGCTGGCCGGCGTGCGCTGGCCAGGGATCGTGATCGACGACCCCGGCTGCGTGGCCAAGACGTATCCTGGCTTCTGGACGGACCTGGCGAGCGCCGGCGTGGGCGCGGAGGCGGTCGCGTGAGCGCGGCGTCTCACCGCGGGGCCGACGGGGATCGCGGCGCGCGCGAGCCAGGCGTGATCACCTTCGACGGACCCGCCGCCTCGGGGAAGTCGTCGGTGGCCCAGCGCGTCGCGCTCGCTCTGGGCATCCCCTTCGTCAGCAGCGGCCTGCTGTACCGGGCGGCGACCCACCTGGTCGCGCGCAGCGGCACCGACGCCGGCGACCAGGACGCCGTCCTGGACCTGCTCGGCGTGCACGTCGTCGACCTCCGGCCGGACATCACCGGCAACGACGTGCTCGTCGATGGCCGATCGGTGACGTCGCAGCTCCACACCGATCACGTCGACGCCGTCGTGTCGACCGTCGCCGGGCATCCGGACGTGCGCGCGTGGGTGTCGGAACAACTGCGGCGGGTGCCACCACCGTTCGCGATCGACGGGCGCGACATGGGGTCGGTCGTGTTCCCGGAGGCGCGGCACAAGTTCTACCTCACCGCCTCGGCCCAGGAGCGGGCGCGGCGCCGGGTCGGCGAGCGCGCCGCCGACCTCGCCGCCGTCGCGGCGGCCATCGCGCGTCGCGACGAGGGCGATGCGCGCCAACTCGCCCCAGCCGCCGATGCCGTCCACGTCGACACCGACGGGCTCGACTTGGATGAGGTGGTGGAGCGGGTGCTCGCCTCGATCCGTGCCAGCGACGCCGGCTCGGCGCCGAGCGACGCGCGAGCGGTGCGGTCGTGACGCCGCCTCGCTTCGAGCGCCCCGCACACGACCTCCGGCGCGTCGCCGTGGTCAGCACGCGCTTCAAGCCGGCGGCCCATCCCGTGGCCGTGCGGCTGGCCGAGGCGTTCGGACAGGCCGGGGCCGAGGTCGTCCTCGACCTGGCGGGCGACCGGCCACTGCGTGACCTCGAGGCCGATCTCGTCGTTGCGGTCGGAGGCGACGGCACCCTGCTGTCGACCGCCAGACGACTCGTCGGAGCGGCGACGCCGGTGATCGGCGTCAACCTCGGCAAGCTCGGCTTCCTGGCGGGCTTCGGCGCCGACGAGGTCGAACGCTACGCCACCGGCGGGCATGCGCCGTCGTGGCCGCTGTCGCCCAAGATGATGCTCGAGATCCGAGTCCAGCACGACCCCCAAGCACGCTATGCGCTCAACGACATCATGCTGAACCAAGGCGTGATGACCCGCCTCGCCCGGCTGCGGCTGTCGGTCGATGGGCACGTCGCCACCGAGTACCGCGCCGACGGCGTGGTCGTGTCGACGCCGGTCGGCTCCACCGCGTACTCGCTGTCGTTGGGAGGGCCCATCCTCGCCCAGGAACTGCGTGCCATGGTCGTCACGCCCATCGCGCCGCACAGCCTGACGAACCGCCCGATCGTGCTCTCCGGCAGCAGCACGCTCGGGCTCGAGCTGCTCAGCCAGGTCGATGAGATGGCGCTCGTCATCGACGGCCAGGAGCGGGTCGACCTGCGCGCCGGCGAGCGGATCGACGTCACCGCCGCCGCCGAGGCCGTCAACCTCGTGGCGAGCGAGCGCAGCGCGTTCGAGGTCCTCAGGCTGAAGCTGCGCTGGGGCGAGGGCCCTGCTCTCGATCGGGCGGACGAGGCTTCCTGAACCGTGAGCGCGCCCCCATCGCGAGCGGCTTCGCATACGTCACAATGTCGCCATGACGGAGATGTTCCCGGAGTTCTTCCGGCGGCACGACGAACGGCCCGACGCGGTCTTCTACGAGACGCCGCGAGTGGACTCCCACATCGACGACGGAGCGAGAGCAGCCGCTCGCGACTGGTACCGAACCCTGATGCCGCCAGGCGGCCACGTGCTCGACCTGCTCGCCGGCATCGAGTCTCACCTCCCGGAGCACGTCGACCACGTCGTCGGACTGGGGCTGAACGCGGAGGAGTTGCGCCGCAACCCGCGCGTGGACGAGGCCCTGATACACGACGTCAACGCCGACCCGACCCTGCCCTACGGCGACGCGCGCTTCGACGGCGCGGTGTGCACCGTGTCGGTCCAGTACCTCACCCGCCCGGTCGAGCTGTTCGGGGAGGTCGCACGCGTGCTCAAGCCGGAGGCCCCCTTCGTGGTCGCGTTCTCGACCCGCATGTTCCCGACCAAGGCGGTGCTGGCGTGGCGCGCCTCGGACGACGCGGCGCACCATCGGCTGGTGCGCTGTTACCTCACCGAGGCGGCGCGGTTCGGCCCGGCCGAGGTCCTGCGTCACGTCCCGGAGGAAGGCGATCCGCTGTACGCGCTGGTGGTGCGTCGGGCGGCCGAACGCTGAGGCGCGGACGGCGCTCGTGAAGGGCGCCGGACGTTGGTTGTTCGTCTCGAACGGTCACGGCGAAGACCACGTCGCTGCCAGGATCGCCAGCGCGGTGCGCACGCGCCGGCCGGGGCTCGAGCTCGCGGCGCTGCCGTTGGTGGGGACCGGCTCGGCGTTCGCGGCGACCGGTGTCGACCTGCTCGATCCGCGGGCACGGTTGCCCTCCGCGGGGCTCACGATGCACGCCCCGAGCCTGCTGTGGTCCGACCTGCGCGCGGGGCTGGTGCGGCTCACGCTGGCGCAGTGCGGGGCGTTGCGCCGCGCCGAGGCAGAGCACGTCGTCGTCGTCGGCGACGTGTACGCCCACGCGCTCGCGAGCCTCGTCGACGCTCCGCGCAGCGTCGTGCAGACGCTCGTGTCGGTCCGCATGCGGGTACCGGGACGCCTCACGCTCGGCCCGCGGCGCTTCATGGAGGGGATCCACGCCGTCGAGCGCCGTCTGATGCGCGGCCGCGTGCTCGCCGTGTACCCGCGCGACGGCGACACCGCCGCATGGCTGCGTTCCCGCGGCGTCGCGCACGCCCGCTGGCTGGGCAACCCGATGATGGACGGCGCACACGGCGGGCGACCGATCGCCGGGCTGCCGGGCCGGCGCGTGGTCGCCCTGTTGCCGGGCTCGCGCGAGCACGCCTTCACGAGCGCCCTTCGCATGCTGGACGCCCTCACGGCCTGCGGTCCCGTCGTCGGTCTGGTGGCCTGGACCCACGACCGGCTGCCGTCACCCCCGCCCGGGTGGCTGAGCGTCGAGCGCGACGAGCGCGGCCTGCTGGCCGCGTGGCGCCACCGCGACGCCGAGGTGTGGTGGCTCGCGCAGCGCTTCGCGGACGTGCTTGCCAGCGCGCAGGTCGCCGTCGGGACGACGGGGACGGCGCAGGAGCAGGCGGCGGGGCTCGGGTTGCCGGTGGTGACCTTCGCGCAGCCGCCGCTCCACGGCCACGCCTTCGTCGCCAACCAGCTGCGACTGCTCGGCCCCGCGCTGCGGGTCGTCGCTGCGGACGGCGTGGCGATCGCGGGCGCCGTCGCCGCCGCGCTCGAGCCCGGCCCACACCGTCGCGACGCGGAGCGCGAGGGACCGGCTCGCATGGGTCCCGCCGGCGCGGCGGCGCGCATTGCCGACGACCTGCTCGAGACGGTGGGTGCCGCCGGCGCGGCCGGTGTCGCCGAGGCGGCCGCAGGCGCGTCGCGCCGGCGAGCCTAGGTCGACGCTCGGGCCCGAGCGTCGCGTCGCCGCGGGTGCGTCGCGGCGACGTGCAGCGCACGCGCCTCGTGCGACACCTCCGCGAGGCGCGACGCGCAGCGCCGGTACTTCTTCGCGTACGCACCGTCCCGATAGCTCGGGGCGAACAGGTCGAACGGGTCGTCGAGCGGGTCGTCGAGCGGGGCGGCCTCCGCGGCGCCGGCCTCCGCGGCGCCGTCCGGCGCCGCGAGCCACAGCGGGACGCGCAGGTCGTAGAGGGTGTCGACGAAGTGCACGAAGCGCAGCGCGTCGTTCTGGTCGTCGAGCCGCCGCGCCCCGGCCACGGCGATGCCATCCACCATCTCGAGTTGGGCGCGATAGCGCGCCGGGTGGTGGCGCCGGAGGTGGGCCAGCAGAGCGTCCCAATCGGTCCGAACCCGATGGGCGCTGCCGCCCGGGAGCTCGTCCGGGCGCATGATGCCGCCCTCGTCGGTGCTGGTGCGGGCGTCGGGGCCGTCGATGCTCACGACCTCGAAGCGCTCCGCGATCGACTGGATCTCGCGCCGGAAGTGCTCCGCGTCGAAGCGTCCCCGCCCTTGCGCTTCCGGGGCGGTGTTGGACGTGGTGATCACCGAACCACCGCGCTCGAACACGGCGGCGAGGAAGGTCTTCACGATGAGCGTGTTGCCCGGGTCGTCGAGCTCGAACTCGTCGAGGCACAGCAGGCGCACGTGCGCGATGCGCTCCTTGGCGGCGGGCATGCCGAGCACGCCGATCACGTGCACGAGTTGCTGGAACGACACGTAGCGCTTCGACGACGTCGGTGCGAGGCCGTACGCCGCTGCGAGCAGGTGGGTCTTGCCGACCCCGAAGCCGCCGTCGAGGTAGAGGCCGCTGCGCCCGACGTCGCGGGTGCGGCGCGTGAACGGCCACCACCCTGGCGTGCGCTCGTCGTGATCGCGGCAGGCGCCGGCGAAGGCGCGCACGCGCTCCTTGGCCAACGCCTGGCTCGGGTGCGGTGTCCGGAAGCCGGCCAGATCGACGGTGCCGAAGCGCGGCGGCGGCGTGAACGCGGCGGCGTCGGTGCGCGTGAGCGCCGGGAGGTCGTCGAGGCGCAGCACGCGCGAAAACTACCACGGGTCGGTGCCCGGCGCCGTGCGGCGTGCGCAGCGACCGTTGACCATCCGCCCGGCGCGGGCGTAGGCTGCAGACGTTCGCGTGTGGGGAAGTCCGGTGTGAACCCGGCGCTGTCCCGCAACGGTGGTCCCCTCACGGGGCGAGCCCGAATGCCGCACGCGAACGACTGCACCCCTTGCGCGGACGAGGAAGGGCAGCACGCGGCGGCTACGGTCGTTCGCTTGCCGTCCGGTCGACCCAGTCGACGGACGTTCCCGACTCGCAAGCGCCTCCGGAGGCCTTGTGATGCGATCCATCCAGACACCCGACCGTTTCTCTCACCCTCGCGTGGCGCGTGCGTCCATGCTGGTCGCCCTCGTCGCCACCCTGACGTGGCTGGGGGTCGCGTTCGCGGCCTGGCCGGTGACCGTCGTCGACGACCTCGGCCGCGAGGTGCGGCTCGAGGCGGCGCCGCAGCGCGTCGTCTCGTTGGTCCCGAGCCACACCGAGACGGTGTGCGCGCTGGGCGCGTGCGAGCGGCTCGTGGGCCGCGACGCGTTCAGCAACTACCCGCTCGTCGTGCTGGACCTTCCCGAGCTCGGCAGCGCCTTCGCGCCCGACCTCGAAGCGCTCGTCGCCCTGCGCCCCGATCTCGTGTTGGTCGACGAGTACAGCGGCGCGGCCGACGCCTTGGCGCCGCTCGGCATCCCCGTCTACGCCGGCACCCCGCAGCGTCTCGAGGAGGTGTTCGAGGTGATCGATCGTCTCGCGCTGCTGCTCGGAACACCGGACGAGGCGGCGCTGCTGCGTGGGCGGCTGCGCGGCGAACTCGACGGCGTGGCCGCTCTGGTCGCCGGCCGTGAGCGCCCCACCGTGTTCTACGAGGTCGACCCGTCACCGTACAGCGTCGGGCCCGACGGCTTCATCGGCACCCTCATCGCGCTCGCTGGGGGCGCCAACATCGTGCCCGCCGAGCTCGGCGACTTCCCGCTCGTCGATCCCGAGTTCGTGGTCGCGTCCGATCCCCAGGTGATCGTCCTCGCCGACGCCCCGTACGGCGTGAGCGCCGAGATGGTGGCGGAGCGCCCGGGCTGGGCCGGGATCGCGGCGGTCGTCGACGGACGCGTGATCGAGCTCACGCAGGACCAGAGCGACGTCATGAGCCGGGCCGGCCCCCGCATCGGCGAGGCGCTGCACCTGCTGGCCCGCATCCTGCACCCGGAGATGTTCTGACGACGCTGGCACAGGAGCTGACGGCGTGAGCGTGGCTCGCGTGAGCAGCGCTGGCGTCGCGGTGCGGCGCCTGACCCGCCCCTTGGCGCTGTCGACGCTCGCCCTGGGCCTGGTGGTGGTGCTCGCCGCTGGCATCGGCAGCGTGCGTATCGGTCCCGCCGACGTCACGGCCGCCACGGTGCGGGGGATCGAGGGGAGCGTCCGGGCTGCGTTCGGGCTGGCGCCGAGCGTGCCCGTCGACGCAGGCCAGCGCGTGATCGACACGATCGTGTGGCAGATCCGGTTGCCGCGCGTGGTGTTGGCCGCGCTCGTCGGGGCCGCCTTGGCGCTGGCTGGCGCGGGCTTCCAGGGCGTGTTCCGCAACCCGTTGGCCGACCCGTACCTGCTCGGCGCCGCCAGCGGCGCGGGCTTCGCCGCCGCGTTGGTGATGGTGGCGGGTGGAACGCTCGGCGTGCTCGGCGCTTTCAGCGTGAGCGCCGCCGCGTTCGTCGGGGCGACGCTCACGGTGCTGGCGGTGGTGGCGCTGGCTCGGCGCGGTTGGACCCTACCGGTGGTGCCGCTGGTGCTGGCCGGCGTCGTGATCGGCTCGTGTCTGGCCGCCGGGACGTCGTTCGTGCTGCTCGCCGCGCGCGAGCAGGCGGCCGGGATCCTCACCTGGCTCCTGGGGAGCCTGGCGTTCGCGTCGTGGGACCGTGTCGGCAGCCTGCTGCCGCTCGTGCTCGTTGCGGCCGCCGGCATGCTCGCCGCCGCGCGGGCACTCGACGTGCTGCAACTCGGCGAGCTCGCCGCCGCCCACCTCGGCGTGTCGGTGGAGGCGCTCAAGCTCGGCGTGGTGTTGGCCGGCACGCTGGCGACGGCCGCGGCCGTCAGCGTCGCCGGCGTGATCGGCTTCGTGGGCCTGGTGGTGCCGCACGCCGTCCGGCTGGCGTTCGGCCCGGACCATCGTCGCCTCGTGCCGCTCGCGGCGGTGTGGGGCGCCGGCTTCATGGTGCTCGCCGACCTGGTGGCTCGCACCGTGATCGCACCCGCCGAGCTTCCGGTGGGCGTGGTCACCGCGCTGGTCGGTGCGCCCTTCTTCCTCGTGCTGCTGCGGCGTCGGAGCGCGGCATGACGGACGTCGTGGCGCCCAGCGTCGCGGCGGGTCGCGGGGCGACCGACGCGCTCATGGCCTCCGCCGCGCCCGACGTGCTGCGGCTGGAGGGCGTGCACGCCGGGTACGGCGCGCGACCCGTGTTGCACGGCGTCGACCTGGAGGTGCGCGCCGGCGAGGTCCTCGGCATCATCGGACCGAACGGCGCGGGGAAGTCCACGCTGGTGCATGTGATCAGCAAGGTGTTGGCCGTCCAGTCGGGCAGTGTGTGGGTCGACGGAGCGCCGCTGGCGAGCTTGGGTCGGCGCGCGTTGGCGCGCCGCCTGGCGGTGATGCCGCAGGCGGCGACGCTGCCCGACGGGTTCCTGGTCGGCGAGGTCGTGCGCATGGGACGGACCCCGTTCGTCCGCGCCTGGCGTGGTCCCAGTGCCGAAGACGAGGCCGAGGTCGAGCGTGCGATGCGGCAGACGGGCGTGTGGGGTCTGGCGGAGCGACCCGTGGAGCACCTGTCGGGCGGTGAGCGTCAGCGCGTGGTGTTGGCGCGGGCGCTGGCGCAGCGCCCGCGGGTGCTCGTGCTCGACGAGCCCACCAGCCATCTCGACCTGCGCTACCAGGCCGAGTTGCTGCGTGCTGCGCGCCAAGCGGCCGCCGACGGTGTCGGGGTCCTGCTCGTCATCCACGACCTCAACCTGGCTGCGCGGGCGTGTGACCGGATGCTGCTGCTGACCGACGGCCGTGTGGTCGCGGCCGGCACCGTGCGCCAGGTGCTGGTGCGTTCCCGCCTCGAGCGCGCCTACCGCACCGAGGTCGACGTCTTCGACTCGCCCCGCGGTCCGACGGTGGTGCCGCGCGTCTGACGCGCGTCGCTCGGGGGTTCGAAGCGCGCGTGGACCTCGCGCGCCTTGCGGTAGTACGACACCAGCGCCTCGGTGGAGGCGCGCCACGACCAGCGCTCCATGTCGGCGCGAGCGGCGTGCGCGAGGCGCGCGCGCAACTCGGTGTCGAACAGCAGCCGGCGCAGCTGCTCGGTGAGGTCGTCGGTGTCGCCGGGCTCGAACAGCAGACCGTTCTCCTGGTGCCGGATCACGTCCGGGACACCGCCGGCGCGCGCGCCGACGGCGGGCACGCCGGACGCCATCGACTCCATCGCCACGAACCCGAGCGTCTCGGTGTCCGAGGGGAAGGCGAACACGTCGGCCGAGGCGTACGCCGCCGCCAGCGCGTCGCCCGCCAGGTAGCCCATGAACGTCGTCGGCGTGCCCTCGAAGCGCGTTCGCAGCTCGGCCTCCGCTGGACCCGAACCCACGAACGCCAGCCGCACGCCGGGCATGCGCCGCAGCGGCTCGAGGAGCCAAGCGAGTCGCTTCTCGTGCGAGAGCCTGCCGACGTAGAGCATCAGCGGCGCGTCGGGCTGGCCGTCGCTGAGCCGAGCGCGCATCGCTGGGTCGCGCCGGCCCGGATGGTAGCGCTCCGTGTCGACGGCCTTCGGCCACAAGCGGACGCGCCGGATGCCGAGGGCCCGCGCCGAATCGACCATCGGCTGCGACGTGCACAGGTTCACGTGCGCCTGGTTGTGGACGTCTCGCAGGAACACGCGCGAGATCGGGCCGAGGAACGCGAGCCGCAGGTGCACCGCGTACTGGGTGATGTCGGTGTGGAAGCTGGCCAACAGCGGCAGGTCGCGCTGGCGCGCCACCATCGTGCCCCACAGGCCGAGGATGACCGGGTTCACCACATGCACGACGTCGGGGGCGAAGGCGTCGAGTTCGCGGCCGAGGCGTGGTCGTGGCAACCCCAGGAACAGCTCGGGGTACCACGGTCGGAACGAGAACGCCGGCACGGGGACCACGCGATGCCCGGCGTACGACGTCGGCGGATCGTGCGGTGCGAAGAGGAGCACCTCGTGGCCCAGGTCGGCGAGGTGATCGAGCGTCCTCACCAGCCTCGTCACGATCCCGTCGATCTTGGGCAGGAACGTCTCCGTGAAGAGTGCGATGCGCATGCGTGGACCCTGGGCCGCTCAGGTGCGGCCGATGGCCTCCTCGTCGGCGTCGGGGCGAGCGGCGTCGGAGCGGCGCTCGCCCGTCTCGGTGGCGCTCGGAGCGCCGGGGCGCTGGAGCTTCGTCCAAGTGCTGGTGCAGGGGATCTTGGAGAGGTCCGCCCGGTGTGCGTAGCGTCGCGCCACGTCGGTGACTTCGCTCAGGAGCCCGTCGCTGAGCGTGGTCGGTTGCAGCCCGAGGTCGAGGAACAGGTCGTGGGTGACGTGCAACTCGTTCTCGGCAGCCTCGTTGCGGGGGTTCGGGACCAGCTCGACGTGCGCACCGGTCAGGCTCGCGACGAGCTGCGCCAGGTCGCGAACGCGGTGCGTCTCGGTCATCTGGTTCAGGATCCGCACCCGTTCGCCGCGCTCCGGTGGGTGCTCCAGCGCGAGTTGCACGCAGCGCACCGTGTCGCGGATGTGGATGAACGCCCGGGTCTGCCCGCCGGTGCCGTGCACGGTGAGCGGGTAGCCGACCGCGGCCTGCATCAGGAAGCGGTTCAGCACCGTGCCGTAGTCGCCGTCGTAGTCGAAGCGGTTGATCAGCCGCTCGTCGCGCAGGGTCTGCGGGGTGTTCGTGCCCCACACGATGCCCTGGTGCAGGTCGGTGATGCGCACCTGGTCGTTCTTGGCGTAGTACGCGAAGAAGAGCTGGTCTTGCGTCTTGGTCATGTGGTAGATCGAGCCGGGGTTGGTGGGGTAGAGGATCTCCTGGCGGACGCGCGTGCCGTCGTCGGTCACGACCTCGACCGGCAGGTAGCCCTCGGGGATCTTCATGCCGGCGGTGCCGTAGCCGTACACGCCCATCGTGCCCAGGTGCGCGAGGTGCACGTCGAGGCCGCTGTCGACGATCGCCGCGAGCACGTTGTGCGTGGCGTTGAGGTTGTTGTCGACGGTGTAGCGTTTGTGGCGGCTCGATTTCATCGAGTACGGCGCCGCCCGCTGCTCCGCGAAGTGCACGATCGCGTCGGGTCGCTCGCCCTCTATCAGCGCCAGCAGCCGCTCGTACTCGCGCGCGACGTCCAGGCGCTCGAAGCGGATCTCGTGCCCACCGAGTTCGTGCCATACACGCAAGCGCGTTCCGAGCGGCGTGATGGGCGTGAGCGAGTAGGCCTCGAGCTCGTGCTCGATCGCGCGACGGGACAGGTCGTCGACGATCACGACCTCATGGCCCAGGTCGGACAAGTGCAACGCGGTGGGCCAGCCGCAGAAGCCGTCACCACCCAAGACGAACACCTTCATGTCAAGCGCCTCCTCGGCCGACCGGCGCTGGCGCATCGTTGCGCGTGCGCGCAACGCGGCCGGCATGTTGCCACGAGGCTACCACCGGTGCGTCGCCACGCTGTCGGTCGCGCGCGACGCTCACGCGGCATCAGCGCGTACCGGGCCACACGCGGCGACGTCGCGTGCGCCACCACCACGCGCGCCACCAGCGCCGCCGGTAGCCGCCGGCCCCGGCACGCCACGATCCTGGCCGCACGAACGACCACACCGACACCGCGGCGATGAAGAACGGGTGGAGCAGTGCCCACGCGAGCACGGGCCAGCCCATCAGGTCCCGTCGTCCGAGCCGCGCGAGGCCGACGTGCATGCCCGGCACGACGACCACGAGGACCGAGGCCCAGGCCGCGAGCACCCAGACCTGGCCGGCGCTCCACCAGGGTGCGCTCAGCGTGGCCAGCGTGAGCGTGGTGCTGTGGAGGCCGAGCAGCACGATGCCAGCCAGGAAGCCCGGCCGGTAGTGCTGCGGGTGGTGGTAGCGCGAGACCCAGCGCCGCCGCTGCTGCAGGAACGCCGCCCAGGAACCGGTCGCCGCCGTGAGCACGCGCGCCTGGGGCGCGTCGGCGAACGTCACCGTCGCGCCCGGCAGGGCACCGAGTCGCTGCGCGAGCAGGTCTTCGTCGCCCGACGGCGCCCGCCCGGTGACGCCGAAGCCGCCGGCTCGTTCGAAGGCGGCGCGACGGTACGCCTGGTTGTTGGCCGAGCTGGCGACGGAGAGGCCGTACGTGAACAGCGCACGGTTCGTCAGCATCAGCGACACCCAGTCGAGCGCCTCGACGTGCCCCAGCAGGCCGCGACCTGCGCCGCGCCGGGCGGTCTCGACGTAGCCGGTGATCAGCACGTCGCTGGGCCGGGCGGCGCCGATCAGCGCCCGCAGCCAACCAGGTGGGTGGACGCAGTCCGCGTCCGTCGTCGCGATCCACGCCGCCGAACCAGCGGCGACGCCGCGCGCCACGGCGTGCACCTTCGGTGCCATGCGGCGCGACGGTGCTGCGACGCTGACCAGCCTGAAGCGCGCGTCCGCCGCGGCCGCACGCCGGGCGATCTCGGACGTCGCGTCCTCGGATCGGTCGTCGACAACCCACACGTGGAAGCGGCCCGGGTAGTCCTGAGCCGCGAGCGCGGCCAGCGCGGCAGGGAGCCGCTCGGCTTCGTTGCGGGCCGGCAGCACCACGTCCACGTCCGGCCAGGCGCCGCTCGACGGGAACGCAGGCGGATCCTGACGCCGCAGCGCCAGCGCCAGGCCCAGGGCTCCGGCGATGGCGACGTAGACGAGGGCGACGACGAACACGATGACGGCCATGCGCGGGGCGAGTCTAGCAGGCGCCCGGCTCCAGGCGCGGTAGCCTCGGCGGGTGAACGATGGTGTGCTGGCCGAGAGCGAGTCGTTTCATGCCTGGCTGGCCGGTGTCGGCGACGGGCACGCGCAGGTGCGCGCGCACGCCTTCCTTCCCCCGCGGCGTGCCCGGCACGGCGACGCCGGCCCGCCGTGGGACGCTCTGCTCGAATGCCTCGGCGTGCACCCGTACGGACACCAAGCGGCGGCCCTGCGCGCGCTCACGGCCGGGAACGACGTGGTGGTCGCGACGGGCACGGCCTCGGGCAAGTCCTTGATCTACCAGGTCCCCGCGCTGCAGGCGCTGCGCGACGGTGGTACCACGCTCGCGGTGATGCCCACGAAGGCCCTGGCGGCCGATCAGCTGGTGCGCTGGCGCGCCGCGGCGGCGAGCCTCGGCCTGGCTGCGGACGCGATCGTGCGCTACGACGGCGACACGCCACCAGACGCGCGCCGGGCGGCGCGCCAGAGCGCACGCGTGATCATCACCAACCCGGACATGCTCCACTACGGACTCCTGCCGTTCCACGACGCGTGGCACGGCTTCCTGTCGTCGCTGCGCTGGTTGGTGCTCGACGAGGTGCACGCCTTCCGCGGCGTCCTCGGCGTCCACGTGGCGAACGTGGTGCGGCGCGCGCTGCGCCTCGCCGAGGTCCACGGTGGGGCGCCACAGGTCATCGCCACGTCGGCGACGATCGGGAACCCCGCCGCGCACCTGACGCGGCTCTGCGGCCGTTCGGCGCTGGCGTTCGTCGAGGACGACGCGCCGCGCGGGCCGCGCGAGGTGGTGGTGTGGCGCCCGGCCGACCTGCCCGGCGACGCGTCGCGGCGACGCAGCGCCGCGATCGAGGCCGCCGAGCTCGGTGTCGCGCTGGCGCGGGCCGGCGTCAAGACGCTGGTGTTCAGCAACACCCGGCGAGGCGCCGAGCTGGTTCGGCGCTACGCGGTCCAACTGGCGCCGCCGGCGCTCCAGGCGGCGATCCTGAGCTACCGCGGCGGCTACACGGCGGAAGACCGCGAGCGCATCGCGGCGGGGTTCCGCGACGGCGACGTGCGGCTGCTGGTGGCCACCAGCGCTCTCGAGCTCGGCGTCGACGTCGGTGGCGTCGACGCCGTGGTGCTGGTGGGCTACCCGGGCTCGCAGGCGGCCTTCTGGCAGCGCAGCGGCCGCGCGGGTCGTGGCGAGGCCCGCAGCCTGACGCTGTGGATCCCGGGCCCCGACCCGTTGGACGAGTTCTACCTGCTCAACCCCGACCGGCTCCTCGACGGCCAGCCGGAGGACGCGATCGCCGACCCGTGGAACGACGAGCTCCACCCGCTCCACGTGCGCTGCGCTGCCGCCGAACGGCCGCTCGCGCAGGACGAAGGCGTGGTCGCGCCGTGGCTCGACCTGGCGACGGTCCCGGGGCTGCTCCGCGACGGGGCGGATCGCTGGGTCAGCGTGCGCCGCTACCCGCACCGGGCGGTGCGCGTGCGCGGTGGGCTCGGGCCCGGCCGCGTCCGGTTGCGCGACGTCGACGGTCGCACGCTGGGCATGGTGGACGGCGCGGAGGCGCTGCGCGAGCTGCACCCCGGTGCGGTGTACCTCCACCAGGGCGAGGCCTACGTGTCCGCTCGGCTCGACCTGGAGCGAGGTGAGGCGCTCTTGCTGCCGCACATCGAGGACTACTACACCCAGGCGCGCTCGGAGACCGACGTCGAGGTGCTCGAGGTCTGGCCCGAGGGCAGGCGCGGGCGCGAGCATGCCGGCGACGCCGCGGTGATGCTGCGGCCGCCGCCTGGTGTGATGACGGGGCGCGTGCGCGTGCGTACCGTGGTGACCGGTTACGTGCGGCGCCGCTTCCGGCAGCGAGGCGTCCTCGACGAGCGTCCGCTCGACCTGCCCGAGGTGTCGTACGACACGCAGGCGCTGTGGTTCGTGGTCGACGAGGTCGCCGAGGCGGTCGCAGCGGGCGTGCTCGGCGCCGCGATGCACGCGCTCGAGCACACGCTGATCGGCCTGCTCCCGGCCTTCGTGCTGTGCGAGCGTGCCGACGTCGGCGGCGTGTCGTACCCGAGCTACCCGCCCGACGGCCGCGCGACCGTGTTCGTGTACGACGGTCATCCCGGCGGCGTCGGTTATGCCCGAGCGGGGGCCGCCGTGTTCGACACCTGGCTGGAGAGCGCGCTCGAGCTGCTGGCCCGCTGTCCGTGCGCCGCAGGCTGTCCGCGCTGCGTGCTCTCGCCCAAGTGCGGCAACGGCAATCAGTTCCTCGACAAGGCGGCCGCGCTGAGACTCGGCCGAGCGTGGTCGGACGCGTCGCGGCGTGCGGCGGCGGTGCTAGACTGACGACTCGTGCGCGTCGGCTTCTTGACCACCATCTCGTGGGACCGTTACGGACCGTTCTGGCAGCAGTTGCTGTCGACCGTCGGCGTCGACGTGGTGCTGCCCGAGGCGGACGCCGTGGTGGAGGCGGGCGCGACGCTGGACCCCGCCGACGGCCTGTTGGCGTGGCTCGCTCGCGCCACGCTGCGCTCCCTCGACCAGGTCGACCTGGTCGTGGTGCCGCGGATCCTACCGGAGGGTGTCGCTGGGCCCGGCAGCTCGCAGGACCCGTGGGTGGCCGATCTCGCCGGCGTGCTCGCGCGCGCCGAACCGGGCGCGCCGGGGCTGGTCACCGTTCCGGCCGAGACGGGACCCGCGATCGAGCACGAGGTCATCCCCCTGCTCCTCCGGCTGCAGCCCGACGCCGCTCAGGTTCGCCGGGCGTGGGCGCAGCATCGCTCGGATGCCCTGCGGCCGTGGCGGCCCGCGACCGCTCCGCCGCCCGCCGCCGCGGGCCGACGCGTTGCGCTCGCCGGGGCCCCGTGGTGGTGTCAGCCTCGCCTGGCCCCGGCCCTGACGCGGCCCGGGGAGGTGCTCGTCGGGCAGCACCAACTCGACCCGGCCGACCTGCGAGCGGAGGGACGCCGCTGGCGGGCCGACCTGAACGACGTCGACGCCGAGGTCCTCGGTGCGGTGCGTCGCTTCGCTCGGCGTGCCGACGTCGACGCCGTCCGGTTGGTCGTGGACGGCGCCGGCATGGCCGACGGCTGGTTGGCGCGGCGGGCGTTGGCGCTCGCCGCGGAGCGGGTCGAGGTGAGCACGCTCGACAGCGCCATGGACCGCGAGGTGTTGGTGCGTGCGCTCGTCCCCGGAGGGCCGCTCGCGTCGACGCCATGACGGCGATCGGCGTGGTGCTCGTCGCAGCCTACGCGGTCGTGAACGCCTTCGGCGCCTGGTCGGTGTCGCATCGCCGGCGCTCCGTCGCGATCGCGTTCATGGCGGTGGCCGTGTTGTTGACCGTGGCGGCCGTGGCGCTGGCCTTCGAGCACTGGGTTGCGCTCCTCCTGACGGTGGTCGGAGCCGTCGGAGCGTCGCTGACGTCGCGGGTGAACGCCGCCCTCGTCCTCGGTCGCGTGGTCGCGTGGCGGCATCTCCTGCGAGCCGCGTTCGGCCTCACCCTGATCGCCTGGGTGGCCTTCGCCCTCTACCGCTGACGACCCGGACGTCCGCGGCCCGACCGCGGCCGCCCTCGTCCGCCGCGTGTTCGTGCCGGTGTCAGAACGCGTTGTGGCCGGTGATCTCGCGCCCCAGCACCAAGGTGTGCACGGTATCGGTGCCCTCGTACGTGGCGACCGTCTCCAGGTTCAACATGTGTCGGATCGCGCCGTACTCGGTGGTGATGCCGTTGCCACCGAGGAGGTCGCGGGCGGCACGAGCCGCGGCGAGCGCGGCGCGCACGTTGTCGCGCTTCGCCATCGAGACGCGTGCCGGTGTGTCCTTGCCCGCCTCCTTGAGGCGGCCGAGGTGGAAGGCGAGCAGCGATCCCTTGGTCAAGTCGGCCCACATGTCTGCCAACGACGCCTGCACGAGCTGCTTGCTGGCGAGCGGCACGCCGAACACGGGCCGATCCTCGACGTACGCCGCCGCCTCTTCGAGGCACGCGAAGCCGGCGCCGAGGACGCCCCAGGCGATGCCGTAGCGCGCCTGGTTCAAACACGAGAGGGGTCCGCGCAGGCCTTCGACGGCCAGTCGGTTGGCGTCCGGGACGGCGACCTCGTCGAGGTAGAGCTCGCTCGTGACCGAGGCGCGCATCGAGGCCTTGGTCTTGATGTCGACGGCGGCGAAGCCGTCGCGGTCGGTCTCGACCAGGAAGCCGCGCACGACGGCGTCCGCCTCGTCGCGGGCCCACACGATGGCGATGTCGGAGCGCGAGCCGCTGGTGATCCAGCGTTTCACGCCGGTGATCAGCCAGTCCGAGCCGACCCTGCGGCAACGCGTCCGCATGGCCCCCGGATCGCTCCCCGCGTCCGGCTCGGTCAAGGCGAAGCAACCGATCGCCTCGCCGGTCGCCAACCGCGGCAACCAGGTCTCCTGCATGGCGTCCGAGCCGTAGGCGTGTATGGGGTACATGACGAGGCTCGACTGCACGCTCACGAACGAACGCATGCCCGAGTCGCCGTACTCGATCTCGCGGTTCAGGAGCCCGTAGGCGGTGTACGAAGCGCCGGCGCCGCCGAAGCGTTCGGGCAGCGTCACGCCCAGCATGCCCATCTCACCGAAGCGCCGTGGCAGGTCTGCCGGGAAGACGCCCTCCTGCCACCACTCGCCGACGTGTGGCAGGATCTCGCCGCGGACGAACTCGCGTACGCTGTCGCGGATCATCCGCTCCTCGGCGGTGTACAGGGTGTCGAGGTCGAAGAAGTCCTGCAACGAGCGGCTGCTCGCGGGGGTTGCGCGCGAGGGTGCGGTGGTCGTCATGCCGTGTGCCTCCGAAGCTGGGGGTGGTCGTCGCTCGTCACGCGTCGCCGAACAGACGTTTGAGCGCGTCTTCCTTGGTCGTCTTGCGCACGAACGTCCAGCGGCCGTCCTGCTCCGTGACGCGCTCGGATATCAGCAACGTCGCCAGCGACGCCTCGATCGTGTCGATGGCCAACTCCTCGTAATGGCGCTCGTCGATGCGCCGCTGCACGTCGCGTACCGTCGCGCCGTTGGCGCCGGCGAGCTGCACCGCTTCGAGGACCCAGTCGTCGACCGTCATGCTCCAGTGTACGTGATGGGTGCACGGGACTCGTGCCTAGGCGCGAGGCGACGGCCGCGGACGTCAGCGCGCCGAGGTGCCCGGAGGCCCCTCGCCGCCGCGCCGGGCCAGCTCGGTACGTTCGGCGGCCAGGCGCTCCCACGTGACGGGCTCGTCCATCCGCACGACCTTCACCGGGCAGACCTGTTGGCACGCGTCGCAACCGACACAGCGGCGTGGCTCGAGCCACAGCGTGGTGGCGCCGTCGTCCTCGAAGCGCCGTTGGATCGCGTCGGTCGGACAGGCGGCCGTGCACGCCGGGCAGAACAGGCACCCGTCGACGACGTGAGGGAGGCGGGCCGGCACCAGCGTCTCGGGGGCCAGGGAGGCGGCGTCGTACAGCGCCAGCGTGTCGACCCAATCGGTGGGAAGCGCTGGCCGCGCACCGGGGGTCTGCTCCGGACCGGCGAGCCTCTCGAGCGGCGCCAGTGCCGAGGCGGTCACGCGCTTGGCGCTCGTCGACCCGCTGCGCAGCAGTTCGCGGCGGCTCAGGGCGCGGTCCTGGACCTCCACGTCGATGCGTTCGGTGTGTTCGATGCGCACCTGGAGTTCGCGTGAGAGCACGGCCGCGATGGCGCGTGCGCGCATGGCCGTCGCCTCGACCCGCTCGGGCACGTCGGGGGCCCCGATCGCGCAGTCGGCACAGTCCCCACGCCCGAGGCGCACGACGCCGTCGGCATCGGCGAGTCGAAGCAGGTCGGTGGGCAGCAGTCGCGCCAGGCAGGTCACGCTCGGCGCGTTGCCCGCAACCTGGGAGCAGCGCAACGCCACGTCGCTCGGCGCCGCGGGCCCGCGAGGCGTGAGCGCCAACGACGGGCACGCGCTCACGCAGATGCCGCAACCGGTGCAGTCGATCGGGTCGATCTCGACCTTGCGGCGGACCCGGATGGCGTCGTGTGGGCACTCGTCGGCGCAGATCCGGCAGCCCGTCGCCTTCGTGGCGAGGCAGCGCTCCTGGTGGTAGGTCGGCGTGGCCTCCGTCTGTTTGAAGAACCATCCCAGCACCCGGTCCATGTCCTCAGACTACCCCTCGGCGCCGTACAGTTCTGTCCGGCCCGGGCTCAAGCGGCCGTGGTAGCGCGTCGCTTCCAGGTAGGCGTCGAACGCCTCGAAGTCGATCTGCTGCTTGTTGTCGGAGAGGGCAACGGCTGGGTTCGGGTGGACCTCGATCATGACGCCGTCGGCACCGACCGCGAGCCCGGCCTTCGTGAGCGGCACGAGCAGGTCGGGTCGACCTCCCGAGTGGGTCACGTCGACGAGGATGGGCAGGTGCGTCTCGAGCTTGGCGAGCGCGACCGCCGAGACGTCGAGCGTGTTGCGCGTGTAGCGTTCGAAGGTCCGGATGCCCCGCTCGCACAGCACGACCTGGTCGTTGCCGCCGTGCAGCAGGTACTCCGCGGCCATCACCCACTCTTCGATGGTGGCGGACAGGCCACGCTTCAGCAACACGGGTCGCCCGGATCGCGCCGCGGCGCGCAGGAGGGTGAAGTTCTGCATGTTGCGCGCGCCGATCTGCAGCATGTGGGCGTACTCGGCGCAGGCGACGACGTCGGCTGCGTCCATCACCTCCGTCACGAACGCCAACCCGTGCGCATCGGCGGCCTCGCGGCCGAGCCGGAGCCCGTCGACGCCGAGCCCTTGGAAGCTGTACGGGTCGGTGCGGGGCTTGAAGGCGCCGCCGCGCATGATCTTGACGCCGCGCGAGGCCAGGAACGCCGCGATGATGCCTACCTGCTCGGAGCTCTCGATGGCGCATGGTCCGGCGATCAACACGGGTGGGTGCTCGCCACCGATCGGCACGCCGCCCACGTGAACGACGGTGTCGGCGTCGTGGGTCTGGCGCGACGTCAGGTAGCGTGTCTTGTCCTGATCGTGCTCGAGCTGCATGGAGGCCTGGAAGACCTGCTTGAACAGGCTCTTGACGACGGCGTCGCTGAACGGGCCCCGGTTCGCGTGCGTCAGCGCGTCGAGCATGGCCTGCTCACGGACGGGGTCGTAGTGCGACATCCCGAGCTCCGTCTGGAGACGACCGATCGCCTCGGCGACCTCGGCGCGCTCGGACAGCCGCTCCAGGAGTTCGATGTTCAGCGCGTCGATGCGCTCGCGCAGACGCGTGACTCGTTCGTCCATGGTGTGGTCGTACCGCGTGTGACGCCGCGGCACGGTCTCCCTCCTCCGTGGCGTGACGCCACGCTGGGCAAGCCTATGACGGATGGCTCAGGCGCGTGCGGTCACAACGGGTCGGGTTCGGCTGCGTCGCGACGTTCGGGACGCTGTGCCAAGCGAACCACGACGATCGACACCTCGTACAGCACGAGCAGCGGACCGGCCACCAGCGCGAAGTTGAACGGATCGCCGCTGGGCGACATGGCCGCCGCGAGCACCAGCAGGATCACGATCGCGTACCGCCGCGTCGCCACGAGCATCGGAGCCCGGATCAGGCCGATGCGGGCGAGCAGGAACGCCACGACGGGCAGCTCGAACATCATCCCGAACACGCCCATCAGCATGATCAGGTTGCCGATGTAGCGACCGATCGACAGGAAGCCGGTGGCTGCCTCACCGAGGAACGAGAGCAGGATCGGCACCGTGAAGGGGAGGACGACGTAGTACGCGAACGCCACGCCGATGGCGAACGCGAGCGCGGCGAGCAGGATGAACGGGACGGCGTACTTGCGCTCGTCCTCGTGGAGCCCTGGGGCGAGGAAGCCCCACACCTGCGCGATCAGGACCGGGGCAGCCACGACCAGTCCGAAGAAGCTGGCGACTTGCATGCTGGTGATGAAGGGCTCGAGCAGCGAGAAGTACGACAACGTCATGTTGTCGGGCAGGGGCCGCTTCAGCCACTCGATGACGTCGAACCGGAACACGAACATGACGCCGGACGCCACGAGCCACGCGGCGACGGCGACGAAGACGCGCTTGCGCAACTCGTCGAGGTGATCGAACAGGGTCATCGAGGCATCACCAGCGGCGACCTCTCCACGACGCACCGAAGCGTGTCAACGCCGCGGGCGCCGTGGGGGTGATCAGCCCTTCTTCTCGTCGTCGGCCTTCGGGCTCTCGGCCGCAACGGCCGTGTCCGCCGCTGGCGCACTCGGGACGGCGCTCGCTGGGGCACGTGCCTCCTGCGCCTCTTGCACCGTCGCCGGGCTCACGCCGGAGCGCGGACCGGGGGTGTCGCGGTCCTCGTCCACGTTGAAGTCGTCCTTGATGTTCCGCATCTCCTTGCGGAACTCCCGCACGGATTGTCCGAGCCCTTTGGCCATCTCGGGCAGCCGCCGGGGACCGAAGATCAGGAGGACCACGATCAAGATGATCAGGATCTCCCACACACCGAATGGACCGATTCGCATCTACCGACCTCCGAGGGAAGCATAGCAGAGCCGACCGGGACATCCGGTGGTCCTCACGTCCTTCGACGAGCGCCGTCGCGTTCGCCTTGGTTGGCGTCCTGGACGGGACCAGGCCGCCGTGGGGCGCTGTTGACACCCCGGCTCGGGCGATGCTACGCTCGCTCTCCGGACGTGCGTGAGGGCCCGGGCAGGGCCTGAGCGCCGGCCGGGCTGGACACACGCCGTCGGGATGCCACCCTAGCTCAACTGGTAGAGCATCC
>REEJ01000260.1 GCA_007695125.1 Trueperaceae bacterium | reverse complement strand
TACCCGGGCTTCTGCGTCTCGATCGGACTCGTGGTCGACGAAGAGGCCGTGCTGGGCGTGATCTACGACGCGGCGGAGGACACCGTGTACTGGGCCGTGCGCGGTGGCGGTGCCTGGCGCGAGGCCGAGCGGCTGACCAGGGGTGCGGCGCACGCGATGTCGCACGCGCTCATCGGAACGAACTTCACCGCCGACTCCGCGCGCTCGCCGCGCGATCAGGCGGTGTTCGCCGAGCTCGCCCGCCGGTCCGCCGGCGTGCGCTCATCGGGAGCCGCCTGTCGCGACTTCTGCCACTTCGCGGCGGGTCGCACCGATCTCTTCTGGCAGTTCGGCCTCAAGGCCTGGGACGTGGCTGCGGGCATCGTGCTGGTGCGCGAGGCGGGTGGTGCCGTCGTGTTCGCAGGTGAGCCGGCCGACTGGGTGCGCGCTCCGGGGCTGATCATCTTCGCGGGCGAGCCGGGCCTCGTCGACGAGGCGCTGGCGGTGCTCGCGGCTCGGTAGCGGTCGGTGTCCTTGACCCGCTCGACCGCTGGCACCTACGCTGAGCGCATCATGAACGAACTCGTAGGCTTCCGTGATCGCGGCGTCCGCGCCTTGGTGCTGCTCCACGAGCGCGAGCTCCGAACCTGCCTCGTCACCTGGCGACGCGCGCTGGCGTGGGGTGTGGAGCTCCCCGCGACCGGTCAGCACGACGCCTCGCCGCAGGCCTCGTTCCGCCACGTGCTCAGCGCCGCCGGCGGCTACCTCCGCTGGCTCGCGCAGCATCTCGAGCTCGGCGACGTTGGTCTCGACGAGGTGCCCGGCATCGAGGACATCGAGGAGCAGGCCGACGCCTACCTCGAGCACCTGTTGGAGCGCTGGCGCACCGTCCTTCGCGACGTCCCGCGCGAGCGGTTGCGCGAGAGCTACCCGACGAAGTGGGTTCCGGCGCTGGTGGTCGAAGCGATGCTCGAGCACGCCGTCGTCCACCCGATGCGCCACACGCTGCAGCTCGAGGGGCTGATGACGCCCAGCTGAGCGCCGTCAGGTGGCCGCGGTACGGCGACCGGGCGTCGGCGCCAGCGCACCGAACCAGACGCCCACGATCACCAGGCCCGCGCCCACGAGGGCCGTGGCCGTGATGGGCACGTTGGCGATCCACGCCTCGAGCAGCATGGTCGTCACGGGGATCACCACGAAGGCGTAGCTCGCCGCGGACGGCGTCCAACGGCGTATCAGCAGCAGCGTCAACGCGAACAGCCCCACCGACCCGAACGCCACCAGGTAGAGCAGCGCCCAGCGCGCCTCGGGTAGGGAGGGCCACGACCAGGTCTCGCCCGCGGCCAGCGACGCCGTGAGCAGCAGGGCGGCGCCAGCGCTCATGGCGACGGCGTTCGTGATCGCCGGATGGTTGGCGCTGACGTGCTTGCCGAGGATGATGCTCTGGCCGATCGTCGCGACCGCCGCCAGCAGCGCCAGCAACGGCACCAGCGGCACGTCGAGGGCGGTGGGCGCGAAGGCGATCCAGCCGATGCCGAGGAGGGCGGCGACGCCGCCGACGAGCGACCGCGTCTGGAAGCGCTCCATGCGTTGCATGACCGCCAGTGCCAGCGTGACCAGCGGCACGCTCGCGAGCACGATCGTGGCGACGCCAGCCGTGACGTGCAGGAGCGACCAGTACATCAGCGCGAAGAACAGCCCGAAGTTGAGCAGGCCGAAGACGACGGTGCGGGCGAGCATGGCGCCGCGCGGCCAGGGGCGCCGCGTGGCGAAGGCCAGCGCCGTGAACACGATCGCGGCCAGGGCGAAGCGCAGTCCGGCGCCCCAGAGCGGCGGCAGCTCGAGGTTGCTGAACCGCACCGCCAGGAAGTTGCCGGACCCCAGGAGCACGCACAGCCCGAAGAGCACGAGTGCGATGGCGTCGGGCCGTGCGGGAGCGGTTGCCTGGCCGGACGACATGCGGCAGCATGGACCCTCGTCTCGCACGTGTCAACCGACGCGAGGGCGGCGCCGCGACGCGACGTGTAGCGGTCGGGTATCGAGTCCCCATATCATCGGGCATGACCGCTTGGCAGATCGCCCTCCCGCCACGTCGCTCGGAGGCCACGTGAGCGACGTCCGGATCGAGCGCTGCCGCGACGCCGAGGCAGCCGGCTGGCTCGACCTGCGCAAGGCGCTGTGGCCCGAGACGCCGCGCGAGATCCACCGCGCCGAGATCCGCGCGCAGGTCGACGACCCCGAACGCTTCGCGGCCTTCGTCGCCTACGCCGTCGGCGGGACGTCGTTGGGGCTCGCCGAGGTGTCGCTGCGCTGGGATCACGTCAACGGCACCACCAGCTCTCCGGTTGCGTTCCTGGAAGGGCTCTACGTCGACGACCGCGAGCGCCGCCGCGGCCTGGCCCGCCGCCTCGTCGACGCGGCCGTGGCGTGGGCCCACCTCAAGGGGTGCCGTGAGCTCGCGTCCGACGTGCTCGAGGCGAACCTGATGGGGCAACGCGTGCACCGCGCCCTCGGTTTCGAAGAGACGGAGCGAGTCGTGTACTTCAAGCGGCGCGTGCCCTGACGGCTAGCGCTCAGCCGCGGCGAAGCCGCTGCGTACCTCCTGCAGGAAGCCTGCGTCGCTGAACAGCTCGAGCGCCACGCCGGCGAGGACGCCGGCGCCGTCGACCAGGGTCTGGTCGCCGCGTTCCGAGCGCGCCGCGCTCGCGAACGCGGCCGTGTGCGGCAGAGCCGCGTCGTCGATCGCCAGCATGCCGTGCAGGCCCGGCAGCGCCTGCGACAGGTTGCCCATGTCGGTCGAGCCGGCACCGCTGGACGGGTCGAACGGCGCCAGCGTCCGCTGCCGACGCCGCGCGTGCCGCTCGAAGGCGGCCTCGAGCGCCGGGTTGCGGCGGATCTCGTCGTAGGGATGCGACGCGTTCGCGACCTCCACCGTCGTGCCGGTCATGAGCGCCGCGCCCTGGAACACGCCCTGCAGGCGCGGCACGAGCGACTCGTGCAGGTGCTGGGCGTCGGCGGAACGGGCCACGCACGTCATCGCGGCGCGCTCGGGGATGATGTTCGGAGCAGCCCCGCCGTCCGAGACGATGGCGTGCATGCGCACGTCGTCGCGGACCTGCTGACGCATGGCGTCGATGCCCGCGAACGCGAGCCGCACGGCGTCGAGCGCGTTCCGTCCCTCGAACGGCGCCATCGCCGCGTGCGCGGGCGTCCCCGTGTACACCACTTCGAGCTTCACGCTGGCGAGCGCCGCCATCCCCGCCTGGTTCAGGTGGTACGGGTGGATCATCAGGGCAGCGTCGACACCGTCGAACACGCCCGCCTCGAGCAGGATGATCTTGCCGCCGCCGCCCTCCTCGGCGGGCGTGCCGATCACGAGCAGCGAGCCGTCGAGGTCACGCATCACCGGCGCGAGGGCGATCGCGGCACCCGCGCCCATGGTGGCGATCAGGTTGTGGCCGCACGCGTGGCCCAGCCCAGGCAGCGCGTCGTACTCGCACAGCAGCGCCACCGTCGGACCGCCGGGCCGGCCGTCGAGGCGCGCCCGGAAAGCCGTCGGGAGGCCACCGACGCCGCGCTCGACCTCGAAGCCATGCTGCTCCAGCAGCTCGCACAGCCAGGCGCTGGCCTGGACCTCCTCGAAACGGGTCTCCGGATGCTCGTGGATCCGGTGGCTCAGGGCCACGAGAGCGTCACGTTGGCCCTCCAGATGGGCGTCGATGCGGCTGGCGATCTCACGGACGTCTGGCATGGGTGTTCCTCCCAGTGGCGGCTGGGTCCCGTTGTACCGCGTCAGCGCCACGACGACGCCGGGGGCGGACGTTTGAATCTGGTGCAGCCTGAGCGCGCTTGGTTCGATGGGGTCGCTTCCCGCGGCCCCGCGTGAGCTCCTTGGCCGCGGGCACGTTCTGTGCGGGCCGTACGTCGCCGCTCGTGCAGCCAGGAAGGGAGTTGCCATGGCCGAGGACCTCCAGGTCCTGATCGAGCGCCTGCAGCGTGAGGCCGTCGATGAGGGTCAACGCCGGGCACGAGTCATCGTCCAGGAGGCCGAGGCCAAGGCGGCAACGACGGTCCGAAACGCCGAGGCCGAGGCGTTGAGGGCGCTCGAGCGTGCCCGCCACGACGCCGAGGCATACACCGAGCGCAGCCGGCTGGCGTTGGAACAGGCCGGTCGCGATCTGCTCATCAGCGTCGGCCAGTCGATCGACGGTCTCATGGCGAACCTCGTCCGCGAGTCGTTGCAAGAGGAGCTCGAGCCGGGCCTCCTCGGCGAGATGCTCGTGAAGATGGCCGAGGCCTACGCCGCGCGCGGCGGACGCGAGCGGCGTCTGGCGGTGCTGCTGAGCGCCGAGGACCTCGACGCCATGGTCGAACTGTACAGCCGGCGCCTCGCCGACAAGCTGCCGCACGGGATCGGGCTACGGCTCGACAACAGCGTGGTGAAGGGCTTCCGCGTGGCGCTCGTCGACGAGCACGTGGAGCACGACCTCACGATCGACGCCATCGCCGAAGCGCTGACCCACCACCTGCGGCCCCACCTGGCGAAGGTGCTCGCGCAGGTCGCGCCAGAGGTGTCGTCCCAGGCCTCGCCGCCGGCGACCCCGCCGCAGGCCGAGGACCCGTCCCGATGATCGCCTACCTCTTGGCCAGCCTCCCCACGCCGCGCTTGGCGGAGCCGCCGGCGCTGGAGCCAGCCACGTTCCTCGAACGCTGCCGCGGCTTCGTGAGCGAGGAGCGCTGGCGCGACCTCGACGAGCTCCTCGCTGCGCGCTCCGAGGGCCAGGGCGCGGCGTCGACCGCGATGCCCGATCGTGCGCCGCGCGACGGCTCGCGACCCGATCGACCGCGCGACCCCGTCGCCCGCACGTGGCACGACCTCAGCGCCCAGATCGACGACGCCGTCGCCATCCAGCGCGGCGCGAACACCCGGCGCGACCCGACGCCATACCTGCAACGCCCGAGCGGCTACCGGGTCGACCTGGTCGAAGCCGTGGAGCGCGCCTTCGGCGCGCAGAACCCTGGTGCACGCGAGCGGGCGCTCGACGAGCTGCGGTGGCGCCTCGCCGACGAACTCGCGCTCGGCGAGCCCGACGGCTTCGCCGCCCTCTACGCGCGAGCCGTGCAGCTGCGTGTGGCGTGGCGCTGGGCGCAGTGGGAAGCCGCAGCCGGCTGGACCGCCCTCGAGACCAGCCTGCGGACACTCGAGGCGCCGCATGCCTAACATCGGACGCATCGTCGCCGTGAGCGGATCGCTGATCACCGTGACGTTCAAGCGACCCGTCGTGCAGAACGAGGTCGGGTACGCCATGATCGACGACCTCATGCTCAAGGCCGAACTCATCCGCGTGCGTGGCGAGTACGCCGACCTGCAGGTCTTCGAGGACACGAGTGGGCTGTTCGTCGGCGGGCAGGTGGAGTTCACCGGCGAGATGCTATCGGTCGAACTCGGTCCGGGCCTGCTCGGCCAAGTGGTCGACGGTCTCCAGAACCCGCTCTTCGAGCTCGCCGAGACCAGCGGCTACTTCCTGCCGCGCGGCCGCTACCTCGACCCGCTCGATCGCGAGCGGCGCTGGCCGTTCACACCCAGCGCCCAGGTGGGCGACGCACTGCAGGCCGGTGAGGCGCTCGGCAGCGTGCCCGAGGGTCAGTTCCAGCACCGTGTGATGGTGCCCTTCGGTCTACCTGGCGCCTGGACGCTGCGCGAGCTCGCCGCAGCGGGCGAGTACACGGTCAGCGACGTCGTCGCCAGGCTCGAGAACGAGCGCGGTGAGCAGCGCCAGGTGACGATGCTGCAGCGCTGGCCGGTGAAGGTCCCGATCCGTGCCTACCGCGAACGCCTCCGGCCACAGGAGCCGTTGGTCACGAAGGTCCGCATCGTCGACACGCTCTTCCCGGTGGCACGTGGGGGGACCTCGTGCATCCCGGGCCCGTTCGGGGCAGGGAAGACGGTGTTGCAACAGTTGATGAGCCGCCACGCCGAGGTCGACGTGGTGGTGGTCGCGGCCTGTGGGGAACGGGCCGGTGAGGTCGTCGAGACGCTGCGCGAGTTCCCGGAGCTCACCGACCCCCGTACCGGCCGCAGCCTCATGGAGCGCACGGTGATCGTGTGCAACACGAGTTCGATGCCCGTCGCCGCGCGCGAGGCCAGCGTGTACACCGCCGTGACCCTGGCCGAGTACTACCGCCAGATGGGGCTCGACGTGCTGCTCCTGGCCGACTCGACCAGCCGCTGGGCCCAGGCGCTGCGCGAGGTGTCGGGGCGCCTCGAGGAGATACCGGGCGAAGAAGCGTTCCCGGCGTACCTCGAGTCGGTGGTCGCCGCCTTCTACGAGCGCGGCGGGCTGGTGCGGCTGCACGACGGAACGCATGGCTCCGTCACGATCGCCGGCACCGTGAGCCCGGCGGGCGGCAACCTCGAGGAGCCCGTCACGCAGGCCACGCTCAAGGTGGTGGGCGCGTTCCACGGCCTCTCGCGCGCGCGCTCGGACGCGCGTCGCTATCCTGCGATCGACCCGCTCGACAGCTGGAGCCATTACCCCGGGGTCGTGTCGAAGGCAGACATCGCCTTCGCGCGCAGCCTGCTGCACGACGGCCACGAGGTGGATCAGATGATGAAGGTCGTCGGCGAGGAGGGCACGGGCATCGAGGACTTCGTGCGCTACCTGCAGGCCGAGTACCTCGACGCCGCCTACTTGCAGCAAGACGCCTTCGACCCGGTCGACGGAGCGACCGGCGCCGAGCGACAGACGGAGGTGTTCGGCGAACTCGTCCAGATGCTGCGCACGCCCGTGGCGCTCGTCGACAAGGACGCTGCGCGGCGCTTCTACCAGCACCTGACCCAGGTGACGAAGGAGTGGAACCGCTGCGCCTGGGACAGCCCCGAGTACCAGGCCGCACGCGAGCGGCTGCGCGGCCTACAGAGCGAGGTGGGCGCTGATGCATAAGACCTACACGCGCCTCGAGCGGATCGCCGGCAGCGTCGTCGCGGTGAGCGCGGGCGACGCCACCTACCGTGAGCTGGCCCAGATCACGTGGCCCGGCGGCACGTCGTTGGCCCAGGTGGTGCGGCTCGAAGGTGGACGGGCGTTCCTGCAGGTCTTCGCCGGCGTGCGCGGCCTTCCGACCGATGCCCGCGTGCGCTTCCTGGGCCGGCCGATGCGGGTGCCGGCGTCCGACGCCATGCTCGGCCGCGTCTTCGATGGCGCCGGACGGCCCCGCGACAACGGCCCGGTCCTCGACGAGGAGGGCGTCGACATCGCTGGACCCTCCGTCAACCCCGCCCGCCGCGTCATCCCGCGCACGATGGTGCGCACCGGCATCCCGATGATCGACGTGTTCAACACGCTCGTGGAGAGCCAGAAGCTGCCCATCTTCTCGATCCCGGGCGAGCCGTACCTGGAGCTGCTGGCACGCCTGGCGTTGCAGGCCGAAGTCGATCGGATCGTGCTCGGCGGCATGGGCCTCAAGCACGACGACTACCTGTACTTCCGCGACACGCTCGAGTCGGCGGGTGCGCTGGCGCGGACCGTGGCGTTCATCCACACCGCCGCCGATCCGACGGTCGAGTGCTTGTTGGTCCCCGACCTGGCGCTGGCGGTGGCGGAGCGCTTCGCGCTGCGCGGCCAGCGGGTGCTGGTGCTGCTGTCCGACATGACCAACTACGCCGACGCGCTCAAGGAGGTGGCCATCACGATGGAGCAGATCCCGTCGAACCGCGGCTACCCCGGCGACCTCTACAGCCAGCTCGCGGCGCGCTACGAGAAGGCCGTCGACTTCGACGACGCCGGCTCGATCACCATCCTGGCCGTCACCACCATGCCCGGTGACGACGTCACCCACCCGGTGCCCGACAACACCGGCTACATCACCGAAGGGCAGCTCTACCTGCGCGGTGGCCGGATCGAACCGTTCGGCAGCCTGAGCCGACTCAAGCAGCTGGTCAACGGCACGACGCGTGACGACCACCGTCCGCTGATGAACACGATGATCCAACTCTACGCCGCCTTCCGCGAGACGCTCGAGAAGCGCGCCATGGGCTTCCGCATGAGCGACTGGGACGGTCAACTGTTGCGCTACGGCGAGGGCTTCGAGGCGCGCTTGATGGACCTCGAGGTCGACCTGCCGCTCGAGCGTGCTCTCGACGAGGGGTGGCAGTTGCTGGCGGCCTGCTTCGAGCCTGCCCAGACCGGGCTCGCGACGGCGCTGATCGAGCGCCATTGGCCGGCCTCGCCATGAGCCGCGTCAGGGCCAGCAAGCACGAACTCAAGCGACAGCGCGACGCCCTCGCCCGCTTCCAGCGCTACCTGCCGACGTTGCGGCTCAAGCAGCAGCAGCTGCAGGTGGAGCTGCGGCGCGTGGAGGCGCTGGTGCACGAAACGAGCGACCAGGAGGCCGAGGTGCAGCGCGAACTCCAGACCTGGATCGACCTGTGGTCGGAGCCGATGCCGCTGAGCGTGTACCTCACGCTCGAGGAGGTGCGCCGGGGTGAGGCGAGCGTGGCCGGCGTGAGCATCCCGACGCTCGAGGGTATGAGCTGGCGCCAACTGGCACCGCCTCTGGACACGACGCCACCGTGGGTCGACGAGGCGCTGATCGCACTGGAGCAGCTCATGACGCTGCGCCTGCAGCGGCGCGTACTGGCCGAGCAGCGCAGCCTGTTGGCCGCCGAGTTGCGGCTCACCAGCCAGCGCGTGAACCTGTTCGAGAAGGTCAAGATCCCCGAGGCGCAAGAGGCGCTGCGGGTGATCCGCATCGCGCTCGGCGACTTGCAGGCGGCCGAGGTCGTGCGTGCCAAGATCGCCAAGGCGAAGGCCCTGGAGCGGGAGCAGTCGGCGTGATCGTAACGATGAAGCAGGTCACCCTCGCGGCCGCCAACAGCGATCAGGCAGCGACGCTCGACGCCCTCCAGGACGCGGGCGTGGTCCATCTGATCCAGGCAGCGACGAGCACCGCCGACCGCGTGAGCGTCACCCGCGCGCGCGTGGAGGCGGCCCGTCACGCCATCAGCGTGCTCGACGCGGCCGCTCCCGCCGCGCGACGTGGCGGTCGAGCCGACGCGGGCGAACGTCCGGCGTCGACCACGACCAGCGCCGATCGCTCGGCCGAGGAGGTCGTCGCCGAGGTCGAGCGGCTCTCGACCCGACTCGAGGACCTACGCCGCACGCACGACGAGTTGGCGCAGCAGCGGCAGCGCCTCACGCTGTTCGGCGCCTTCGACCCGCTCGAGGTGCAACGACTCGAGGGCCAAGGCGTCGGCGTTCGCCTGGCGCGGCCACCGAGCAGTCGGCCGCCGCCGCCGGTCGAGCACGCGGTGTGGGTGGAACTCGGCCGCGACCGGAACCACCTCGCGCTGGCGCTGGTCGGCGAGCGCGAGGCCGTGGCGGCGGCCGACGTGCCCGACGAGGTCGCGTTACCGGGTGAGTCACCCGAGCGGCTGGCGCACGAGGCCGAGGTCCTCGACCGCGAGTTGCGTCGGACGCGCGAACGGCTGAGCGAACTCAGCGCCGCGCGTGCGCACGTCGAGCGCTGGCTGCGGCGCAGCGAGGACGAGTTGCACTTCGAGGAGGCGCGTGCCGCCATGGACACCGTCGGCGCCGTGTCGGTGCTCCGCGGCTACGTGCCGGCCGACGAGGTGGAGCGCCTGCGGTCACTCGCGAGGGAGCGTGGCTGGGGCGTGTGGATCGCGGACGTCGAGGACGACGCCGGGGCGCCGACGCTCATCCGCAACCCGCGCTGGGTCCGACCGATCGCGCCGTTGTTCTCGTTCCTCGGCGTCGTCCCCGGCTACGGGCAGGTCGACATCAGCGTCCCGTTCCTGCTGTTCTTCGGGCTCTTCTTCGCGATGATCGTCGGCGACGCCGGCTACGGGCTCCTCTTCCTGGTCTTGACCGAGCTCGTGCGGCGGCGGCTGCCCACGGCCTCACCGCGGGTGATCGCGCTGATGCGCGTCCTGTCGGTGG
>REEJ01000157.1 GCA_007695125.1 Trueperaceae bacterium | reverse complement strand
GGATCACGAACTCCGCGATCGGGCTCTCGTGACCGTGATCATGGTCGTGGTCGTGATCGTGCGCGTGGCCGTGGCTGTCGGCCCACGCCACGGCGACCAGGGCGAGGACGGCGATGCCGAGGATCGATCGGTGGAACGCTCGTGTCATTGAGACTCCTTGTAGACGTGGGGCCATCAGGCCTTGTGCTCCTTGAAGATCACGTGCTTGCGGATGACGGGGTCGTACTTGCGGAGTTCGAGCTTGGCTGTGGTCGTGCGACGGTTCTTCGTGGTGGCGTACGTGGTGCCGGTGCCGGCGCTGCTGCGCAGCAAGATCGTGATGCGGGGTCCGTCCTTGGCCACGGTGGTCCTCTCTCGGGTGTTGGCGGGCTTGTTGAGAACGCACTCTCATTCTCAACGCGATCCACAGTCTACGCGATGGGGCCGCCGCGATGTCAACCGTGTCGGCGGCCACCGTCGCTCGTGCCGTACACTCGGTGCATGGCCGACGACACCCTCTTCCTCAAGATCGTGCGCGGCGAGATCGACGCCGACGTCGTGTACCGCGACGACCTCGTGACCGCCTTCCGCGACATCCACCCGCAGGCGCCAGTGCACGTCCTCATCGTCCCGAACCACGTCATCGCGACGGCCGCCGACGTCAGCGAGGCCGACGAGGCGACGCTGGGCAGGCTGTTCACGGCCGCGCGCACCGTCGCCGCGCAAGAGGGGCTCCTCGACGACGGGTACCGCCTCATCGTCAACTGCAAGGCACACGGCGGTCAGGAAGTGGACCACCTCCACGTCCACCTCCTCGGCGGTGAGCCGCTCGGCCCGATGCGCTCGCGAACGCGCGCGGAGTCCGCATGAGCGACACGCCAGCAGCGCGCAGCAGCGCCGCACGAGGCGGGGCCCGAAGCACCGACCTGCCCCCCGACATGCGACGGACCTCTCAACGCCGTGCCATCCTCCAGGCGCTCGACGAGGCGGCCGGACCGCTCACGCCGCATCAGTTGCTCGAGCGCGCCGCAGCCATCCAGGGCTCGCTCGGGCTCGCCACCGTGTACCGCAACCTGGCGACGCTGGAGGAGGCGGGCGAGATCGTCGCCGTGCATCTCCCGAACGAGACGCGCCGCTACGAGCTCGCCGGACGCGGCCATCACCACCACTTCCGCTGCGACCAGTGCGAGGGCGTGTTCGAACTCGCCACCACCTGCCCCGTGGCGGTCCTCGAAGGCGTCACGCTGCCGGGCGGCTACGAGGTCCGCGGCCACGCCCTCACCCTCTACGGCGTCTGCCCGCGCTGCCGCGATGCCTGAGGCGGTCACGCGCTCAGCTCGCTCCGCGCGAGGCTGGTCCCCAGCCTGGGCGCGCGGGTGGGCGTTGGCTCCCTGGCTGCTGCTGCTCCTCGCCGCGAACGCCCACGCCCAGGCACCGAGCGCCACGGACATGGGGTACGCCGAGGGCCGCATCGTCGAGATCGTGCAGCGCACGGGTCAGGACCTCGTCGCGCTGGTCCAGCTCGGCGACGGCACCGTGGTCGACGCCGTCATCCCACCCGACGACCCGTACGGCGACATCAGCTTGCCGCCGTACCGCGTCGGTGAGCGCGTCGAGCTGTACTTCGCCCCAGGCCCCGACGGGCGGCAGATGGTGGTCGTCACCGACTGGGTGCGACGCCCGGCGCTCGGCTGGCTGGTCGCGCTGTTCGCCGTCGTCTCGTTCGCGGTGGCCGGCTTCAAGGGCCTCCGCGCGTTCGTGTCGACCGCGGCCAGCCTCGCGATCGTCATCACGTTCATCGTTCCGCAGATCCTCGCTGGCGCCAACCCGGTGCTCATCTCGCTCCTGGGGGTGGGCGGCATCCTCATCCTCGCCATCTACTTCGTGCACGGCGTGACCTGGAGCACGTCGGCCGCGCTGGCCGGCACGCTCCTCGCCGTCGTGGCCACGATGGTGCTCGCGCTCGTGTTCACCGACCTGGCGCGGCTCACCGGCCTCGGCAACGAGGACGCCATCCTGCTGATGTCGGCGGCCCCGCAGGTGGCGCTCAAGGGATTGCTGCTCGCCGGGCTGCTGATCGGCGCGTTGGGCGCGCTTACCGACATCACGATCGTGCAGGCCTCCGTCGTTCGCGAGCTGGCCCACACCGACCCCTCGCTCGGACTGCGGGTGCTCTACGCCAAGGGCATGAACGTCGGTCGCGACCACGTTGGTTCGCTCGTCAACACCCTCGTCCTGGCCTACACGGGCGCGAGCCTGTCGCTCCTGATCCTGCTCAACGTCGGCGAGTTCGGCGTCATGCGCGCGTTCAACCTCGAGCTGGTCGCGAACGAGGTGGTGCACACGCTCGTCGGATCGATCGGGCTCGTGTTGGCCGTGCCGATCACCACGCTCCTCGCCGCGCTCCTCTTCCGCGGCGACCGCATCCCCGTCGCTCCCGGAGAGTTGTCGCACGCGCATCACCACCACTGAGGCGCCCACGTGGAGTTCACCGCCCTCGACCTCGTCCCGAACGCGCTCCGACTGCAACCGGACGCCTTCCACACGCTGCTGTCTCGGCCCAACGCCGGCCTGCGCGGCGCGCTCGCCATCGTGTTCCTGGCTGGCCTGTCGGCCGCGCTCGGCCAGAGCGTCATGCTCTTCGCGAACCGCGTCTCGCCGCGCCGCTTCGTCGCGAGCCTCCTCGTCCAAGCGCTGCTGTTCGTCGCAGGCTTCCTGGCGTGGGCGGCCACGGTGTGGGGCACGGCGATGCTGCTGATGGGTCGACCCGCGCCGTTCGCATCGGCCGTCGCAGCGATCGGGCTCGCCTACGCGCCGCAACTGCTCGCCTTCCTCGTCCTCACGCCCTTCCTCGGTAGCCCACTCGGCATCGTCCTGTCGGTGTGGACGCTCCTCGCCACGCTCGTCGCGACCAGCGTCGCCTTCGATCTGACGCGCGTCGAGACGATCGTGGTGGCGTTCGCGGGCTGGCTCGTCGCGCAAGCGTTGCAGCGCACGGTCGGTCGGCCGCTGGCACGGCTGGGTCGCTGGGTTCGCTACAAGGTCGCGGGCACCGTCCTGGCACCGATCCCGGCCCCACCCGGAACCGTGGGCCAGCCGAAGGCCCACCGTCGGAACCCCTGGACATGATCCCCTTCGATCCCGTCACGCTCGTCTGGGTCGCCATCCTGGCGCTGCTGCTGTCGGGAGCGCTGGCGCCGCTCGAGACGCTGGGCTGGTGGGCGGGCTGGTACGGCGACCACGTCGACGAGGAGCCCCCCGTCGAGGTGCCGGACGACGCACCGCCGCGCTCGGCGCTGCCCGAGCGGCCCGCACGCTACGTCGTGTTCCTCTCCGGCATCGACTCCGTTTCCGACGCGCCCGTGCCGGAGCGGCAGATCCGTTTCCTAGAGCGCCTGCGCGACGCCCTGCCCGAGGACACGGCGATCGTGCAGGTGTTCCCGTACTCGGTGACGAACCGCGCGCTGACGGGCGAGCGGCTGTTCGCGCGCTTCTGGCGTTGGGCGCTGCGCCGCAAGCTGGGCAAGCGCCGCCTCGACCAGATCGCCGGGATGCTGATCAACTTCCGCAACATGTGGCAAGTCATGGTGTCGGCCGACCGCCGCTACGGTCCCTTCTACGACCGCGGCACCGCCGCGCTGATGGTCCGGGCCCTGCGCCAGGCCGGCTACGAGGACGGCAGCGACGTGCCCGTGGTGCTGATCGGCTACTCGGGCGGCGGCCAGGTAGCCGTCGGCGCGACGCCGTTCGTGAGCGAGGCGCTCGACGCGCCCGTCAGCGTCCTGTCGCTGGGCGGCGTGCTGGCGGCCGACCCCGGCCTGCTGGCCGCCGAGCACGTGGTGCAGATCGTCGGCGAACGCGACCGGGTCGTCTGGCTGGGCGCGATCCTGGCGCCGGGGCGCTGGCCGATCCTCCCCTACTCGCCCTGGAACGAGGCGCGCCGCCGTGGCACGCTGCGAACGCTGACGATCGGCCCCTGCAACCACACCGGCAACGACGGCTACATGGACGACGCGAAACACGTGGCCGACGGCCGCAGCTACTTCGACGTCACCGTCGACGTGCTCGCGGCGTTGGTCCGCGACCCCAGCGGACCGGCGCCCGTGGCGGCCACGAGCGCCTGAGCGCCTGTGCGCCTCAGCACCTGACCGCCCCGGGCCGCGAGCCCTGCTCAGCGGTACTGGCCCCACACCCCCCGGAGCGCGTCGCACACCTCGCCCAGCGTCGCGCGGCGCGCGAAGGCCGCGCGCAGGAGCGGCATCAGTCGTTCGTCGCCGGCCGCCGCCTCCGCCACGTGCGCCACTGCGTTCGACGCCGCGACACCGTCGCGCTCCGCCCGGAACGCCGCGAGCTGCTCCACGCGCCTCGGCTCGACCGCGGGGTCGCTGCGCTGCACCGGTACGCCGGCCGCACCGTCGTCGGCGAAGCGGTTCACGCCGACCACCACGCGCGTGCCCGCCTCCACGCCGAGCTGCTGCTCGTAGGCGGCCTCGTCGATCGCCGCTTGCAGGTACCCAGCCTCGATGGCGGCGACGCTCCCGCCGCGCGCCTCCACCTCGTCGATCAGCGCCTCGGCCTCGCGCTCGAGGTGATCGGTGAGGTGCTCGACGTAGAAGCTGCCGCCGAGCGGGTCGATCGCCTCCGTCACACCCGTCTCGAACGCCAGCACCTGCTGGGTGCGCAGCGCCAGCGTCGCCGCCGCCTCGGTCGGCAGCCCGAGCGCCTCGTCGAAGCCGTTGGTGTGCAGGCTCTGCGTGCCGCCGAGCACGGCGGCGAGCGCCTGGTAGGCGGTGCGGACCACGTTCACCAGCGGCTGCTGCGCGGTGAGCGTCGAGCCACCGGTCTGGGTGTGGAAGCGCAACGCCTGCGCACGGGCGTCGTCGACGCCGAAGCGGTCGCGCACGATCCGCGCCCACAGGCGCCTGGCCGCCCGGAACTTGGCGACCTCCTCGAGCAGGTCGCCGTGGCAGGCGAAGAAGAACGACAACCGCGGCATGAACGTCGCCAGCTCGAGCCCCGCCTCCTGCGCGCCGCGCACGTACGCCATCGCGTTGGCGAGCGTGAAGCCGATCTCCTGCGCCGCCGTGGCGCCGGCCTCGCGCATGTGGTACCCGGAGATCGAGATCGTGTTCCAGCGCGGCACGTGCTCGGCGCACCACGCGAACACGTCGGTCGTGAGGCGCATCGACGGCGCCGGCGGGAAGATGTCGGTGCCGCGCGCCACGTACTCCTTCAGCACGTCGTTCTGCACGGTGCCGCCGAGCCGCTCCAGCGGCGCGCCCTGGCGCTCCGCCTCGAGCGTGTACAGCGCCAGCAGCATCGCCGCCGGCGCGTTGATCGTCATCGAGGTGGTGACCTCGGCCAGGTCGATGCCGTCGAAGAGGGTGCGCATGTCGTCGACCGTCGCGATCGACACGCCCACGCGCCCGACCTCGCCGTGCGCGCGTTCGTCGTCCGGGTCGAGCCCCAGCTGCGTCGGCAGGTCGAACGCCACCGACAGACCGCTCGTCCCCTGCTCGCGCAGGTAACGGTAGCGCCGGTTGCTCTCCTCCGCCGACCCGAAACCGGCGTACTGGCGCATGGTCCACAGGCGGCCGTCCGCGTACATGCGCGGGTAGACGCCGCGCGTGAACGGGAACGCGCCGGGCTGCCCGAGGCGCCGCTCGAGATCTCGCGGCGGAGCGTCGTAGATGCGTTCCATGGCGGCATGATACGCGCCGCGATGATCTCGGCCGGGCCGCGACGGCGGACGCAGCCGGTCAGTCCTCGACGGCGTACGAACTCAGGTCGACGTCCGGCTCCGGCCAGGCGAGCGGCAACGCCTCGAGCGCCTCCACGACCGCCGTCGCGACGACGACGTCGCGGTACCACTTACGGTTGGCCGGCACGATCAGCCACGGCGCGTCGGCCGTGCCGGTGCGCGCGAACATCTCGGCGAACGCCTCGCGGTACTCGTCCCACTGGCCACGCACCCGCAGGTCGTTGGCCTCGAACTTCCAGTTGCGCGAGGGGTCGTCGAGGCGGCGCTGCAGGCGCTTGGCTTGTTCCGCGCGGTCGATGTGCAGGTACACCTTCAGGAAGCGCGTTCCGGCGTCGTGCAGCAAGCGCTCGAAGGCGACGATGTGGGCGTAGCGCGCCCGCCACACCGCCTCGGGCACCAGCTCGTCGACGCGCACCACGAGCACGTCCTCGTAGTGCGAGCGGTTGAACACCCCGATCTTGCCGCGGCGCGGCGCGGCGCGGTGCACGCGCCACAGGAAGTCGTGGGCGAGCTCGAGCTCGGTCGGCCGCTTGAAGCTCGTCACCCGCACCCCTTGCGGGTTCAGACCCGAGAGGGCGCGGCGGATGGTGCCGTCCTTGCCACCCGCGTCGAGGGCCTGCAGTACGAGGAGCAGCGCGTAGCGCCCGTCGGCGTAGAACATGCGCTGCAGCTCCGCCATGCGCTTCACGAGGGCGTGGAGGTCTTGCTGGGCGGCGCGCTTCCCGTCGCCGTCGGTCGGGTACGGGCCGGTGTCGCCCGGATCGACCGAGTCGAGGTTGGCGACGGGGGTGCGGTAGCGCTCGAGGTCGACGGTGGCGTTCAGCATGGGGTCCTCCCGTGGGCGTCAACGGTACGACGACCGACCGTCTCGACCAGTGCGCCTGCGCCCGACGCCACGGCCAGGGACACGTCGGCGGTACGATGCGTAGCGGAGGTCAACCATGCAATACAGACGACTCGGCCGCAGCGGCCTGAAGGTGAGCGCCGTCAGCCTCGGCGCCTGGACGACCTACGGCGGCAGCGTGCAGGACAAGGCGCTGATCAAGGACATCGTGGCGAAGGCCTTCGAGGGCGGCATCAACTTCTTCGACAACGCAGACGCGTACGCGCGCGGCCAGGGCGAGGCGTTCCTGGGCGAGATCTTCGAGGACCTCGACATCCCGCGCCACCACCTGGTGCTCTCGACCAAGGTGTTCTGGCCGATGTCGGACGCCATCACCGACCGCGGGCTGTCGCGCAAGCACGTGCTCGAGTCGATCGATCTCTCGCTCGACCGGATGCGCACCGACTACGTCGACATCTACTTCGCGCATCGTTGTGATCCCGAGACGCCCATGGAGGAGATCGTGGAGGTCTTCAGCGACGTGGTGCGCTCGGGTCGCTCGCACTACTGGGGCACGAGCGAGTGGAGCGCCGCGCAGATCGCCGAGGCGCACACCTACGCCACGGCGCACGGCCTCGTCGCGCCGGTCACCGAGCAGCCGCAGTACTCGATGCTCTACCGCGAGCGCGTCGAGTCGCAGATCCTCCCGGTCACCGAGCCCAAGGGCATCGGCCTGGTCGTGTGGAGCCCGCTGGCCATGGGCATGCTGACGGGCAAGTACGACGACGGCATGCCTGACGGCACGCGCTTCGCCGACAACGAGGGGTTCCGGAAGTCGTTCCTGAACGACGCCAACGTCGCCAAGGTGAAGGCGCTGAAGGCCGTCGCGGACGACCTCGGCATCACCCGCGCGCAGCTCGCGCTGGCGTGGGTCCTGCGCCAGAGCGGCGTGTCGAGCGTGATCACCGGCGCGACCAAGGTCGAGCAGCTGCTCGACAACCTGGCCGCCGGCGACCTCGAGCTCGACGCGGCGACGATCGAGCGCATCGACGGCATCCTGGCCGACTGAGCGCCCGTGGACGGCGTGCGCCTCTTCCGTGCCGAGAGCCTGCGCGCCGCCGACGCGGCGGCCGCCACCGCAGGCGTGGCCACGACCGACCTGATGGAACGCGCGGGAGAGGCCGTGGCCACGGCCGTGCTCAGGCACTGGCCTGACGCGGATCGTGTCGTGATCCTGTGTGGCCCCGGGAACAACGGGGGCGACGGCTTCGTGGCCGCACGCCACCTGGCGCATGCCGGCCGCGACGTCCGCATCGCCGAGCTGAAGCCCGGCGTCCGCCGCGGTGACGCCGCCTGGGCGCACGCCGGCCTCGTGGACTCGGGCTGCGCGGTCACGTGGCTGACCAACGCCGCTGAGGCGCCGCCCAACGACCTGCCGCTGGGCGACGTCGACCTCGTCGTCGACGCGCTCTTCGGTACCGGCCTGACACGGCCGCTGGAGGGGCGTGCCGTCGCCTGGCTGGCCGCCGTCGACGTCAGCGGCCTGCCCGTCCTGGCCGTCGACGTGCCCAGCGGCGTCGACGCCGACCGCGCCGTCGCGCCGGGGATGTGCGTGCGGGCGACCCGCACGCTGCAGCTCGCCGGCGCCGTGCCGGCTTCGCTGCTCGCACCCGCACGCGCGGCGTTCGGGCACAGCGAGGTCGTCGACATCGGCATCCCGAACGCGATCCTCGACGACCACGCAGACGCGCGGGTCGTCGACGACGGCTGGTTGGCGACGTACGCGCCGCGGCGCTGCGACGACGCGCACAAGTACCGCGCCGGCACCGTGCTGGTGGTCGGTGGCTCGCGCCGCTACGCCGGTGCGCCCGAGCTGAGCGCTCGCGCCGCCTACCGCGCGGGCGCCGGCCTCGTCACACTCGTCGCGGACACGCGCGCCCCCACCGGCTGGCCCGAGGTGGTGTGGGAACCGCCCCAGTCCTCCGAGGACGTGACTGCGGCCGCGCGCCGCATGCTGAGCGCCCCCGGCGGCGAGCGCCGTGCGGGCGTCGCCGTGATCGGTCCCGGGCTCGAGGCCGACGCCGAGGCCGTGGCGGCCCTCGTCGCCGCCGTTCGGGGACCCGTCGTGCTCGACGCCGGCGCGCTGCTCTTCGGCGTGTGCAAGGCGGCGCGCGCGCACGGCGGGGCCGTCCTGACCCCCCACACCGGCGAGGCGCAGCACATGCTCGACGCGCTCGCTGATGCCGCGGGCGACCCTGGCGACAGCGTGAGCGCGCGGGGCGACCCGATCGGCGCCGCGCTGCGGCTCGCCGACGCCTGGGGCGCGGTGTGCGTGCTGAAGGGCCCCAGCACCGTCATCGCTGCACCAGACGGGCGCTGGACGATCAGCGCCGCCGGCACCAGCGCCCTCGCGACCGCCGGCAGCGGTGACGTGCTCGCCGGTGTGATCGCCGCCTTCCTGGCGGCGCCGTCGGCGACCGACCTCTGGGGCCGCTGCGCGGCTGCGGTCCACCTGCACGCCTCGGCTGGTGTGGTCGCCGCCGAACGCGGCCCCGGCGTGATCGCGAGCGACGTGATCGAGGCGCTGCCAGAGGCGCTCAGGCGCACGGGCGCGTGCTAGGCTTCCGCCCGTGATCCGCGTGCGCGTGCCGGCCTCGAGCGCCAACCTCGGACCCGGCTTCGACTGCCTCGGGCTCGCGCTCGGCCTCCACCTCCATGTCGAGGCGCGCGTCGGCCAGCCCGACGCGCTGCTCTACGTCGGCGAGGGGCACGTCGCGGACGATGCCGACAACCTCATCCACCTCGGTTTCCGACGAGCCTTCGAGGCGGCCGGGCGGCCGCCGCCGAGCGTCGCGTTCAACGCTCACAACGCCATCCCGCTGGCGCGCGGGCTCGGTTCGAGTTCGGCTGCCCTGGTCGCCGGCGCCGCCGCAGCGGACGCCGTCATGGACGGTGTGCTGGGGCGCGACGGCGTCTTCGCGTTGACGGCCGCCATCGAGGGGCACCCCGACAACGTCGGCCCCGCCGTGTACGGCGGCCTCACCGTGGCAGCCGAACGCGCCGGCGGTGACGGGTACGACACCGCCGTGCTGGCGGTGCCGCCCGCCTGGCGATTGCTGTTCGGGGTGCCGGCCTTCGAGCTCCCGACGGAGCGCGCCAGGGCCGCCCTGCCCGAGCAGGTGTCGCGCCGCGACGCCGTCCTCACCGCGTCGCGCGCTGCGCTGTGGGCGCTGGCCGTCGCGCGCGACGAGCCGCGCCTGCTGCGGACCGCCTCGCTCGACGTCTTGCACGAGCCGTACCGAGAGGCGCTCGTTCCCGGCCTGGCGTCGGCGCGCGCGGCGTTGTTCGAGGCCGGCGCGCACGCCGCGTACCTGTCCGGGGCGGGACCCACCCTGGCCGCGATCGCACCAGAAGGCGCGCTGGTCGCGTGCCGCGCCGTGTTGGAGCGCTTCGCCGGCGACGGCGGTCGCGTCCTCGAACTGCGCGCCGGTGACGGCTACAGCTGTGCGTCGGTCGCCGACGGTGCCTGAGCGTCAGGGCCGGGCGGCCGCGTAGACCCGGTAGCTTCGAACGCCCGCCGGCGTCACGTCGCTCGGCCCACGCCACGACGACAGCAAGCGCTCGAACGGCAGCGCGGCGTTCGCGACGAGCCACACGCGCCCGTCGGGGCGCAGCGTCGCCTCCGCCGCTGCCACGAACGCCTCGGAGAGTGCACCCACCACGCGTCGACCGACGTGGAACGGGGGGTTCATGAGCACGACGTCCATGCCCGCGACGTCGGTCGCGTCGAGCGTGAGGTCGGACCACGCCACCCGCGCCGCCCCGCCCGCCGCGCCTCCCGCCGCCTCGCCCGCGAGCACGGCCTCCGAGCTGCGCACCGCCGCGAGGTCGTCGTCGAGCGCGACGACCTCGCGCGCCCCGAGGCGCAGCGCGCGCAGCGACAGCACGCCGCTGCCACAACCCAGGTCGAGCACCCGAGCCCCCTCGAACGCCGCGGCCCCGTCGGCCCCGAGCGCCTGCAGCAGCGCCCGCGTGCCGGCGTCGAGCCGCTCGCCGGCGAAGGTGCCGACCATCGTCCGCATCGGTCCGTCGGGCCCCTGCCAGTCGCGCCACACGTCGGGCGCCGGCACCTCCGCGAGCGGCCCACGGAGCGTGACCACGCGCCATCCTCCGGAGCGGTTCACGACCTCCACGTGTGCGAAGCGCTGCGACGCCGCGCGCTCCGCACGCTTGCCACCCTCGTCCTTGTGCCACACCGCCACCAGCCGACCGCTGGGGGTGAGCGCGCGCGCCCAACCGTCGAGTTCCGCCAACGCCCGCGACCAGCCGCGATCCAGCGGCGCTCGCCACCACGCCTCGGCGATGCTGCCGACGGCCAAGTCCCAGGCGAAGCCCGCCCGCACCTCGTCCGTGGCGACACCCAGCGCCAGGGCGACGCGCCGCGCCGCCGCCGAGGACGTCAGCAGGCAGCCGCTCGGACCACCCCTGACGCGCGCGTATGCGAGCACGGCGCCGGGCCCGCCGGTGGCGTCGACGAACGGCGCCTCGGGTGGTGCCAACCGGCCCCGCGCGAGCGCCTCGGAGAGCGCCTCGAGTGCTGGATCGAAGCCGGGGTAGCCGAGCACACCGACCGCGCTCGCGAGCGGCACGCTCACCGCGCCGACGCGCCACGCCAGTGGGACGGCCTCTGCATGCGCGGCCAAGACGCTCTGGGCGGACATCGCGCCAGTGTACCGCCGGCCGTGCGGGCGCCGTCGGCAGCCCGACGCTGGTAGGCTCCCAAGCATGCTGGTCGTGGGGATCGACACCTCCTGTGACGACACGGGCGTCGGCGTGGTGCGCGGGCGCCGCGTCCTCGCCAATGTCGTCGCATCGCAAGCGGCCCTGCACGCGCCGCTCGGGGGCGTCCTGCCCGAGACCGCCAGCCGCGAGCACCTCGCGACGATCGACGCCGTGTTCACACGCGCGCTGGCCGAGGCCGGCGTGGCGCTCGCCGACCTGGACGCCGTCGCGGCCACCTACGGCCCCGGGTTGGCCGGATCGCTGCTGGTCGGCCTCGGTTACGCGAAGGCGCTCGCCTGGGGCCGCGGCCTCCCCTTCGTGGGCGTGCACCACCTCGCGGGGCACCTCGCCGCCTGCCTGGCCGAGGGGGACGACGCGGGTGCGCCGCCCGAACCGCCATACCTGTGCCTGATCGCGTCCGGCGGTCACACCGTGCTGTTCGACGTCCCCGAGCCGGGCCGCTTCCGGCGCCTGGGCGGGAGCCGCGACGACGCGGCCGGCGAAGCCTTCGACAAGGTCGCGCGGCTGCTGGGCCTCCCCTACCCCGGCGGCCCCGCGCTGGCGGCGCTGGCCGAGGACGGCGACGCCGCGGCGGTGGCGCTGCCGCGGCCGATGGCTCAGCAGCGCGGCTACGACTTCAGCTTCAGTGGCCTCAAGACGGCGGTCGCGATGCTGCTCGAGCGCGACGGCGACGCGCGGCCGGCGGACGTCGCGGCCGCCTTCCAGGCGCGCGTCGTCCAGAGCCTGGTCGACGTCGCCACGCGAGCGGCGCGAGCCACGGGTCGCGACACGCTCGTCGTCGCCGGTGGCGTGGCGGCCAACCGCAGCCTGCGGTCGGCGCTGGCTTCGGCCGACGTGCACGTACACCTGCCGCCTCTCGCGCTCACCACCGACAACGGAGCGATGATCGCGCTCGCCGCCGTGGAGCAGCTGCAGCGCCTAGGGGTGCCCGATCAAGATCGTGCACTGGCCCTCGACGCGACACCGTACCTGCCGCTCGCGGACGAGGGACCCTCACGACCACGCGACGCGAGAGCCGGCTGAGTGCTCCTCAGGCGCCTCGGCCCCACGACACGGCCAGGTAACGCTCCTGCGTGACGATGCCGACCACGCGGTCCTCGTCCATCACGGCCACCAGCGGGGCGCGGGCCAGCACGGGGCGGAGTTCGGTGAGCGCGGCCGCGGCATCGACCTTCACCACCTCGTCCCACGCCACGACGCGGTCGGGGAGCACTCCGGCGATGCCGACCGGCACGCCGTCGTCGAGCACCACCACCTGGCGGTGCTCACTCATCGTCTGCACCAGGGCTTCGGCGTCGACCGTCGGCACGGCCATGGCGGCCGATGCCACGCTCGGCGGCACCGCCACGCCGAACGACAACAGGCTCGACGAGGGGAGCCGCAGCAGGGCGCGCACCGCGCGCAGCGCGGCGAACGTCGCGACCACGAACGCGGCGCCCTCCAGCAGGCCGGCCGCATTCGCGATGCTGAAACCGAGCAGCCCCTGGCGCCCGAGGCCGAGATGCACGAACCACGCGACGAGCAGACCGAAGCCCACGGCCGCCAGTGCGCCGATCAGGGCTCGCACGCGGAGCTGATCCGGCCGCCTCACGACGGACCCACGAGGGCCGCCAGAGGAGGCCCGTCCGTGCTCGACGTCACGAGTTGGGCAGGCTTGTCGACGTCGGCGGCGATGCCGGCGTCGTCGCTGATCAGCACGCGGCCGGACACGCCGAGGATCGCGCTGATGCGCGCCTCGAGCCGCTCGAGCGTCACGCGACCCGTCAGCAGGCCCACCACGACGTCGATCCCGACGAGAGCGGCGAGCCGCCACGGGGCCTTGCGGGCCCGGAAGACCTGGTCGATCACGGGGAGGAGCGCGACGGCCGCCTCGGGCGTCAGGAGCGCAGCGTTGCCGCCGGTGAAGCGCCCATCGCGCAAGCGCACGAAGGTCCGGCGCTGCTTCGGGAACGCCGCGAGCGCGGTCTCCGCTCTGACGACCGGGTAGACGAGGGCGGCCGCCGGCGCGTCCGTGACGAAGTCGCGCACGCCTTCCGCTCGCCACCACGGCACGTCGCCCGTCACCAACAGGATGCGCTGAGCGCCCTGCGCCCCCGCGAAGGCGGCACCGAAGCCCAGGGCGAGCGAATCGACCATACGCGCGCCGCTGGGGACGACGTGGTCGACCATCGCGGCGATCCGGGCGTCGGCCGGGCCGACGTAGACGATGCGCTCGACGACGCCGCTGGCACGCAACGCCGAGGCGACGTATGCCCCCATCGGTGCGCCGGCGAGCGGCACCAGCGACTTGCTGGCGACGCCGGCGGCTCGCGCGAGGGCATCGGCGGCGCCGCCACCGGCGAGCACGACGGCGTTGACTCGTGGAGGGCTCGGCATGGAAGCCCATGCTACGACGCCACCAGCGCGTTGGCGACGCCGTATGCCCATGCGGCCCGCCAGGCGGCGCCGATCACGGAGCAGGCGAAGACCCCGGCACGTGGGGCGTGCCGGGGTCTTCGCGGTCGATCGTGTGGCCGGAGCGCGGCCGCGCCGAGCGTCAGCGGCGGGTCTGCGACACCCGCTGCGTCGTGGTGCGGCCCGCCTCGATGCGGACCGTGCCGATGAAGGTCGAGTAGCCCGGCGCGATCACGACGAGCTCGTAGCTGCCCGGCGCGAGCCCGTCGACGACCAGGCGGCCCGAGCCCGACGCCAACCTGCCGGCCTCACGGCCGTCGAGGAAGACCTGGGCGTTGCCGATGTTGCCCGTGACCTCGAGCGAGCCCTCCTGGACGCGGAGGCGCTGGCTCACCTCGCTGGCCTGCCCGGCGCGGACGGTGAAGCGCACGCTCTCGGTGCCGTACCCGGGGAGCTCGAAGCGAGCGGTGTACGTGCCGGGCGCGTACGCGATGCGGCTCGTGGGCGTGCTGCCGACGAACCGTCCCTCGACGTAGACGTCGGCGCCGCGCGGCGTGCTGGTGAAGGTGACGGTGCCGTCGCGGACGACGGCGCGCAGGTCGAAGCGCACGTCCGTGGTCGTGCCGGGCCTGACCTGCACGCGCTGCGTGGTGGTCTCATAGCCGTCACGGCGGACCTCGACGGTCACGTTGCCCGGCCGTTCGCCCCACTGCAGGGGCGTGAACCCGGCGAACTCGCCGTCGACGAAGACCTCGGCGCCGGACGGGCTCGAGGCGATCGACAGCGTGCCGTACGCCGCTTGCGCTGGCGCGCGGCCGACGTAGTAGAGGGCCGTGGAGGTCACCCAGTCCTGCTGCGGGAGCGGTCGCACGACGATCGAAAGCGCGCGGGCGAAGCCCTCCTCGCCGAGCTCGGAGGTCGCCTGGAAGTCGCGCTCGGTCTCGAACCTGGCCAGCGTGCGGGTGTCGATCTCACGCTTCGACGCCACGGCGATGACCTTCGCCAGCCCCTCGGGCGGGTCGATCACGTAGCTGTAGCGCGCGCCGCGAGGCGGGAAGTACCTCGTCTGCCCCTCGCGGACGAAGTTGTTGCGGCCGGCGTCGTCGAAGCGATTGGGGAGGATCTGGACGACCTCGCCACGGGCGCTGATGCTGAACAGGTACACGTACGCGTCCTCGCTGACGCGGACGCCGAGCTCGATGGACTCACCGATGGCGTAGCTCGGTGCGCTGCGACCGCTCGGGGCGCGATCGACGAAGACCTCGACCTCGAACGCCGGGACGGGGTTCACGACGATGGCTTGGGGGCTGATGACGATGCGCTGGGCTGCCGCGGTGAACAGCGTCGCGAGCAGGACTGTGGCGATGAGTACGGTGCTGATGCGGTGCATACTGCACCTCCCTCTCACCACGCACGGTAGCAGCACACTCCTCGGTCCAGCCGTGTGAATGGCCTGAAGGTCCCTTCACGCCCGCGACCGCCACGCTCACGAGCGTGGGTGATACTGACGGCATGAGCGACCCTGAACACATCGAGCAGCGCTCGAACCCGCACGCACCACGCGTCACCGTCGCGGCGGCGCGGCCGTCGAGGACCGCCCAGGTGGTCGGTGGTTTGGCCGGCGCGCTGTTGGTGGCGGCCGCGGCGATGGCGGCCGCACTGCTGCTCGTGGCGACCACGGCCCGCAGCCAAGGCATGCCGGTCGAGGCGGTGCTCGCCGAACTCGAGCAGCGCGCCGAGCGCTTGCACGACATCGCCTTCGTGCTCGAGGGCGAGGTGCGCGACGAGGCCGGGCAGCGCATCGCCGTCGAGGTCGAGGTGCTCGCGCTCCCGTCCCTGCCGGCCGCGAGCCTCTACATCATCCAGCCCGACGCGTTGGCGGACAACATGATCGTCGTCGTCGGCGACGAGGTGCGCAACTACACCTTCCTGACCAACCAGGTCGCGATCTACGACATCGCCGATCCCGACGCGTTCGGTGGCCTGGTGCAAGGCGGCGACGCGCTGGCACTCGACCTCGACCTGGGCCGCGTCTTCGCGGGCTGGGACGCCCGAGTCGAGTCGGTCGAGCAGGGCAGCGACGGCGACGTGTACACGCTGCGCTTCGACAACCTCGACGCTGACGCCGCCATCCATCACGCGATCCTCGTGATCGACGCCTCCGATTGGCTGCCGCTGCGGCTCACGCTCTACTCGAACGAGTCGACGCTGTTCGCCGACCTGCGCCTGATGGGCCTCTCGGTCGACACCGGCCTCGACGCCGACGAGGTCACCTGGTTACCCGACGACGCCGAGGTCCTCGACCGCCGCCGCTGATCGCCGGCGACCCGCGGTTCGCGCGACGCCCGACCCGCGGTTCGCCCAGCGCTACGCCCCGCGGTTCGGGCACAGCCCGAACCGCAAGGTCACTGAGTACGCCCGGAGCCTGACCCCGGGCGCACTCAGTGACCCAGCATGCGCTCCGGCACCACCACCTGGTCGAACGTCGCCTCGTCGAGATGCCCGAGCGCCAGCGCCGCCTGCTTCAGCGTCGTGCCCTCGCGATGCGCCTTCTGCGCGATCTCGGCGGCCTTGTAGTAGCCGATGTGGGCGTTGAGCGCCGTGACGAGCATCAGCGACGCGTCGAGGTGCGCTCTCGCCCGCTCGCGATCGGGCTCGGCGCCGGCGATGCAGTGGTCGGTGAACGAGGCGCTGGCGTCGCCGAGCAGGCGCGCGCTGCGCAGCAGGTTGTAGATCATCACCGGCTTGAACACGTTGAGCTGGAAGTGACCGTGCGTCCCGGCGACGCTGACCGCGGCGTCGTTGCCGATGACCTCGGCGCAGACCATGGTCAGCGCCTCGGCCTGGGTGGGGTTGACCTTGCCGGGCATGATCGACGAACCGGGTTCGTTCTCGGGCAGGCGCAGCTCGCCGATGCCGCAGCGCGGTCCGGAGGCCAACAGCCGCACGTTGTTCGCGACGTGCATGAGCGACACGGCCACGCGCTTCAGCGCGCCCGAGGCCTCGACGACGGCGTCGTGGGCCGAGAGCGCCTCGAACTTGTTGTCGGCGGTCCGGAAGGGGCGGCCGGTGAGCTCTGCGATCACCTCGGCGACGCGCTCGGCGAAACCCGCAGGAGCGTTGAGTCCGGTGCCGACGGCGGTGCCGCCCAGCGCCAGTTCATAGAGGTGCGCCAGGCTCTGCTCGACGACCTCGATGCCCTTGGCGACCTGGGTGGCGTAGCCGGAGAACTCCTGGCCGAGGGTGACGGGCGTGGCGTCCATCAGGTGGGTTCGGCCGATCTTGACGACGTCGTCCCAGGCGGCGGCCTTCTCGGCCAGGGCGTCTCGTAGCCGACGCAGCTCGGGGAGCGTGTGCCCCTCGAGCGCCTCGACGGCGGCGACGTGCATGGCGGTGGGGAACGTGTCGTTGGACGATTGCGAGCGGTTGACGTCGTCGTTGGGGTGCACCACGGCCTTGCTGCCCAGGTCGGCGCCGGCCAGCGCCGCGGCGCGGTTGGCGACGACCTCGTTGACGTTCATGTTGGACTGCGTGCCGGAGCCCGTCTGCCACACGACGAGGGGGAAGTGGTCGTCGAGGTCGCCGCGCAGGATCTCGTCGCACACCGCCGCGATCGCGTCGGCCTTGTCGCGCGGGAAGTCGGTGAGTTCAGCGTTGGTGATCGCCGCGGCCTTCTTCAACACCGCGAAGGCGCGGACGATCTCGAGCGGCATGCGCTCGCCGCCGATGCGGAAGTTCTCCAGCGAACGCTGCGTCTGTGCGCCCCAGTACCGGTCGGCGGGGACGCGGACCTCACCCATGGTGTCCTTCTCGATGCGGTAGTCGCTCATGCCCCGATGCTACCCCCACGCGGGTGGGGTGCGGCCCTCGTCACACGGGGAGCGCGGCCGCGAGCACGTTCGCGAGCCCGTCGCGCCAGCAGCCCCAGTTGTGGCCGGCGCTGCGCTCGCTGTACGTGAGCGGCACGCCCCGCTCACACAAGGCGTCACGAACGCGCCGATTGACGTCCAGGAGCCAGTCGAGGGTCCCGACATCGAGCACCCAGCGCTGCGCGCCGAGGTCCGCGCCGGTGCGCAGCTGCTCGAGCAACCAGGAGCGCTCCACGCCGTGGTGGCGCTTGTCGTCGGGGGTGCCGAGGAACGCACCGGCCTGCGCGACCACGACCGACCAGTCGTCGGGGTCGGCCAGGGCCAGGGTGGCGGCGGCCAGGCCACCGAGGCTGGCGCCCATCGCCACCCAGGTGCCGTCGACGTCGAACTCGTCCTCGACGCGCGGCCGCAAGACGTCGCGCACGAAGACGTGGTGGTGCTGGTCCCAGGCGTACTCCGTGAGCCGCGCGCTGGGCTCGCTGAACACCAGGTGGGCGGGGCGGGCGCGGCCCTCGTCGATCAGCGCGGTGAGCACGTCGGCGGTGCGGGCGAGACGCTGGTAGGCGACGCCGTCGTGGAGCACGACCACCGACAGCGGATCGTCGATGCCGGGGGGCGACAGCACGCTGACGCGGCGCGCCGACGTCGCGCCTGCGGCGTCGAAGCGCCAGCGCCGCATCGTCCAGGTGGGCTGCGCGCGGGGCGGGTCGGCGAGCGCGTGGGGCGCGTAGTCGGGCCCGCGTACCTCGGTGACCTCGGGGTACCAGGGGTTGCTGCCGGTCGGTCCGTGGTCCGGATCGGCGCGCACCCGGCCACCCTCGTCGACGAAGGCGTACTCGAAGCGCACGTCGTCGGGGAGCTCGAGGACGAAGCGCGCGACCTTGGCGGCCGAGACCGGGTGGGGGGCGCGGTGCATGTCGGTGTGGTCGCTGATGATCTGCCGGGCCCAGTCGGGCACGCGCACCGCGTGACGCATGGTGCAACGCTACCAGGAGCGTCCAGCACGCACGGTCGTGCGTGTCGCGCGCGTGCTCGCGCGGCCCTGCCCAGCCGCGGTCGGGTATCGTGCCGCATGTCGTCACCGACCACCGTAGCCAGCCTCGATCCGACCATCGACCCAGCGAGCGCCTTCGACGTCGCGGTCGCCGAGCGCTCGCGCGCCATGCCGAGCGCGAAGTGGACGCGCTACGACCCGGACGTCCTACCGCTGTGGGTCGCCGACATGGACTTCCCGGTCGCCGACGTGGTGCGCGCGGCGATCCACGCGCACGTCGAGGGTGGCAGCCTGGGCTACCCGCCGCACCCGGCCTTCCCCGACCTGATCCCGGCGACGCTCGACCGGCTGGAGACGCGCTTCGGCTGGCGGTTGCCGGCAGAGGCGGTGCAGCCGCTGCCGGGCGTGATCCCGGGGCTGTTCGTCGGCACCGAGGCGATGAGCGCGCCGGGCGAGCAGGTGATCGTCCAGCCGCCGGTGTACCCGCCGTTCTTCTCGGTCATCGCGCAGTCCGGGCGCGAGGTGCTGCATCATCGGCTCGTCGACGACGGCGACGGCTACCGCATGGACGTCGCGGCGCTGCGCGCCGCCATCACGCCCGCCACGCGCGTGCTGATGTTCTGCAACCCGCACAACCCGACCGGCCGTGTCTTCTCCCGCGCCGAACTCGAGGCGCTGGCCGAGGTGGTGCTCGAGCACCGGCTCTGGGTGCTCTCCGACGAGTTGCACGCCGACCTGGTGTTCGACGGCGAGCACGTGCCGTTCGCCTCGCTGTCGAAGGACGTAGCCCAGCGCACCGTGACGCTCTACGGGCCGACGAAGGCGTTCAACCTGGCGGGACTGAAGATCGCCTTCATGGTCTCCGAGAACGCCGCGCTGCTCGCTCGCGTGAAGGCGGTGGCCGGCTACCGCATGCCGGGGGTGAACGTGCTCGCGCAGGTCGCGACCATCGCCGCGTACCGCGACGGCGATGCGTGGTTGTCGGCCGCGCTCGCGTACCTGCGGGCGAACCGCGACCACCTGGCGGCGCGGCTGCACGCCGAGGTGCCCGAGGTCCGCTCGCATGCCCCCGAAGGGACGTACCTGACGTGGCTCGACCTGCGCGGCGCGGGCTTGGGCGACGACCCCAGCGGCGCCCTGCTCGAACGCGGCCGCCTGGCGCTCAACCCGGGCACGGACTACGGCCCGGGCGGCGAGGGCTTCGCGCGCCTCAACCTCGCCACGTCACGCGCCACGCTCGACGAGGCGCTCGATCGGCTGGTGGCGACGGTGCGGGGCGAGCGCTGAACACGGCGGCGTTCGACCCGTACCCGGCGGCGTTGGCAGGGTGTCGCCGCTGTCCGCGCCTGGCCGAGCACCGCGAGGCCGTAGCGCGCGCGAAGCGGCGGGCGTACCGCGACGAGACCTACTGGGGGGCGCCCGTCCCGGGGTTCGGCGATCCGGACGCCGCCATCGTGCTGGTGGGACTGGCGCCCGGCGCGCACGGCAGCAACCGCACCGGCCGCATGTTCACCGGCGACGCCTCGGGTGACTTCCTCTACCCCGCGCTGCACCGCGCCGGCCTGGCGTCGACACCCAGCGCCCGCGCTCGCGACGACGGTCTGCGGCTGCGGGGCGTGTGGATCACCGCAGCGGCGCGCTGCGCGCCACCGGGCAACGCGCCGACGACGCTCGAGCTCGACGCCTGCCGGCCGTGGCTGGCGTTCGACCTCGACGCGCTGCCCGGCGCGAGGGTGTTGCTCGCCCTCGGCAAGGTGGCGCACGACGCGGTGCTGAAGCACTACCGAGCGCGCGGGATGCAGGCCACGCTGGCCGCGCACCCGTTCGCGCACGGGCGCCTGCACCGCCTCGAGCGCCTGCCCGGCGCCGAGGCGGCCGGAGCCTTGCCGCTCCTGGACGCGTACCACGTGAGCTTCCAGAACACGAACACGGGGCGCCTGACCGAGACGATGTTCGACGCCGTGCTCGCTCGGGCGCAGGACCTGGCGGCGCTCGCATGAGCCTGCCGACGCTGCGGCTGCCGGCGCGATTGGAGGGTCCGCTGTCGGCCGGGCACCCGTGGGTGTACCGCGACCACGTGGCGCCCGGGACGAGCGTGCCCGACGACGGTACGTGGGTGCGCGTCGAGGCGGGTCGGACGGTGGCGCTGGGGCTGTGGGCGAGCGACGGCGCGATCGCCGTGCGCGCGTTCCGGCGCGGCAGCGCGGAAGCGCCGCCGCAGGTGCCCGACGCGGCCTGGGTCGAGGCGACGGTGGCGCGGGCGCTGGCGCTGCGCGCCGGGCTCGAGGAGGCGGGCAGCGACGCCTACCGCCTCGTGTTCGGCGAGGGCGACGGCCTCCCCGGCATCACGGTCGATCGCTACGGACGCTTCGCGGCGCTGCAGACGTACGCAAGCGGCTACGACCGCGAAGGGAGCGACGCCGCCGCGCTGCTGCGTCTGGTGGTCCGCTCGCTGGCGCGCGCCGTGCCGCTGACGGGCGTGTTGCGCGCCCGGCGCGAGGGAGCGCCCGCCCAGGTGGTGTGGGGCGCGACACCTCCGCCCGAGGTGACCGTGCGCGAGCAAGGCCTGCGCTTCCTCGCCAACCTCTTCGAGGGTCAGAAGACGGGGCTGTTCCTCGACCACCGCGAGCACCGCGGGCACGTGCGCGACCTCGCGCGGGGGCGGCGCGTGGCGAACCTGTTCGCCTACAGCGGCGCGTTCTCGGTGTACGCGCTGGCCGGCGGCGCCCGACACGCCGTCGACGTCGACGTCGCACCCGCCGCGCTGCGCGACGCCGAGCGCAACGTCGCGGCCAACGCCGACGCGCTCGGCGCCGACGCGACCGAGCGGCACGAGACGCTGCGCGCCGACCTGCTGAGCGACCCCGCCTCCGCCCTGGCGGCGCCCCACCTGGCGGGCAGCGACCTGATCGTCCTGGACCCGCCCTCGCTGGCGCGCCGCAAGGGGCAGCGCCACGCCGCGCTGCGGACCTACCGTCGCCTGAACGCGGCGGCGCTGGCGGCGCTGCCCGACGGCGGGCTGCTGGCGAGCGCGTCGTGTACGGCGCAGGTCTCGCACGAGGCGTTCCTGGGCGTGCTGGCCGAGGCCGCCGCCGACGCGGGGGTGTGCGCCCAGGTGCTGCACGAGTCGGGGCACGCGCCGGACCACCCCGTCCCGCTCGCGTTCCCCGAGGGCCGCTACCTGAAGTTCGTGGTGCTGCGGGTGACGCGCCCGGCCTAGTTCGCCGCCGCCAGCGCCAAGCGGCTCGTGAGCCAGCGGGCCAGCACGTCGCTCACGAGCTCGCGGCAGGTGTCGTTGAACAGTTCGTGGCGCCCCTCGCGCTCGACGTGGTGGGTGACGCCCGGGTTGCGCGCGACGAGCTCGGCGCTCCCACTCGGATTGCTCACGGTGTCGGCGAGGCCGTGCAGCACGAGCGTCGGGAGCAGCAACGGCGGCGCGTCGGGCGACAGCGCGGCCGCGCCGGCGGTGACCATCGCCGTCGCGGTGTCGAGCCGGACGGGCGCGTGGCTGACGGCGGGGTCGTCGCGGTAGGCGGCCACCTCCACCGGGTCGCGCGACATCGCGCTCGGGTCGAGCCGTGTCGCCGGCAGTCCGGGAGCGATGCGGGCCAGGGCGACGAGGGCGCGGACCACGATCGACGGGGGCATGCGCGAAGCACGCAGGAACGGTGACGAGAGCACCAGCGCATCGGGCGAGAGCGAACCCGTCTGCACCGCGCGCAGCGCCACCAGGCCACCCACGCTGTGTCCCATGAGCGCCCACGGCCCGACGTTCCAGGTACGAAGCTGCGTTGCCACCACGCTCACGACGTCGATCAGGTCGGCGACGTCTCGGAACCACGCGCGCCGCCCCTCGCTCTCGCCGTGTCCGGGGAGGTCGAAGCCGTGCACGGCGAGGCCAGCGTCCACCAGCACCTCGGCGAGCCGCTCGTAGCGACCGATGTGTTCACCCAGGCCGTGGACGATCAGGACGCTCGGCCGCGACTCGGAACGATCGTCGTCCGGGAGCCACGCACGCGTGACCAGACGCTGACCGGAGGGCGTGACGAGGGTGTCGCGGGCGCTGCGCATGGATGCCGGCCTCAGACGGCGTCGGGCGGGACCTCGTGGAGCTCCGTGCGGACCTCTTCCATCACCGGGTTGGAGAGGACGGTGGTGGCGATGCGCGCCAGCTGCGCCTCGACCTCGGCGCGCTCGCCGCGCAACCGCAGCTCGATGCGCTTCCCGACACGAAGCGACTCGACGTTCTCGAACCCGAGCCGTTCGAGCGTGCCCTGCACGGCGCGGCCCTGCGGATCGAGGATCGCACGCCGCAGCATCACGTGCACGACCGCGTCGAAGCGGCGGACGTCGGTCGTCGACGGCGTGGACGGAGGCAGCGTGGACGGAGGCATCGTGGGCTCAGGCATCGTGGGCTCCAGGCCGCGGCAGCGCGGCGCCCAACGCCGCGTCGTCGTCGCCGTCGTCGAGGTGGACGTGGTCGAGGTCGAAGTCGTCCTCGGGAAGCTCCAGGTCGCGCCCCTGCGTGTCGCGCAGGCGCTTCCAGACCTCCTGGTAGGCCTCCTCGACGCCGCCGAGGTCGCGCCGGAAGCGGTCCTTGTCGAGCTTCTCGCCGGTCTCGGCGTCCCACAGCCGGCAGGTATCGGGGCTGATCTCGTCCGCCAGTCGCAGCTCGCCGGCGGCGTCGATGCCGAACTCGAGCTTGAAGTCGACCAGTTCGAGGCCCGCCACCGCGAAGCGGGCGCCGAGGTAGTCGTTGACGTCGGCCGCGTAGTCGAACATCGCCTCGAGCTGCGCCTCGTCGGCGAGTCCGAGCGCGACGGCCGTGGCGGTGTTCATGGGCGGGTCGCCGAGCGGATCGGACTTGTAGCACCACTCGACCACGACGGGGTCGAGCTCGAGGCCCTCGTCGACCCCGTAGCGCTTGGCGAAGGTGCCGGCGGCGCGGTTGCGCACGATCACCTCGACGGGCACGATCGTGACGCGCCGCACCAGCTGGTCGCGGGCGCCGAGCTGCTCGACGAAGTGCGTCGGTACGCCGAACGCCTCGAGCTCGCCGTACAGCATCGCCGAGACGGCGTTGTTGACGACGCCCTTGTCGCTCACCGTGCCGCGCTTCTGGGCGTTGAAGGCGGTGGCGTCGTCCTTGTAGCGGACGATGACGACGTCGGCGTCGTCGCAGGCGAACACCTGCTTCGCCTTGCCTTCGTACAGCAACTCGCGGGGCTCGGGACGGGCGTTCACGTCAGCGATGCTACTACACCCCCCGGCCTGGCGGACTCAGAGTCCGAAGCGGGCGTAGACGGCATCGACGTGGCGGAGGTACCAGGCGGGATCGAACGCGTCGGCGAGCACGGCGGGATCCAAGCTGCAGCCGGGGTCCTCGGCGAGCAGCTCGCGCAGGTGGCGGCCGCTCTCCCACGACGCGAGGCTGGTGCGCTGAACCACCTCATAGGCCTGCTCGCGCATCATGCCACCGTCGATCAGGGCGTGCAGGACGCGTTGCGAGTAGACGAGTCCGTGCAAGGCATCGAGGTTCTCCAACATGCGCTCCGGGTAGACCACCAGGTCGCGGAGCACACGCGTGCAGCGCCGGGTGGCGTAGCTCGCGAGCGTGGTGGCGTCGGGCAGGATCACCCGCTCCACGGCGGAGTGGCTGATGTCGCGCTCGTGCCACAGCGCCACGTTCTCGAGCCCGGCGTGGAGCTGCGAACGCAACAGCCGCGCGACGCCGGCCAGGTTCTCCGAGGCGATCGGGTTCTTCTTGTGCGGCATCGAACTGCTGCCGGTCTGCCCAGGGGCGAAGCCCTCCTGCGCCTCGCGCACCTCGCTGCGCTGCAGGTGGCGGATCTCCAACGCGATGCGCTCGATGCTCGTGCCGAGCAGCGCCAGCGCCGCGAGCAGCTCGCCGTGGCGGTCGCGGGCGACGGTCTGGTTCGTGACCGGGTCGACCGCCATGCCGAGGCGCTCCGCGACCACGGCCTCGACCTCGGGCGGCACGTGGGCGTAGGTCCCGACCGAGCCCGAGAGCATGACCACCGACACCGCCGTCCGGGCGCGCTGCAGGCGCTCCTCGTCGCGCGCCAACGCGGCGCCCAGGTTCAGGAACTTGAGGCCGAAGGTCATCGGCTCCGCGTGGATGCCGTGGGTGCGGCCGATGCAGGGGGTGTGCTTGTGCTCGACCGCCAGCCAGCGGACCTCGGAACGCAACGCCTGGAGGTCGGCCAGGATCAGGTCCACGGCCGCGCGCAGGCGTAGGTTCTGGGCGCTGTCGACGACGTCGGTGCTGGTGAGGCCGAGGTGGATGAAGCGGGCGTCGTCGCCGAGGCGTTCGGTCAGCGCGCGCGTGAACGCGACGATGTCGTGGCGCGTGAGCGCCTCGAGCTCGGCGACGCGTTCGGCGAAGGCCTCGTCGAGCGGCGCGGCCTCCGCCGCGGCGCGCAGGCGCGAACCGGTCCCGGCGGGGACCTCGCCGAGCGCCTCCCAGGCGTCGGTGGCGGCCAGCTCGACCTCGAGCCAGGTTCGGTAGGTGTTGGCCTCGCTCCAGAGCGAGCGCATCTCGGGGGTGCTGTAGCGATCGATCACGCCCCAGCGTACGCCCTCGGCGCGGTCGGAGGCGCAGCTATCCGGCCTCCGGAGACGCCAACAACCGTGCCACGACCAGGTCCTCGAACGCCAGGCCTACGGACTTGAACAGGGTCGGCCTGCCCTCACGGCGGCCCACGACGCCGCGCACGACCTCGTGCAGGTCGCCGACGACGTCGTCCCACGACCAGCCTTCGGCTGCGGCCGCAGCGAGGTCGCCGGCCTCGAGCCGAGCGGCGGCGCGCTGGTCGACGAACACGTCGCACGCGCTCACGGCCTCGGTGTCGCACTCGCGCATGCCGTGCACGAACGCGCCCACGAGGTCGAGGTGCTGCCGCGGCGACAGCCAGGCGCCCCGGATCAGCGGTTCGCGCGCGGTGGTCGCCACGCTGATCACGTCGGCGCGCCGGACGGCCGCCTCGAGGTCGTCCGCCACCACCACCGCCGGGCGCGTGGTGGCACCGGTGAAGGCCGCGAGCACGTCGGCTGCGACCTGCTCGGCCTTGGCCGCATCGCGGCCCCAGATCCACACCGTTTCGTACCCGCGCACCTGCAGGTGCGCGCGCACCAGCCAGGGCGCCAGCGAACCCGTCCCCACCATCAGCAGGCTGCGCGCGCCGGGGCTCGCCAGACGCTCCGCCGCCAGCGCCGACACGGCCGCCGTGCGCAGCCTGGTGAGCAGCCCGGCCTGGGCGCCGATCACAGGGCGTCCGCGCGGGTCGAAGAGCGTGTACCAGGCCTGCACCGAGGGCAGCCCACGCGACGGGTTGCGCGGCGACACGCTCACCTGCTTGACGCCGAACCAGCCCTCGACGTCGGCGCACGGCATCGTGAGGTACGCGCCGTCGTCGGGCGCAGGGAGCATGACGCGATCCGCCATCAGGAACTGCCCCGGGTCGAGGAACGCCCCCTCGAGGGCGTCCAGAACGGCCTCCCAGGTGAGGTCGGCGACGTGGTCGTCGGTCAGCGTTCGCATGCTGCAGGGTACACCGCCAGCGCCGCAGCGCGAAGCCTCGTAGCGCGCGGCGCGACGCAACGCGCACGCGTCCAGGACGCAACGACGGCGGCTGGCGGCCGAGCGGACGGGGGTGGTAGACTCGTGCGTTACGGCCCCGGCCGGAGGAGGGCGTTCGCTTGAACGAAGGACAAGTCATCCCGATCCAGATGACGGACGAGATCAAGACGAGCTTCATCAACTACGCCATGTCGGTCATCGTCGATCGGGCCCTGCCCGACGTGCGCGATGGCCTGAAGCCGGTGCAGCGCCGCATCCTCTACGCGATGCTGCAAGCCGGCCTGGTCCCGCCCAGGAAGCACAGCAAGTCCGCCGGCGTGGTCGGCGACGTGCTCGGCAAGTACCACCCCCACGGCGACAGCGCCGTGTACGACGCGATGGTTCGCCTGGCGCAACCGTGGAACCTGCGCTACCCGCTCGTCGATGGACAGGGCAACTTCGGCAGCATCGACGGCGACCCCGCCGCTGCCTACCGCTACACCGAGGCGCGGCTCACGCAGCTGGCCGAGGTGTTGCTCGCCGACCTCGACAAGGAGACCGTCCCCTACCGCGAGACCTTCGACGGCACCTCCTCCGAGCCGGAGGTGCTGCCGTCGTCGATCCCCAACCTGCTCGTCAACGGCGCGAGCGGCATCGCGGTCGGCATGGCGACGAACCTCCCGCCGCACAACCTGGGCGAGATCGTCGACGGCCTGATCGCCATGATCGAGGACCCGACCATCGACGTCGATGGCCTCATGCGCTTCGTGAAGGGCCCCGACTTCCCGACCGGCGGCCTGCTCAGCGCCGAAGGCATCCGCGACGCCTACGCCACGGGCCGCGGCTCGGTACGGGTGCGCGGCCGGACCCGCATCGAGGACCGCGGCGGCAAGGCGGCGATCGTCGTGACCGAGATCCCGTACCAGATCAACAAGACCTCGCTGATCCAGACCGTCGCGTCGCTGGTGCGGGCCAAGAAGATCGAGGACATCTCGATGCTGCGCGACGAGTCCGACCGGCAGGGCATGCGCATCGTCTTCGAGCTCAAGCGCAACGCGATCCCGGAACTGGTGCTGAACCAGCTCTTCAAGTACACACAGCTGCAGACCAGCTTCTCGTTCAACACCGTGGTCATCGTCGACCGCTCGCCGCGCCTGCTGCCCCTGCGCACGCTGATGCGCCACTACCTCGACCACCGCGCCGACGTCGTGCGCAAGCGCACCGAGTTCGAGCTGCGCAAAGCCCGCGAACGGGCCCACGTGCTCGAGGGCTACCTGATCGCGCTCGATCGCATCGACGAGGTCATCGCGCTGATCCGTGCGTCGGCCGACGGCCCCGAGGCGCGTGCCGGGCTCGTGCGCGAGTTCGCCATGACCGACGTCCAGGCGCAAGCCGTGCTCGACCTGCGCCTGCAGCGCCTCACGGGCCTGGAGCGCGGCAAGATCCAGGAGGAGTACCGCGGGCTGATGGAAGAGATCGCGCGGCTGGAGCTGATCCTCGGCGACGAGGGCGAGCTCTGGGGCGTCATCACGGCGGAACTGCGCGACGTTCGCAAGCGTTTCGCCGACGAGCGCCGCACGCAGATCGTCGACCTCTCCGACGACATCAGCAAGGAGGACCTCATCGCCGAAGAGGCGATGGTGGTGACCCTCACGCGCGGCGGCTACATCAAGCGCACACCGGCGAGCGCGTACCGCGCCCAAGCGCGCGGTGGCCGCGGCAGCACCGCCCAGAAGACCAAGGACGAGGACGTCAACGAACTGCTCCTGGTCGGCAGCACGCACGATTACCTGCTGTTCTTCACGGACCGCGGGCGGGTGTTCCGGGAGAAGATCTACGACCTCCCGGAGGCCGACCGCAACGCGCGCGGGAACCACGTTCGCAACATCTTGCAGCTGCAGGACGACGAGAAGGTGCAGACGGTGCTCACCATCAAGCACCTCGAGCAACCGGGCTCGTTCGTGTTCGCCACCCGCGGCGGCCTCGTGAAACGCACCGCCATCGCGGAGTACGCCAACATGTACGCCTCGGGGCTCATCGCGATCAACCTCGTGCCCGGCGACGAACTCAAGGCCGTGCGCATCACCGACGGACGTGCCGACATGTGCCTCGCGACCCGCAGCGGCATGGCGATCCGCTTCGCCGAGGACCAGGTACGCGAGACGGGCCGCGCCACGCAGGGCGTGATCGGCATCCGGCTGCGCGGCGACGACGAGGTGGTGAGCCTGGCAGTCGTGCCCGCCGAGGAGCTCGAGAGCGCCGAGCTGCTGGCCGTGTCGAGCAAGGGCTTCGGCAAGCGCACCTCGTTCAGCGAGTACCCGCGCCAGGGCCGCGGCGGCCAGGGCGTCATCACGCTGCGCGTGACCGACAAGACCGGCGACCTCGTCAGCCTCGCGCACGTCAGCGGGCGCGAGGAGCTCTTCGCGCTGTCCCAAGGCGGGATCCTGATCCGCACCAAGGTGGCCCAGGTGAGCCGTTACGGTCGCGCCTCGCAGGGTGTGACGGTCATGAGGCTCGGCGACGGCGACCAGGTCGTCCAGGCGCTGGTGCTGCCAGCCGAGGAGCAGGTGGTCGAGGCGATCGCAGAGGGCGACACGCTGCAGACGCCACCAGCGCAGGCCTGACGTGGTGGCCGGCGAGCGTCCGCTCCTCCTGCTCGACTGCGATCCGGGGCACGACGACGCGCTGGCGCTCGCCCTGGCGGCGCGGCACGGCGAGCTGCTCGGCGTCACGACCGTCGCCGGCAACGTGGCGCTGGAGCGCACCACGGCCAACGCGCTGACGATGTGCGAGGTGCTGGGCCTCGACGTCCCCGTGCACGCCGGCAGCCCGAGGCCGCTCGTGGCCGAGCTTCGGACAGCCGAGTTCATCCACGGCACCTCCGGCCTCGACGGACCGGCGCACCCACCGCACCGCCGCACACCGGCCTCGGACGACGCGGTCGGCTTCATCGTCGACACGGTCCGCGCCCACCCCGGGGCGCTCTGGTTGATCGCCACCGGACCGCTCACGAACGTGGCCCTGGCGCTGCGCGCTGCGCCGGACCTCGCCGGTTCGCTCCGCGGCGTGTCGATCATGGGTGGCGGCGTCCCCTGGGGCAACGTCACCCCGGCCGCCGAGTTCAACATCCTCGTCGATCCCGAGGCCGCCGACGAGGTGTTCCGCTCGGGGGTGCCGCTCACGATGGCGGGCCTCGACGCCACGCACCAGTGGATGATCGACGCGCCCATCATCGAGCGGGTGCGGGCATGCGGGGGCGCGGCAGCCGCCTTCTGCGCCGACCTGCTCGACTTCTACGGCGCCGCCTACGGCACGGTCTACTCCGACCGGAACGCCGGCCCGCTGCACGACCCAGTGGCGGTGCTCGCCGTGACGCACCCCCAGCTGGTCACGACCGAGCGCCTGCACGTCGCGATCGAGCTCACCGGCACGCACACCCGCGGCATGACCGTCGCCGACCTGCGCGGCGTGAGGCGCGGCGCCGCGCCCAACGTCGACGTCGTCCGGACGGTCGACGCGACGGCCGCGACCGACGTGCTCGTCGACACGCTGGCCGAGTACCGCTGACGCCGACGGCTCACACGCGACCACGCGCCTGCGCTTGGTAGCATGCGCACGCGTGGTCGAGTTCCAGCACGTCACCAAGACCTATGCCCGGACGCATACGCACGCCCTCAAGGACGTCGATTTCCGCATCCGCAAAGGCGAGTTCGTGTACATCGTGGGCCACTCGGGCGCCGGCAAGAGCACGCTGCTGGCCCTGCTGCTGCGGCGCATCGCTCCCACCGAGGGTGTGGTCGCGATCGCCGAGCAGGACCTCGCCAGGCTGCGCGACTCGCAGCTGCCGCTGCTGCGGCGTCGCATCGGCATGGTCTTCCAGGACCATCGCCTGCTCCCCAAGCTCTCCGCACTGGAGAACCTGACCTTCGCCCTGCGGGCGACGGGCTTCCGCGGCAACCAGGAACAGCGCGCGTTGACGGCTCTGCGGCAGGTCGGCTTGGCGCACAAGCGCAAGGCCTTCCCCATCGAGCTGTCGCTGGGCGAGCAGCAACGCGTGGCGATCGCGCGAGCGCTCGTCACCAACCCGCCGCTGCTGCTGTGCGACGAGCCGACGGGGAACCTGGATCCCGACACCAGCTGGGAGATCCTGGAGCTGCTCAACGACGTCAACATCAAGGGGACCACGGTCATCGTGGCCACCCACTCGCGCGACCTGGTCGATCGCCTCAAGCGCCGCACCATGGTGCTGCGCGGCGGCGAGCTGGTGCGCGACGACGACGACGGCGGCTACTCGCTCTGAGCGGCGCGGCTACAGCGAGCTGATCGAGTAGTCGAGCCGCTCGTCGGACAGGATCATCTCGAGGAACTGCGTGTGGCTGAGCGCGTCGATCATCGCGAAGCCGTGCTCCTTGTCGACGTAGATCCCCTCCTTCATGACCGTGTGGCCGTACACGCCGAAGCGGTGACCGGCCTGACGCAGGAGGTCGGGCTTCTCGTACCACCACGTCTTGGTGTCGGGGTCGTGATAGAAGAAGTCGTCGAAGAACTGCATGCCGACCGTGGGCCCAGCGTGGGCGAAGTGCACCCCGTGGTGCACGACCTCGCGCGGGAAGCCCTCGATCCACGTCGCCAGGTCGTCCGGGAGCGGCACGCCACCGCGACCCTCGTCGAACTCGTAGTGCATCAAGCCACCGCGCGTCCCGAGCTCGTAGCCGTGCTTGACGGCGGCCTCGTCGTGGTTGCCGAGGATGACCTGGACGTTGCCCTCGGAGGCCTCGACGTAGTCCTTGAAGCGGTAGAGCTCGCGGATCTGCGCCTTGGCGGCGCGGCGCAGGTGATCGCGGTCGGCAGGGTCGTAGTGCTCGTCACCGACCGCAGCCGCGTACGCCCGGGCATCCTTGTAGTGGACCAGGTCACCCATGCACACGACGCGGTAGCGCCCGGAGCGGACCGCCTCGGTCGGCGCGAACGTCGATGTGCTCGCCGCCGTCGCCTTGAGCACCCGCCACAACTCCGGCCACATGCCGTGCACGTCGCCGATCGCGATGACCTTGATCACGCCTCCACCTCGACGTCGTCGCCGCGCTTGAGGAGCGCGCGCAGCGCGCCATAGAGCGCCCGAGCCGCTTCGGCGTCCTTGCCGTAGCCGCCGTAGCGGACCAGCAGGCGCGCCGCCTGGAGCCCGTGCCCGGACTCCTTCAAGCGCTCGACCAGCCGATCGATCATCACCAGTCCTTCGCGCGACAGGCCACGCGCCTCGACGTCGGCGGCGTGGACGTCGAGAGCGGAGTCGTCGTCGCTCGCCCCGGCGCTCGCCGGATCCATCGGAGCGTCGGCGGGGCCGGCGTCGGTCGCGGCGCCAGCTGTGGCACCAGCTCCGGCCTCGGCGACGTGGTCGCCGACCAGCTCGGGATCGTGCAGGGCGATGCCGGCCTCGGCGTCGAAGGCGACGCGTTGCGGTACCGCCGCGGGGGGCACGACCAGGCCGAACGACGCGGCGCTCACCGCGAGGGCGGCGTCGGCCGTGGCGGCGGGTCCGGCCATCAGGGCGTCGGCAACGGCGCTCTTGCGGACGCCCGCGATCTCGACGGTGCACCCGACCGCGCCGTTCGCGAAGGGCGTGAACGTCACGCTCCACCCTGCGACGCCACAGTGCTGGTCGAGCCGCTCCACGATCGCCTCGCGTCGAAGACGAGGCGCGACGACGGCCTCGTCGACCGCGGCATCGACGGAGACGACGTCCCAGGTGACGGCAAGAGCGGGGAAAGGCGCGGTGAGGCGCGTCCAGAGCGCATCGGACACGGGCGCAAGATACCACGGCGCGAGGCCCCGCCATGGCGGTAAGGTGGTGCCCATGACGTCGCATGCCCGCTCGGTGACCCGGTCCTCGACCGCCCTCGTGCTGGTGCTCTGGCTCGCCCTCGCGTCGGTCGGAGCGGCGCTCGCGCAGCCCTCGAGCGCCCCTCGCATCGGCGTGGCGCCCACCTCGGCGCCGGTCGGCGAGAGCGTCCGGGTGGAGGCCGACCGCCTCACGCCCGGCGCTCGCTACGTGCTCGAGGCGGTGGCGCCATCGGGCGAGGTCGAGCGCCAAGGAGCCGACGCCGGGAGCGACGGCGTCCTCGCGTTCGACGTCACCTTGCGCGAGCCGGGCATGACGGAGTTGCGCCTGCAAGGACCCGACGTCGAGGCGACGCTGCGCGCGCGCGGCGTGGCGGCGCCGGCCCCAGACCCCGCAGCGCCTGCGCCCGACGCCCCCGCCGAGCCGGCGCCGGAGCCCGAACCACCCGTCGAACCCGAGCCCACACCCGAACCCACACCCACGCCTACACCCGAGCCCGAGGCGCCGGCACAGGCGCCCGCGGGCGAGGCCACGCTCACGCTCGAGGACGGCACGGCGGTCCTCACCGAGGCCGACGGCACCGTGCGCTGGCGCTTCTCGCGTCCGAGCGACAGCGGCGACACGCGTGCGGCCATCGTCCACCTCGGTCGCGCGTGGGTCGCGCACGGTCACACCGTGCTCGAACTCGACCTCGAGGACGGCTACGTGCGCAGCCGCACCGCCGTGTCCGGCCCCATCGAGACGCTCGAACCGCTCGGGACCGGCGTGCGCGCCGTGGCCGCGATCGAGGTCGCCGGAGACACCGTCCTGATCGAACACCGCGTCGAGAACGGGCACGCCAGCCCACTGCCGGTGTTCGACCCCCGCAGCCCGCTGCTCGGCTGGTGGCGGGCCGAAGCCGAGGTCTCCGACCCCAGCGCCGCGGCCCGCCGCGATCCCACCAACCCGCACCTGCACGTGCAGATCGCCAGCGCGAGCGAGGACGAGGCCGAGCGCGCCGCGGCACTCGAGGCGGCGCTCGTGGCAGGCGGACCGTTCTTCGAGCGCGCCTTCGTCGCACGCGCTGCGCTCGCCCTGGGGTTCCCCGACATCGCCGACGAGGCGCTCGAAGGGGCCCTGGCGGACTTCGAGTCGCGCGGTTACGACCCTGCGCTCCTCACCGACGCCGACGTGCACGATCGTTACGGCTTCGCGCTCAGGCCGCTCTTGCGTGCGTTGCAGGCCGGCGACCGCGTCGCCGCGGACCTCTGGGCCGCCTGGTTGCCGCGCACGGCCGGCACCGGCATGCCTGGTGCCGCCAGCGCCCTGCGCGAGTACGCCGACCTCCTCCGCCAGAGCGGCGACGCCGAGGGTGCGGCTGTCGCGCGCGAGCGCGCGGCCGCGCTCGGTGCCACCAGCGCTCGGCAGGTGCTCAGCAAAGCCGCCGTCAACCTCGGGGGCGGCGGTTGGTACGCCGCGTCGGCGCTCGTCGTCGCCGCGGTCATGTTGCACCTGACGCTGCTGGCCAAGTACTGGCGGGTGCAGTCGCTGCTGATCCGCCGTGCCCGCGAGAGCGGCCGACGCGCCGGCGGCGCCTGGCGACTGCGGGTGATGCGCCACTACGGCACCACCGAGAAGCTCGCCCTCGTGCTGCTGCTGGCTGCCGCACACGCCGCCGCGGCCCTGGCCGTGTGGACCGAGCGCGGCGACGACGCCGTGCAGGCCGCCGCGACGGGCCACGTCGACGCCGCGTACGTCGCCCCGCTGCTGCAACCGCTCGACACCGCCAACGTCGGCCAAGCGCGCGTCGTGGCGGCGTATCGCGCTGAGCGCGCCGGCGACGACGCCGACGCGGCGCGGCTGCTCGAGCGCGCCGTGCTCGACGGCGTTCCCGAGGCCGACCTGGCACTGGCGGCGCTGCAGGCGGGCGAGCCGATGCCTGCCCCCTCGCCCACCACGCTGCGCGCCGCGGTGGCCGGGACGTGGCAGCGCGCGCTGGGCGACTCCTACCGCGATCCGTTCGGCTACCTGGGCGCGGCGAGCGCGCCCGCCCGAATCGGCGGCTGGGTGGCACCGGCACTGCTCGCTGCGTTCCTCGCGGTCTTCGCGGTGCACGTGTTGGCGCTGTTCGTGCCGCGCCCGCGGCTCGCGCGGAACGCGCCGCGCACGCCGCTCTACCACCTGCTTGCGCTGCTCGTACCCGGTGCCGGCGCGGCGGACGAGCTGTGGGGCATCCTGCTGCTGGTGCCCTGGGCGGTGTTCGGGATCGACGCCCTGGTGCAGTTCGGCTGGGCCGCCAGCCCGCTCGGCATCCCCCTGGTCACGGGAACGTGGATCTTGGTCGCGCTGTACGCCGTCAACCTCGTGGCGTGGGGCATCGAGTTCGCGTCGTACCTCAGGCGCATGCGTGATCTCCGGCACGAAGATCCAGACCTGGCGGCCGAGTACCGCATGAAGCCCCTGCGCAACCCGGCCTGAGCGCCCGTGCAGGCGCGCGGCTACGCGTTGGTCGCCGTCGCGGCGGTGCTGTGGGCACTGATCGGGCTGTTCTCGCGCGCCGTCCTGGACGAGGGGGTCGCGCCGCTCGAGATCGCGTTCTGGCGCGCCACGCTGGCGGGCGGCGCCTTCGCGCTGCACGCGGCGCTCACGCATCGCTTGCGAGTCCGCGCCGCTCGCGACCTGGCGAGCATGGCGGCCTTCGCGTTGGTCGGGGTCACGCTCTTCTATGCCGCACTCGTGCTCGCGATCGAGACGGGCGGCATCTCCCTCGCCTTCGTCTTGCTCTACACCGCGCCAGCGTTCGTGACGCTGCTCGCCTGGCCGCTGCTGGGCGAACGCCTCACGCGGACGAAGCTGGCCCTGGTGGCCCTGGCCATGCTCGGCGTGGTGCTCGTGGCGTTCGCCGGCGGCTCCGCGAACGGCGTTCGCGTCTCCCCCGCCTCGCTCGGCTGGGGCCTCACGGCGGGTGCCTCGTACGCGGCGTACTACCTGTTCGGGAAGTGGGTGCTGGCGCGCTACGCGCCGGTCACGATCTTCGCCATCGTGCTCCCGATCGGGGCGCTCGGGCTCCTGCCGTTCGTCACGTTCGTGCCCAAGAGCCCACTGGCGTGGTCGCTGCTCGTCGCCCTGTCGCTGGTGTCGACGTACCTGGCGTACCTCGTCTACTACACGGGCCTGCGCGCGGTCGAGGCGTCGCGTGCGGTGCTGGTCGCGACGATCGAACCGGTCGTAGCTACCGCGCTCGCGGCGGCCGTGTTCGGCGAACGGCTCGGGGCGCTCGGCGTGGGGGGCGCGGGGCTGATCCTCGTCGCCGCTGCGCTCGCCTCGGTCCGGCGCAGGCCGCGCCGCGGTCCCGGCCCGGCCGCCAGCGAGCCGCCCCCGCCGACGCCCGGCAGCGAGCGTGGGTGACGCGGCGCACTCGGGCGCTGCGCATCTTGACCGCCACCCCAGGCGGTGCTACGTTGGTTCGGTATTCGGGCGCACTGCATATCGTTGCAGCGCCTCCGCCACCAACCGATGCCCATCCCAGCGACCAGACCCCAACGACGCGCACGACGCCGGTAAGACGCTCCCCCCGGAGCGTTCCACCCGCCGTGCCCGCAGCGCCGGGGTCTGTTCGTTGACGTCTCGGAGGACGCCATGCCCAGCCACAAGAAGGTCGACAAGGTCGTGCTTGCCTACAGCGGTGGTCTCGACACCTCCGTGATCCTCCACTGGATCAAGGCCACCTACGGCGCCGAGGTGGTCGCCTTCACCGCCGACATCGGCCAGGGCGAGGAGGTCGACGTGGCGCGCAGCAAGGCGCTCGCCACCGGCGCCTCGGCCGCGTACGCGGTCGACCTGCAACGCGAGTTCGTCGAGGACTTCGTGTTCCCCGTCCTCCGCGCCGGCGCCATCTACGAGTCCTACTACCTGCTCGGCACCTCGTTCGCGCGGCCCCTCATCGCCAAGCACATGGTCGACGTCGCCGAGCGCGAAGGCGCCGACGCGGTCGCGCACGGCGCCACCGGCAAGGGCAACGACCAGGTGCGCTTCGAGCTCGCGAGTTACGGCCTGAAGCCCGACATCAAGGTCATCGCGCCGTGGCGCGAATGGGACCTCAAGGGCCGCGAGGACTGCATCGCCTACGCCGAGCGCTACGGCATCCCCACCGGGATCACCAAGGAGAAGCCCTACTCCATGGACGCCAACCTCTATCACATCAGCTACGAGGGCGGGGTTCTGGAGGACCCTTGGAACGAACCGCCCCAGGGCATGTGGCGCCTGACCACCGACCCCGAAGCCGCACCCGATACCCCGCGCGTCGTCGAGATCGCCTTCGAGCAGGGCAACCCCGTCGCCATCGACGGCGAGCGCCTCGACCCGGTCGCGCTGCTGACCGCAGCCAACCGCATCGCCGGCGAGCACGGCGTCGGCCGCGTCGACCTCGTCGAGAACCGCTTCGTCGGCATGAAGTCGCGCGGCTGTTACGAGACGCCCGGTGGCACGCTGCTCTTCCACGGCCACAAGGCGATCGAGCAGCTCACCCTCGACCGCCAGGTGATGAAGCTCCGCGACGACCTCGTGCCGCGCTACGCCCACGCCGTGTACGACGGCTTCTGGTACGCGCCCGAGCGCGAGGTGCTGCAGCGCACCTTCGACGACATCCAGCGCCCCGTCACCGGCGTCGCGCGGCTGAAGCTCTACAAGGGCTCGGTCACGATCCTCGGCCGCAGCAGTCCCAACAGCCTCTACCGCCAGGACGTCGTGACCTTCGAGGCCGACGACGTGTACCACCAGGCCGACGCCGACGGCTTCATCAAGCTCAACGCGCTCAGGCTGCGCATCGCCGCACAGCTCGCGGCCACGTCGTCGGACGGCGACTGAGCCGCGCATGACCGACACCCCCTTCCCCGCCCCGGTGCTCGGCCGCCCGGGGCAGGCCTACGAGGCGTCCCGCTTGCGTTGGGCAGGGCTCCGTGACGCCCAGCGCCTGGCCGCGCTGCGAGCGCTGGCGTACCCGGACACGGCCGCCGACGGTCACACCGTGCGCGCCGGGCTCGAGCACGGCGGGGCGTTGCTCCTCGAGGACCGCACCGGCGACCTCCTCGCCGCCCTGTGCTGGCGCGATCACAAGGACGGCTGGGAGGTCGAGCGCGTCGCGACCCTGCCCGCGCACCGGGGCCAGGGCTACGGCCGCTGGCTCATGACCCGCGTCGAGGCCGCCGCCATCCGCGCCAACGTCCCCACCCTGACGCTGCCGCTCCCGCTCGACACCACCCGCGAGCAACTCGCCTACTACGCCCGCATGGGCTACACCGAGGCCGCCCGCGACGACACGAGCATCACGCTGCACAAACGCGTCGGCGGCACCTGGCAGACGAAGGTGCCCGGCAGCGGCGGCGGCCGGCTCGGAGCGCCGACGTGAGCGCGCCGAAGGCCACGCCGTCCTCGCCGCAGGCGCCGGACAAGCAGGCGCCGGACAAGCACGGCGGTCAGGGCATGTGGGGCGGACGCTTCGCCGAAGCCACCGACGCCCTGGTGCAGGCCTTCAACGCCTCGATCGACGTCGACGCCGCCATGGCGCTCGAGGACATCGAGGGCTCGATCGCCCACGCCACCATGCTGGGCGAGCAGGGCATCGTCACCCCGGCCGAGGCGGACACCCTCGTGGCCGGGCTGCGCGAGCTCGCCCGCGCCGTCGAAGCCGGCGACGTCGCCTGGGACGTCGCGCTCGAAGACGTCCACATGAACCTCGAGCGCCGGCTCACCGACGCAGTGGGGCCCGTCGGCGGCAAGCTCCACACCGCCCGCTCCCGCAACGACCAGGTCGCCACCGACTTCCGCCTGGCGCTGCGGGCCCGCACGCGCCGCATCCTGGCGCTGCTGCGCGAGGCGAGAGGCGTGCTCGTCGACCTGGCCGAGCGCCACATCGACGTGGTCCTGCCCGGCTACACCCACCTCCAGGTCGCCCAACCCGTGCGCCTCTCGCACCACCTGCTCGCGTACCAGGAGATGTTCGCCCGCGACGAGGGTCGTCTCCGCGACGCGCTCGCGCGCCTCGACGCGGCCTGCCCGCTCGGCGCCGGCGCCCTCGCCGGCACCGGCTTCCCCATCGATCGGCACCGCACCGCCACCCTGCTCGGCTTCGACGCCCCCGCCGCCAACTCGCTCGACGCCGTCTCGGACCGCGACTTCGCCCTCGAGTTCCTCGCCGGCGCGTCGATCGCCATGATGCACCTGTCGCGCATGTCCGAGGAACTCATCGTGTGGTCGTCGCAGGAGTTCGGCTTCGTCGTCCTGCCCGACTCGCACACCACCGGCAGCTCGATCATGCCGCAGAAGAAGAACCCCGACGTCAGTGAACTGATCCGCGGCAAGACCGGCCGCGTCTACGGCGCCCTGATGGGGCTCCTGACCGTCATGAAGGGCCTGCCGCTGGCCTACAACAAGGACATGCAGGAGGACAAGGAAGGCGCCTTCGACGCCGCCGACACGCTCGCCGTGTGCCTGCGCCTGACGACCGACATGCTGCCGCGCATGGAGGTGCGCGCCGAACGCACGAGGCACGCCGCCGGGCGCGCCTTCAGCAACGCCACCGACCTCGCCGACTACCTCGCGCGCAAGGGCCTCCCCTTCCGCGAGGCGCACGACGCCGTCGGCCGCCTGGTCGCGATCGCGCTGGGGCGCGGCGTCGACCTGCAAGACCTCGACCTGGAGACGCTGCGCGGCGTCTCGGAGCGCTTCGACGACGACGTCTACGCCGCGCTCGACGTCGAGGCCGTCGTCGACGCCCGCGACAGCTACGGCGGCACCGCCCGGCGCCGCGTGGTCGAACAGATCGCCCGCGCGCGGGCCGAGCTCGCCGTCGAGCTCGCCACCGGAGACGCGCCGTGACCGTCGTCCCCGACCCGAGCCGCGACGCCGCGCCCCCCGCGGGCAGCGTCAGCGTCCGACCGGCCACCGCCGCCGACGTGCCGCTGATCTTCGAGAACATCGGCTACTGGGCCGGGCAGGGCAAGATGCTGGTGCGCCCCATGCCCAACATCTTCGAGAACCTACGCGACTTCTTCGTCGCCGAGGTCGCGACCGACGACGGTCCCGTGTTCGCCGGCAACGGCGCCCTGCACATCCTGTGGGGCGACATCGCCGAGGTGCGTGGGCTCGCCGTCGCACCCGACGTCACCGCCCGCGGCGTCGGCCGAGCGCTCGTCGCCGCCTGCGAGGCCGAGGCCCGCCGCATCGGCATCCCCGTCATGTTCGCCTGGACGTACTCCGTCGGCTTCTTCGAGAAGTGCGGCTTCACCCTCATCGACAAGACCCGCGAACTGCACCCGCGCGTCTGGTCCGAGTGCCTGCGCTGCCCCTTCTTCGTCGGCTGCAACGAGAACGGGCTCGTCAAGCGGCTCGAGGGGGTGCCGATGCCGGCGAACCTGCCCGAACCGCCGCAGGCGCAGGTGCCGCCGGGGATCCGCTGAGTGGGGTGGGTCGAGCGTGCTCGGGGGCTAGGGACTCGTCCACGCCCCCGAGCACGCTCGACCCACCCTCGCCACGATCGCCCGCCGGCGACTGGGCGGGAGCTCGGTGGCGCCTACGGTGCGGTGCGCGGCCGTGGCGTCGTGGGCTCCTCAGTACGTGACGGGCAGCCGCTCGAGCCCGCGGAAGGCGATGCCGGGGCGCCAGACCGGTTCGCTGTCGGCGAGCGCGAGGCGCGGCGCGTGATCGAGCAGGGCCCGGAAGGCGATCGTCGCCTCGAGCCGCGCGAGGGGCGCGCCGAGGCAGAAGTGGATCCCCAGCCCGAACGCGCTGTGGCGCCCGACCTGGCGCGTGACGTCGAGCCGGTCGGGGTGCTCGAACA
>REEJ01000135.1 GCA_007695125.1 Trueperaceae bacterium | reverse complement strand
GTCACGCGCGCCACGACCTCTACCTGCTCTTCTTCCCCTTCGAGGTCGACCTGGTCGTGGGGTTCGTGGGCGGAGACTTCGCCTGGGAGCTCGAGGCGGCCGGTCCGGCCGCCGCCGTCGACTTCGTGTCGGGACGCCTCGAGGCCCTCTTCGGGACCGACGCGCGCCGCCACATCGGGCACGGCACGATGACCAACTGGGCCGCCGATCCGTGGGTGCGCGGGGCCTATGCGGTGGCCGCACCGGGTGCCGCGGGGGCTCGCAGCGTGCTCGCCGAGCCCGTTGGCGAGCGCATCTGGTTCGCGGGCGAGGCGCTCGCCGGCGGGTTGATGCAGACGGCCGGCGGTGCGCGCCTCTCGGGTGAGGCCGCAGCGCGCGAGGTGGCGAGGCGCCTCAGGGGTTGACGTTGTGCGCCGACGGAACGTCGGGTCGGCGTCAGGACGCCTGGCTCGGCTCTGCCGTGCTGGAGCGGACGACGAACGTCGGGTACAACACGCGCTGGTGACGAGGTGTCTGTGGAGCCTTGATCACGTTCGTGAGGTACTCGACGCACTGCTGCCCCAGGGCCTCGAAGTCCTGCCGCACGGTGGTGAGCGGCGGGTCGAAGTACGCCGCCTCGGGGATGTCGTCGAACCCTGTGACCGACACGTCCTCCGGGACGCGGATGCCGGCGTCGCGCAGCGCCCGGATCGCCCCGAGCGCCATCTGGTCGTTGCCGACGACGAGCGCCGTGCACGGTGCGCGCGTCGCCAGCAGGCGCTGCGCTGCGGCGAATCCGCCGGCGGCCGTCCAGTCGGACTCGATGCTCGGTCCTGGCTCGATGCCGGCCGCGGCCAGGGTCGATCGCAACGTCTCATGGCGTTCACGCGCGTCGTTCCAGCGCAGCGGCCCGCTGATCTCGCACACGTTGCGATGGCCGAGGGCCACGAGGTGCTGGACGACGGCACGAACGCCGTGGGCTTGGTCGATGGCGACCGAGTGCACCGCCTCGCCGGGTTTGACGTCGATCATCACGAACGGCATGTCGCCGAACAGGTCGGCGATGGACTCGACGTCGACCCCGGCGAGGGGCGCGATCATGACGACGCCGTCGAGGTCTTGGTTCGAGATCTCCGAGATCGCGCGTTGCACTGCCGCGACCGTGCCGTCGTCGATGGAGGTGAACGCCAGGCCGTACCCCTCGCGCTTGAGGACCGACTCGATGTTCACCAGCATCTGTGCCGGCCCGTAGTAGCGCGTGTCGAAGCCGACGATGCCGATCGTGTTCGAGCGGCGCGTGGCGAGGCTGCGGGCAGCGCGGTTGGGTCGATACCCCAGCTTGTCGATGGCCGCGAGCACCCGGCTACGCGTGACGACGGCGACGCTGGGGTGGCCATTGACGACCCTCGACACCGTCTGATACGACACGCCGGCGCACTGCGCGACGTCGTCGAGGGTCGCCCTCTTCACCTTGCGGCTCGGCCTTTCGGTTGGGTCGGCCATGCTACCTCCTCCCCCGGCGCGAACGGCTTCGAGGTACGTGTGAGCGCTATCACTGTAGCACCGGATTTCGGCCGATGTAACGGCGGCCGAGCTCTGTGTCGACCGATCTCGGCGGGCCGCTGACGAACCACTGGCAGGCCCCCGTAGGGCAGCGCCGAGACGCCATCGTTATCGCACCTCGGCCATTTCCTGCACCATATCGTCAGTGCGGCCGGGACCCGAACCGGGCCGTGTCCTTGAACGGTGCATCGACCATGTGCTACGATGTGGGCGTTCACAACTCGCCTTGACCGTCTGTAGGTGGCGTATGCGTCGACTTGCTCGTGCTGGCAAACGGGTCGTTGGAGCGCTCTCGGCATGCTTCGCTCCAGGCCTGGCCACGCCCGCTGGTCGAGCCACCACCTGCCATGCGGTCGCGCTCGCGGCCCACGGGATGGCCTGCGCGCCTGCGCGACGAACGCAGCGCCGGCGGCTCACCGCTCCATGGCCGGAACGGGGGTGGTAGCGACACGACCCGCACGAAACGATCGAGCGTTCGACTCCCCCACGCACGATGCAAGGAGACCATCGATGCAACGCAAGCCCCTCCTCATCGCGGCCCTCCTCCTGAGCGGCCTCCTCGTCCTGTCATCCGGCTTGGCGCAGGAGGCCAGCCGGAACCTCCGCGGTAGCCTGCAACTCGACGACATCGTCGGCTACGGAGCCCTGCCGAGCTACACCGAAGCGCCCGAGCTGGCCGCGCTCGTCGAGCAGGGCCTGTTGCCGCCCGTCGAGGAGCGCCTTCCGGTCGAGCCGCGCATCGTCAAGCGCGGCCAGATGGTGGACGGTACCGGCGTGCACGGTGGCGTCTGGCGCGATACCTTCGCGGTGCCCACGGAGAGCTGGAACTGGGGCGCCGGCCAGACGCAGGGCTGGTTCGGCGTGAACGAGATGGTCCAGGCCTGGCTCGTCGATCTGTTCCCGATGTGGATGATGGAGGAGCCCGAGCCGGTTCCCCACCTCGCGAAGAGCTGGGAGTGGTCCGACGACGGCATGCACCTGACCATGCACCTGATCGAGGGCGCGCGCTGGTCGGACGGCCACCCCTTCACGGCCGACGACGTGCTCTTCACCTTCGAGCACTACATCATGGATCCCAGCGTGCCGAGCTGGGCAGGCCCGAGCGCGTGGACCTTCGACGGCGAGCCCGCCACGCTCGTGAAACTCGACGACTACACGATCCGCTTCGAGTTCCCTGCGGCCTTCCCGGTCGCGGCCTTCAACCGGATGGGCTACCTCCAGTTCTCGATCATGCCCAAGCACGTCTTCTCCGCCTACCACCCGGCCTTCAACCCGCAGAGCAGCTACACCGACCTCCTCACCTCGGCTGCGCCTCAGGACCTGCCGATCGTGACCATGGGCGCCTTCATCCCGGTCGTGTACCGGCCGGGCGAGCAACTCATCCTGGTCCGCAACCCGTACTACTGGCAGGTCGACGAGGACGGCAACCAGCTGCCCTACCACTCCGAGGTCTGGTACGCCGAGGCCACCAGCGGCGAGCAGCGGACCTTCAACCTGATCGGCGACACCGGCGACCGCGACAACGTCGAGAACCCGCAGATCTTCAGCATGATGTTCGAGGCCTCGCAGGCGCCCGACTCGCACTTCAGCCTGAGCTTCGAGGGCTTCCGGATCGGCTACCGGATGATCGTGAACTTCGCCGAGGAGTTCGGCGCCAACACCGCGCGCGAGCGGGCGCTGCGCACGATGTTCCGCACGCTCGAGTTCCGCCAGGCGCTCTCGCACGCGATCGACCGTGACGGCCTCGCGACGGCCGCCTTCCCGGGCCCGCTCACCCAGGCCTGGTACGGCGGCTACCCCTCCGGTTCGCCCATGTACAACGCCGATCTGGTCGACACCGAGGCGCAGCGCTACGACCCGGAGCTGGCACGCGAGCTCCTCGCCGGGCTCGGCTTCGCCGACACCGACGGCGACGGCATCCTGAACTGGCCCGCAGGCACCGAGGTGGCCGGCACGAACCTGATCATCGAGGTCATCACGACCGAAGACCAGCAGGCTGCCGTCGAGGCCGGCCAAGCGCTCGTGACGCTGATGCGCGACGTCGGCATCGACATGCGCTTGCGCGTGCTGACCGGCCCAACCTTCAACTCGCTCATCAACGCCGGCGACTTCGATGCGGTCATCGCGCGCGTCGACCAGCCCACTCCCGATATCCAGATGGGCGTCTATGGCCCCGCGAGCCTCGAGGAGCCCGCTTGGCACCGAGCCGGCCCCGGCGGCCGCAACCTGCTGCCGTTCGAGCAGCGCATCGAGGAGATCCTCACCGCCATGCGCTTCGAGACCGATGCGGAGCGACGCACCGAGTTGATGCAGGAGGCCCTGCAACTGCACACCGACAACATCTACACGCTCGGTCTCTACGAGGCCCGCGGCGGCCTGGCCGTTCACAACCGGCTGCGCAACGTCCCCGACGACCTGCCCACCTACATGTACGAGTGGGGCATGGAGCACATGCCGTGGATCGCCTTCACGGCCACCGAAGAGCAGGTCGCGCCACGCTTCCTCGATCGCATCCCGACGGACGAGGCGTACCAGAACCGGGCCTGGAACCGGTAGCGCGACGATCGTGATGGGGCCCGAAGGGCCTCGTTGCAGGGAAGTGCGGGTCACACCCGCACTTCCCTCCCGACCTGGCGAGGGGGCGTGGCCAGTGGTGACCACATGAGGATCTCATGACGGCGTTCATCCTCCGAAGGCTCGTGTATGCGTTGCCGACCCTGATCTTGATCAGTTTCTTCTCGTTCGTGGTGATCAACGCCCCTCCGGGCGACTACATGACCACGATGCAGGCCACGCTGGTATCGCAGGCGGGGATGTCGCCCGGCGAGGCGCGCGCGCTCGTGCAGCAGATGCGCGAGGCGTACGGCCTCGATCGACCGTTCCTGGTCCGCTATGGGCAATGGATCGGCAACATCGTCTTGAGCGGCGACTTCGGCTTCTCGTTCTCGTTCAGGCGGCCGGTGAGCGAGGTGATCTGGAGCCGGCTGGGCATGACGCTCTTGGTGGCGCTGCTCGCACACATGTTCTCGGTGATCGTCGGCGTGCTCATCGGCATCTACTCGGCCACCCACCGGGGTTCGCTCGGAGACAGCGCGTTCACGGTGCTCGCGTTCCTGGGCCTCTCGATCCCGAACTTCTTCCTGGCGCTCGTCATCATGTACGTGCTGGTGTTCAACTTCGGCCAGCACGTGGGCGGCTTCTTCAGCCCTCAGTACGTGATCGCCCCGTGGACCTGGGGCCGTTTCGTCGACTTCCTGCAGCACCTGTGGGTTCCCGTCGTCGTCGTCGGCACGGCCGGCACCGCCCGCAACATGCGCGTCATGCGCGCCAATCTCCTCGACGTGCTGAACTCGAACTACGTCCGCACCGCCCGCTCCAAAGGGCTGTCGGAGCGCAAGGTGATCTACAAGCACGCCGTCCGCAACTCGCTGCAGCCCATCATCATGTACTTGGGCGTCGCCATGCCGTTCTTGCTGAGTGGCGAGATCGTCACCAGCGCGGTGCTGAACCTGCCGACGATGGGACCCGTGTTCCTCAACGCCCTCGTGACCCAGGACATGTACCTGGCGGGCTCGTTCCTGATGCTGCTCGCGGTGGTGCTCGTGATCAGCAACCTGCTCGCCGACATCGTGCTCGGCTGGGTCGATCCGAGGATCAGCTATGCCTGACGCCACGACGCCATCGCGGCCCAAGGGAACGACGACCTTCCAGTTGACGGTGCGGCGCTTCAACCGCAGCCCGCTCGCGAAGATCGGCGGCGTGATCGTCCTCTTCCTGTTCGTCGTCACGGTGTTCGCGCCGTTCTTCGCCCCCTACGACTACAACCGAACGCGTCTGGGCATGGTCTACATCCCGCCGCAACGGGTGCACTTCTTCGACGAGGCGGGCCAGTTCCACCTCCGGCCGTTCACGTACGCCCTCACGCCCGACATGGATCCCGACACCTGGCGCCGCATCTACACCGAGGACACCAGCAGGCGCTACCCCATCTACCTCTTCGTGCGGAGCTGGGAGTACCGGCTCTTCGGCGTCTTCACCAGCGATCTCCACCTCTTCGGCACCGAGGAGGGGGGCACGGTGCACCTCCTCGGGACCGACAAGCTCGGCCGCGACCTGCTCAGCCGCATCATCTTCGGCGGCCGCGTGTCGATGTACGTGGCGTTCTTCGGTGCGCTGGTGAGCGCCTTCCTGGGAGCCGTGATCGGCGCCATGTCGGGCTACTACGGTGGCGCCTTCGATGCGGTCACCCAACGCATCATCGAACTGCTGCTCAGCTTCCCGACGTTGCCGCTGTTCATGGCGCTGAGCGTCGCCATCCCGGTGGAGTGGCCGCCCTTCGGTGTGTTCCTGGGCATCATCGGCATCTTCTCGCTGCTGTCGTGGCCGGTCCTGGCACGCGAGGTGCGGGGCAAGGTGCTGTCGTACCGCGAAGAGGAGTTCGTCACCGCCGCCCACGCCATCGGTGCGCCCAACCCCTACATCATCTTCAAGCACGTGCTCCCCAACGTGATCAGCCACGTGATCGTGATCCTCACGATCACCATCCCCGAGCTGATCCTGGCCGAGGGGGCGCTCAGCTTCCTGGGCCTGGGCATCCAACCGCCCATGGTGAGTTGGGGTGTCCTGCTGAGCGACGCCACCACGCTCGAGACGCTCGGCCGCAACCCCTGGATCATGCTGCCCGGGATCGCCATCTTGGTGACCGTGCTCGCCTTCAACTTCCTGGGCGACGGCCTCAGGGACGCCGTGGATACGACGTCACACCTCTAGTCCCGTGCCCGGCTCGGTCCGTTCCAGGACCGTCGGGCACGGAGCCGTGCGCCGCTTCGGGCGCATTGGAAGGAGCATCGCGAGATGCCGAAGATCAGTTTCATCGGTGCAGGGAGTACGGTCTTCGCCAAGAACCTCCTGGGCGACATCCTGTCGTATCCGGAGCTGGCCGAGTCGGAGATCAGCCTCTTCGACATCGACCCGGAGCGGCTCCAGACCTCGGAGGTGGTGGCACGGAAGGTCGCCGAGACGCTCGGCGCGAAGCCGCGGATCGACGCCACCACCGACCGCGAGCGGAGCCTCGACGGCGCGGATTACGCCATCTGCATGATCCAGGTGGGGGGCTTCGAGCCCTGCACGGTGATCGACTTCGAGATCCCCAAGCGCTACGGCTTGCGCCAGACGATCGCCGACACGCTCGGCATCGGCGGCATCATGCGCGGCTTGCGCACGATCCCGGTGCTGCTCGAGATGGCCCACGACATGGAGCGGCTCTGCCCCGACGTCACGCTCCTGCAGTACGTGAATCCCATGGCGATGAACTGCTGGGCCCTGTCGCGGGCCAGCCGAATCCGCACCATCGGCCTGTGCCACAGCGTGCAGGGGACGGCGGCTGAGATCGCGCGCGACATCGGCGTCCCGCTCGACGAGATCAACTACCTCTGTGCCGGCATCAACCACATGGCCTTCTACCTGACCTTCGAGCGCGACGGCGCGGACCTCTATCCACGCATCCACGAGGTGGTCGAGCAGGGGCAGGTACCGGGCTGGAACCGCGTGCGCTACGAGATGCTCCAACGCCTTGGCTCCTTCGTGACCGAGTCGAGCGAGCACTTCAGCGAGTACGTGCCCTACTTCATCAAGCGCGACCGTCCCGACCTGATCGAGGGCTTCAACATCCCGCTCGACGAGTACATCACGCGCTGCCAGAACCAGCTCGAGGGCTGGCAGGACCTGCGCAGGGCGCTCGAGGACCCTGCGACCGAACTCCTGGTCGAACGTAGCCATGAGTACGGCTCGCTCATCATCCACAGCCTCGAGACGGGCATCCCGCGGGTGGTGTACGGCAACGTCGCCAACGACCACCTGATCGACAACCTCCCCCACGGCTGCTGCGTCGAAGTCCCGTGCCTCGTCGACAAGAACGGCATCCAACCGACGCGCATCGGCGCGCTGCCGCCGCACCTCGCCGCGCTGATGCAGACCAACGTCAACGTCCAGGCGCTCACCGTCGAGGCCGCGCTCAGCGGCAAGCGCGAGCACATCTACCACGCCGCCATGCTCGACCCGCACACGGCGGCGGAGCTCGACCTCGAGCAGATCTGGTCGCTGGTCGACGACCTGATCGAGGCCCACGGCGACTGGTTGCCGGAGTACGCCACCGCACAGCGGCCGAGCGCCGCCCCGAGGAGCGAGCATGCCTAAGATCACCCTGATCGGCGCCGGCAGCGCCGTGTTCACGCGCAACCTCTGCAGCGACATCCTGCTCGCGCCGGCGCTGCAGCACAGCACCATCAGCCTGATGGACATCGACGAGGCGCGGCTCGCCCAGGCGCGTGACCTGGTGCAGGCGCTCATCGACGGCCGCGGGCTCCCCGCCCGCGTCGAGGCGACCATGGACCGCCGCGAGGCCGTGCGCGGCGCCGACTACGTCGTCACGACCTTCCAACAAGGCGGGCTCGAGGCGTACGCGCTCGACATCGAGATCCCCAAGCGCTACGGCGTGGAGCAGTGCGTCGGCGACACGCTCGGACCGGGCGGCGTCTTCCGCTCGCTGCGCACCATCCCGGTGCTGCTCGAGCTCTGCGACGAGATGGACGAGCTCGCACCCGAGGCGCTGCTCCTCAACTACGTCAACCCGATGGCCGCCAACTGTTGGGCCGTCGACGCGGCGACGGGCCGGCCCCACGTGGGCCTGTGCCACAGCGTGCAGGGCACGAGCGAGATGCTGGCGCGCTGGATCGACGTGCCCTTCGAGGAGGTGGTCTACCGCTGCGCCGGCATCAACCACCAGGCCTTCTACCTCGAGTTCAGGCGCGGCTCGGAGGACCTCTACCCGCGCATCTGGGAGGCGATCGAGCGCGCCGAGGTGGTCGCCGAGGAGCCCGTGCGCGTCGACATCATGAAGAGCTTCGGCTACTTCGTGACCGAGTCGAGCGGCCACGCCAGCGAGTACATGCCCTACTTCCGCAAGAGCGAACGCATGGTGATGGGGGAGCTGGTGCCGCGCTTCAGCGACCCGGTCAACAGCTGGTTCGGCCAGGGCCGCACGGGCGGCTACCTGCAGCACTGCCTCGCGCGGCTCGCCGAGTCGAAGCGCGAGATCGACGACCTGATCGCAGGCGCCGCGGCGCTGCCGACCGTGCGCACCCACGAGTACGGCTCCTACATCATCGAGGCCATGGAGACGCACGTCCCCGTGCACGTCAACGGCAACGTGCCCAACCGCGGCGCGATCACCAACCTGAGCGACGAGTGCTGCGTCGAGGTCCCCTGCCTGGTGGACGGCAACGGCGTCCAAGCGACGATCGTCGGCGCCATACCGACCCAACTCGCTGCCCTCAACCGAACCAACGTCAACGTCCAGGAACTGATCGTCGAGGCCGCGTTGAGCGGCGACACCGATGCGGTCCACCATGCCGTGGCGCTCGATCCGCTGACGGCGGCCGTGTGCACGCTGCCGCAGATCCACGCGCTGGTCGACGAGATGCTCGAGAGGCAGGCGCGGTGGCTGCCGCAGTTCGGGTGATCGCAGCCGAACGAGGAGGAGAGGGCGTGCACACCATCGGCATCGGCATCGGCGTCGCCGGCTGGTCGATGCTGCCGACGCTCCGCGACGCCACACCGCTCCGAGCCCTCGACGCGCATCGCGACGGGCCGCACGGCACGGGATTGTGAGCGCACACATGATCGCTTCGACGGTTGGTGCCGGCAACGGTGGCGCTCCCGGCCAGTCGCCATCCATCGCGTTGCGTCCCCTCAGGGACGCAACCTATTGGGCCAGCGAGGCGCGCGCCCGTGCCGCACGGCAACCTGCTTCAGCGGGACGAATGCCAGCTTGACAGCGGCGCTCCGGCGCCTTAGGCTGTGAGCGTTCACAATCACGAGCGCACGCCTTCTCCGCGACGCGCCAGCGCTCACCGATAAGCCCGTCGAAGCCGGCCTGGACCGGCCCTGACCGCTCGCGGCGCTCGGCGAACGACCGCACGCACAGCAGCCCAGCACCCGCTGCGGCCAGGGATCGACATATCGAGGAGGTGGGCGCCGGACCACAACTGAGCACGCCGCGGACCCCGCCCTCGGCCCGCATCGCCCCTCGACCCAACGGGCGACCTTGCGCCTACGGCGGCCACGCATGCCGACCCCACGCACGGTTCAGAGAATGGGAGTACCGATGACTGTGATCGCCGCACGTCTGCTTCTCACCACCATGCTCCTCGCGTTCGGCTCGCTCGCGCTCGCGCAGACGCCCGCCGACGCCCTCGTCCCGAACCCCGACCTCCACGCCTCGCTCGAGATCTGGTCGTGGGAGGGGGCGACCGGTGCGCTGCAGGCCGCAGACGCCGAGTTCGCCGAGTACTACCCGAACATCGAGATCACCTACGTCAACCGGCCCACCGGCGACAACTACCAGCAGATCCAGCTCGGTGCGGTCGCAGGCGGCGGCCTCCCCGACGTCGCCAACATCGAGAACTCGCACCTGCGGCAGTTCGTCGAGCTCGGCATCCTCTACGACATGACCGACCGCGTGGCGCCGTACGTGCCACTCATGAACGCGTTCAAGTGGCGCGAAGCCGAGATGGACGGCCGCTACTACGCCATGCCGAACGACAGCGGCCCGGTCGCCCTCTTCTACCGCCGCGACGTCTTCGAGCAGGCGGGC
>REEJ01000199.1 GCA_007695125.1 Trueperaceae bacterium | reverse complement strand
TCCAGGCCTTCGAGCCGGTGCTGATCGAGGGGCAGGCCATCCAGCTGCACCCGCTCGTGTGCGCGGCCTTCAACGCCGACTTCGACGGCGACCAGATGGCGATCCACGTGCCACTGTCGGTCTACGCCCAGTCCGAGGCGCGGCTCCAGATGCTGGCCTCGCACAACCTGCTCTCGCCCGCGCATGGGGCGCCCAACGTCAAGGCCGACCGCGACATCATCCTCGGGCTGTTCGTGCTCACCCAGGTCCACACCGGCCGCTTCGGCATCGGCAACGTCTACGACACGGTCGACGACGCCATGGCGGCGTTCGCGAAGGGCGATGTCTCGCTCAACGCGGCGATCACGGTCGCCGGCAAGGAGACCTCGATCGGGCGCCTGCGCTACCGCTTCGGTAACGTGGACGAGGCGCTGCTCTCCGCCGAGCGCGGCGAGGTCGACATGCAAGACGTCGTGACCGTGCGCATCGACGGCAAGCTCGTCGAGACGAGCCCGGGCCGCTGCTTCTTCGCGCGCCTGGTCAAGGAGACGCTGTCCGAGGACGGCGCCGAGGTGCCGGCCTCGATGATCCGCTACGACACCGCCTACGAGAACAGCGCGCTGCGCGACCTGGTGATCGAGAGCTTCAAGCTGCTCGGCGTCGAGAAGACCGCCAAGCTGCTCGACGGCCTCAAGAACGCCGGCTTCGCTCTGTCCACGACGTCAGGCATCACGATCGGGATCGACGACGTCGCCATCCCGCCCGCCAAGAAGGAACTCCTCGCCACCGCGGAGGAGAAGCTCCTGAAGATCCAGGAGTACTTCGAGATGGGCTTCGTCACCGAGCAGGAGCGCTTCCAGCAGGTGGTGCGGCTCTGGAACGACACGACCGAGCAGGTGAAGCAGGCGGTGTTCGATCACTTCGAGCAGACCATGCCGTTCAACCCGCTGTTCGTGATGGCGCAGTCCGGCGCGCGTGGCAACCCGCAGCAGATCCGTCAGCTCGCCGGCATGCGCGGCCTGATGGCGAAGCCGTCGGGTGACACGATCGAGTTGCCGATCCGCTCGAACTTCCGCGAGGGCCTCGACGTGCTCGAGTACTTCATCTCGACGCACGGTGCGCGTAAGGGCGGCGCCGACACCGCGCTCCGCACCGCCGACTCGGGCTACCTGACCCGCAAGCTGGTCGACGTCGCGCACGAGCTCGTGGTGCGCGAGGACGACTGCGGCAGCGCCGAGTTCCTCGAGATCGACCTGTACACCGCCGAGGGCCGCCTGCGCCAGCGCAGCCAGCTCGAGATGAGCCTGTACGGACGTCGCGTCGCGTTGGAGACGGAGATCGGTGACCTGACGTTCGAGGCCGACGCCGTGCTGATGCGCGAGGACGTCGCTGCGATCGTCAAGCGGCTCCAGGCCGGCGAGGTCGACCCGGACATGCGCACGGTCGCCGTGCGCAGCGCGCTCACCTGCCAGACCCGTGCTGGCGTCTGCCGGGCCTGCTACGGGCTCGACCTGAGCACCATGCGCCCGGTGAGCCTGGGCGAGGCGGTCGGCGTGATCGCTGCCGAGTCGATCGGTGAGCCCGGCACCCAGCTGACGATGCGCACCTTCCACACCGGCGGCGTCGCCACCGGTGGCGACATCACCCAGGGTCTGCCCCGCGTGATCGAGCTGGTCGAGGCGCGCAAGCCCAAGATCAAGGCCGTCGTCGCCGACCTCGATGGCGTGGTCGGGATCATCGAAGAGGACGACCGCGTCCGCGTGACGGTCACGTCCGAGGACGGCGAGTTCAGCAAGGCGTACCGGATCGACAGGATGGTCCGGCTGTTGGTCAAGGACGGCGACCACGTCGAGGCCGGTCAGCAGATCACCCGCGGCGCCATCAACCCGCACGACCTGCTCGAGACGCGCGGTCCGGCCGCCGTCCAGAGCTACCTGGTGGACGAGATCCAGCGGGTCTATCGCGGCCAGGGCGTGAGCGTGCACGACAAGCACATCGAGGTGATCGTGCGCCAGATGCTCAAGTACGTCGAGGTGCTCGAGCCCGGCGACGGCACTTACCTCGAGGGCCAGACGGTGGAGCGTTTCGACGTCGAGGAGACCAACGCCCGCCTGCTCGACGAGGGCAAGACGCCGATCAGCTGGAAGCCGCTGTTGCTCGGCATCACCAAGGCCAGCCTCACGACCAAGTCGTGGTTGTCGGCGGCCAGCTTCCAGCACACGACGCACGTGCTGACCGAGGCGGCGGTGGCGGGCAAGATCGACGACATGGTCGGACTGAAGGAGAACGTGATCCTGGGTCGGCTCATCCCGGCCGGTACCGGACTCGACGTCATCCGCCACACGCGGGTCGCTGACGAGCGTTCGCTCGCGAAGCAGCGCGAGGCGGCGGCGCAGACCGCGCTGCGCCCGGCGGCCGCGCAGCAGCCGGGAGCGCAGCCGGAGGCCTGAGCAGAGCCGAACGCGCGCCGAGGCGCGCCGGCGCGACACGACCACGCACGCGGGCCACTCGAGAGGGTGGCCCGCGTGCGTGGTGTCGTGTGGGCCGCGTGCTAGCCTCGCGGTCGTGACGGCTCCAGTCCAGCACGCGCTCCACACGCTGCCCACGCCCGACGACGTCGTCGGCGCCTCCGTCGTCGCGTTCGATCCCGGACGGCGGGTGGGCGTCGCCTGGGTCACGTCCGGGGGTGGCCTGCTGTGGAGCGCGGTGATCGCGGCCGAGGACCTCGGTCGCGTGGCCGTTCCCGTCGGCGCGCGCATCGTGGTCGGCGACGGTACGGGCAGCCGAGCGCTGGCCGCGGCGCTCGAGGCGTTGGGCATGCGAGCAGAACCGGTGGACGAGCGCGGCACGAGCGAGCATGCGCGCGCGCTCTACTGGCGGCGCCACCCCCCGCGTGGTGTCGGCAGGTTGGTGCCCGTCGGGCTGCGTGTGCCGCCGCGAGCGATCGACGACTTCGCTGCGTACGCGATCGCCTTGCGTGCGCTCGGTGCCTCGGCTCGCCCACGGGCATGACGGAAACGCGCCCCCGGACTGCAGTCCAGGGGCGCGCGATCCCGTTCGGGGGTCCGGCGACGAGGCGCGAGCGGCACCGTCGCCAGCGGCTGGTCAGTTCAGGCCGTCGTCCTCACCAGCGTCGATCATCGCGCGTGCCTCTTCGGTGCTGATGTCGAGCACCGCGCTGACCTCGCCGGCCAGGAGCCGCAGGGCACGACGGTAGGCCTGGCGGTCGAGGTCGGGCAGACCGCGCTCGAGGTCCCAGCGGCGCAGCTCGGAGGCGAGCGTGGCGATCTGGTACGGGTCGCCGCTGGTCAGGATGTCCGTGACCTTGCGGTGACGCGCCGCCCACTGCTTGGGCAACGTGATGCGGCCATGCTGCAGTCGCTCCAGGACGGCTTGCACCTCGTCGTGGGTCAGTGCGGGGCGCAGCCCGGCTTCCTGCGGGGCGTTGACGGGCACGAATGCGCGCGACGTACCGTTGGGGAAGTCGACCTGGTAGTACTTGTGATCGCTGCCGGCGACCGTCTTCACGGTGGTGCCGGAGACGATGCCCACGCCGTACGGTGGCAGCACGACCTGGTCACCGCTCTTGAACGTCTTGGGCGATTCTTTCAACGCATGACTCCCTTCGACCGACGCGCGCGACTCGGCAGCCCGCGGGCTGCTGCGAGGCTCACGTCAGCGTGTGTTCCGGATGTGTGGGTTGGGTCGAGCGCATCGTCGGGGGGACCGCGCTCAGTTCCATCACCCGCTGATTGTAGCAGACCGGGGGGTCACAATGCATGCCCCGGAGTGACGCTCCTGGTCACGTCCCTGACGCCGCACGGTCGGCCACGACCCCCCTCCCGCGGGTGGTGAAGCCCACGCCGACCAGCACCAAGACGGCCCCCACCACGGTCAGGATGGCGGGAATCTCGGTGAAGAGCAACCAGGCGGCCAGACCGGCACCGACAGGTTCCATCAGCGTCGCGGTGGCGACCTTGGTCGGATCGAGGTGTTTCATCGCGTAGTTGATCCCGGTGTGTCCGACGAGTTGGGGAACGAGGGCGAGCGCCACGATCCAGCCGGCGCTCGCGACCCCGTAGCCGACGTACGCGTGGCCCAGGAGCAGTGGCAGCGGCAGCAGCACCACGGCGGCGACGGCGTAGGCGACGCCCACGTAGGCTTGCAGCGAGAGACCGTGGCGTTGCGCGCTGCGGCCCAGCAACAGGTAGCCCGCCAGCGACAGGGCGCCGACGAGTGCCAGCGCGTTGCCGAACAGGGGTGCCGGCGCCGACGCTCCCGCCGCGCCAGACAGGTCGCCGAACGCGATGATCGCGCCGCCCGCCACCGCCGTCAGCACGCCCAAGAGCACGGTCAGCGTCGGTGCGCGCCCGAGCACCAACCAGCCGAGCACGGCGACCCATAGCGGCGTCGTGGCCACGAGGGTGACCGAAGCCGCCACCGTGGTGTACGCGAGCGATGTGATCCAGGTCGCGAAGTGGAGGCCCAGCAACAGGCCGGCTGCGACGGTCGTCCAGGCGTTGGTGCGCGTCAGCGGGCTGCGGCGCAGGGCGCGGATCGTCCACGGGAGGACGACGACGCAGGCGATCGCCATGCGCCAGAACGCTACGACGACGCCGGGCGCGTCGGCGAGCCGGACCAGGATCGCCGCAACGCTGATCGCGGCGATGGCCAGCGCCAGGACGGCCGAGACGCGCGCAGGCGAGGGGGGCGTCACGCGCGGCATCCTACCAGGGGCACCCCTGGTAGGATGCCGCGCATCGTGCCACCCGACGATCGACCTCCCGAGTTTCCGCCCGAGTTCGTGTGGGGCGTCTCCACTGCGGCGTATCAGATCGAGGGCGCCGCGACCAGCGACGGTCGCGGCCCGAGCATCTGGGACACCTTCAGCCACACCCCTGGCCGGGTGGCGAACGGCGACACCGGCGACGTCGCCTGCGACCACTACCACCGCTGGGTCGACGATCTCGACCTCATCCAAGCGCTCGGGGTGGGCGCGTACCGGTTCTCCGTCTCGTGGTCTCGGTGGCTCCCGGACGGCCGCGGTCGTGTCAACCGTGCCGGTGCGAGTTTCTATGACCGCCTGGTCGATGGCCTGCTCGAGCGCGGCGTCGAGCCGTGGCTGTGCCTCTACCATTGGGACCTGCCGCAGGCGCTCCAGGACGAGGGCGGCTGGGCAGAGCGCGACGTGGTCGACTGGTTCGGCGACTACGCGGCTTCCGTGATGGGCGCCTTGGGCGATCGGGTTGCGCACGTCGCGATGCTGAACGAGCCGAACGTCGTAGGGCTGATGGGTCACCTGTTGGGCATCCACGCGCCGGGGCAGACCGACCTCGCTGCGTACGCCGCGGCCACGCACCACCTGAACCTGGCGACCGGGAGTGCCTTGTCGCGGCTCCGGAGCGAGCGATCCGACTGGCGGCTCGGTACCATCCTCAACCTGCAGCCAGTGGTGGCCGAGGGCGACGGTGAGGACGACGCCGCGGCTTCCGACCTGCTCGATGCGGCATGGAACGGCAACCACCTCGAGCCGCTCGTTGCGGGCCGCTACCCAGCCGTGATGGAGGCGCTCATCGGTACTGCGGTGCGCGACGGGGACATGGAGCGGATCCGGCAGCCGCTCGACTGGTTCGGCCTCAACCTGTACTCGCAACTGCGCGTGGCGGCCGATCCGGCCAGCCTGATCGGCCTGCGCCTGGTCGACCCGCCGGACGAGGCGGAGACCACCGCCATGGGGTGGGAAGTGGCGCCCGAGGCGCTGTCACGCCAGCTCATCGACGCCAAGGCGCGCCTGGGAGACGTCCCGATCGTGGTGACCGAGAACGGCGCGGCGTACCGCGATCGCCCCGGACCCGACCTCGAGGTCGACGACCTGCGGCGGACGCGCTACCTGGAACGCCACGTCCGCGAGGTCGAGGCAGCGCGGGCGGCGGGCGTGGACGTTCGTGGGTACTTCGTCTGGTCGTTGCTCGACAACTTCGAGTGGCATGAGGGCTACGCCAAGCGTTTCGGGCTGGTCTTCGTCGATTACGCGACGCAGCGGCGCGTGCCGAAGCGGTCGTACCGCTGGTATCAACGCCTGGTGCGCGACGGCGTCGTCCCGAGCAGCGCCGACGTCGCGTAGGCGCACCGCTCGCTGGTGCGCTTCGCACGTGCGGGGGTGGCTTCAGGCGCCCGTGGCGTGCGAGCGCCAAGCGCCCCAGGCGAGCGCCAGCCAGCCGGCGATCATGGCGGTGCCACCCACCGGCGCCACGGCGCCGAAGGCACCGATGTCGGTGGCGACGAGGGCGTAGAGGCTCCCGGCGAACACGGCCGAACCCGCCAGCAGCAACGTCGCAGCGAGCGGCGCGCCGCGCACGCGGGTCCCGAGCGACGCTGCGAGACCCGCCGCGAGAGCGTGGATCAGGTGGTATTGCACCGCGGTCTCGAACGTCGCGAGCCGCTCCGGCCGCAGCAGTCCGTCGAGCGCGTGCGCTCCGAACGCGCCGAGCGCCACGCCTGCGGCGCCCCACAGCGCAGACAGGGCCAGGAGCGGGCGTGCCATCAACGCCCTGCGAGCTCGAGCACGGGTTCCGGCTCGGGCGGCTCGGGCGGCTCGGGCGGCCGCGCGTCGCTGGGTCGTTCGGCGCCGTGTTCGATCGCATCGAGGCTGCCGTCGCGCAACCGCAAGCGCACGTCGGCCCGGGCGGCGAGCGCGGCGTCGTGCGTGACCAGGACGACGATCCGACCGTCGTCGGCGACACGCTCCAACGCCTGCAGGACCAGCGTGCCGTTGACCGAGTCGAGCGACCCGGTGGGTTCGTCCGCGAACAGGACCGCGGGGTCGTTCACCAGGGCCCGCGCCAGGGCGACACGCTGGCGCTCGCCGCCCGACAGCTTGTGCGGGAGGTGGTCGGCGCGGTGGAGCATCCCGACGCGCTCGAGCGCCTCGCGCGCGCGTCGATCCCGCTCTGCCCCGGTCACGCCGGCCAGGCCGAGGGGCAGGGCCACGTTCTGCAATGCGCTGAAGACGGCCACGAGGTTGAAGCTCTGGAACACGAACCCGAAGCTCCGCAGTCGCAGGCCGGCGCGCCGGGACTCCGGCAGGCGGTGGACGGCGACGTCACCGAGCCACACCTCGCCGGCGCTCGGCACGTCGAAGCCGGCCAGGAGGTTCAGGAGGGTCGACTTGCCCGAGCCGGACGGTCCCAGAACGGCCGTGACCTGCCCCGGGGTAAATTCGTAGTCGAAGGAACGGAGGGCATGCACGTCGCCCGCCGGGGTGTGGTAGGTCTTGCGGAGGCCGGTAGCGTGCAACACGCCCTCAAGCGTACCCCGGGCGACCGAGGGGCGACGGTGTCTTCGCTCCCTCAGCGTCCGCCCGAGGACCCGCCGCCGCCGCCACCGCCGCCGCCCGAGGACGAGCCTCCGGACGACGCAGACGCTCCGGAGCGCGCCAACGCGCTCGAGAGGCTGGAGATCGAGCGCGACATCTGTCCCAGGTCACGGGCGTTCGCCACGCCGAGCCAGGTGCCGCGGGCGGCCATCGAACGCTGGTCCATGCCGGCGGCCGGCGCGGCGCGCTGCAGCGTGCGCAGGTAGCGCTCCGCCACGCCCAGCGCGGCGGCGTAGACGTAATATCGGTCCCACAGCATGAAAAAGTCCGGCGGCGCGTCCTTCATGCGGGTGTAGTCGGTGAGCGTGCGCTTGAAGCCCTTCCAGGCGGCGTGTTCGCGCGCCATCTCGGGTGTCCAGGCGGGCAGCGTGATGCCGGCGACGAACAGCAGCAGGAGGCACGCGACCGCCGCGCCGATCGACAGGGCCATCGCAAGTCCGCTCGTCGCGAAGATCACCACGCCGATGGCCAGGCCCACGAGCAGCGAACGCATGGTCCAGTGGTTGCGGGCCGCCAGGCTCTCGGGCGTCAGGTACGGGCCGCCGTAGTACCCCTGCGCCCACGCCTTGACCTGCCGACCGAAGCTCGCCAGGAAGCGCCGCGCGTGGCGCTGGCCGTAACTCGACAGCTCGGCGATCGTGACGGAGTTCGGATCGCGGCGGGCGCTGCGACCGCTGCCCGCGGCGCTGCGGAGGTAGGTCAGCACGGCGCGCTCGAACGACTCCACCTCGTCGCCCGTGGGCTCGTCCTCGAGGTGGATGACGAGCCTGCGGCCTTCGCCCTCGAAGCGCAGGAAGCCGCGCCGAGCGAGGTCCATGATCGTGGCGAACCAGGCCGGTCCGAGCGACGTGGCCTGCACGTCTTGCTGCATGACCGTCGCGACGGCCGCCGGTACCACGTCGCGCGGCGGTTCGAAGGGGTAGCGCATCGCCTCGACGGCGGGTTCGCGCCCGACGCGACGGTACGCGCCGAGGATGCCCATCACCAGGTACGCGACGCCCGCCGCGGGGAGCAGGGCCCAGGCCGGATGGCTGCGCAGCGCGCTCCAGAAGCGCGCGCGCTCGTCGCCACGGACGACGCGCAGCTGGTCCCTGAGCAGGCTCTCCAGTCCGGCGCGGCTGCCTTGCACGTCGAACACGGCGGGGTCCATCAGGTAGCGGATCTCGACGCCGTCGTTCGGCGGGATGCGCCGGAACGAGACGTCGAGCACGCTCCGGTCGACCGACAACTCGACCGTGGGCTCTTCGGGGTTGGCGTAGCGCATCACGAAGGCGTCGTACGGCTCTGCCATCGGCCCCGGCGCGCTGACCCGCAGCCGGTACCCGACCACGACGGGCCGGTCGGAGGCGCGTTCGAGGATGTTCCAGTACCACTGCACCACGTCGCTGTAGACGTCGACCACGCCGTCGAGGCGGTACGCGAAGCGCACGCGCCGCTCGCGCACGCGGGCGTCTTGTCGCACGACCACCTCGGTGCCGCCCGAGCACGACTGGGTGAGCCCCTCGGCGGCCGGGCCGGGCGAGAGTGCGGTGGTCTCGCCCGGCAGGAGGGTCAGCGTCTCGCCGGCCCGGAGGCGCACGCAGACGAAGGCCTCGCCGAAGTCCTGGGTCGTCCACAGCGTCCGCTCGTCGCGCACCTCGACGCCGCCGTCGGGCAGGATGCGGACGTCTTGGACGACGTCGCGCCACTCGAAACGGGCGTGGGCCTGCACGAGCGCCGTGAGCACGAGCAGCGCGACGAGCGCTCGGACGAGCCTGGCGGAGGCTTCAGCCGTCACTCTCGCGCCACCGCTACGGCGATCGGTACCCGTGCCGCGCGCAGCGCCGGCAGCAGACCGGAGAGCAGGCCCATCACCCCGGCGACGGCGACGGCGAACGCCACGAGGCGAGGCGTGACCGCCGCGACGTCGAGACCGACCAGGTCGACGGCGAAGAGGTTCACGGCCGCCGCGCCGGCGAAGCCGAGCGCGACGCCCGCGATGGCGCCGACGAGCGACAGGAGCAGCGCCTCGAGCAACACCAGCCCGACGAGGAAGCGCGGCCGGGCGCCGACCGCGCGGACCACGCCGAACTCGCGGGTGCGCTCGAAGACGCTCATCAGCATCGTGTTCGCGACCGCGATGGCCCCGACGATGAGCGCGATGGCGCTGATTCCGAGCCGTACGACGTCCGTGATGCGTACCGCCTCCTCGAACACCGACGCGATGTCGGTGCGGGTCTGGAACCCGAGCTCCGGGAAGTCGGCGCGCAGCCGCTCGGCCGTGGCGGTCGCGGCGCTGCCGTCTCTGAGGTCGAGTGTCAGGAACGATACCCTGTCTTCCGCCCCGAGGGCAGCCTGGAGCGGTTCGATCGGCACGATGATCGCGTTGTCGAGGATGCCGCCGTCGGCGACGGCCACGCCGACCACCTCGAAGGCCGCGTTGGGGTTGAGCCGTAGCACGTCACCGACGGCGATGCTCGAGCGCAACGCGGTCTGCTCACCGACGACGGCCTCGCCCACGATCGGCACGCCACGCCCCGGTGCGTCTGCCTCGGGAACGCGTTCGCCGATGTCGCGCCCCTCGATGATCGCGAAGTCGCGGTAGAGGCTGCGCAGGTCGGTCTCGACGGGGAGGCCGTAGAACACGAAGGCGCTCGTGGCGACGAGCGAACCGCGCAGGTAGAGCAGCACGGGCGTGACCGTGTCGATGCCGTACGTGTCGCGGGCTGCCTCGAGTTCGTCGAGGTAGCGCATGGGCAGCTGCGGTACCGAGCTCAGGGAGGTGGCGTCGAAGTCGCCGAAGCTCACCTGGATGTCCGGGCCGAGGCCTGCCAGGCTGTCGTCGAAGGCGCGGCGCAACCCCTCTCCGAGGGACAGGAACACGACCGTCGAGCCGACCGCGATGGCGATGCCGAGTGCCGTGAGCGCCGTCCGGAGCGGGCGTCGCGTCAGCGACGCGAACGCCAACTGCGAGATCACGTGCAGTTCACTCCGGGAAGGCCCGTCCGAGGACGGCGCCGGGCGAGCCCATCGGGCCGAGGTCCTGTCCGGAGAGGTTGAGTCGGACGCCAGCGGCGTTGCCGGTGTAGACGAAGACCGGTGGCGCGAAGCTGTAGCTGGCCCCGGGCTGGGCGGTCGTGTAGACGAGGCGCTCACCTTCGTTGCGAGCGGTGGAGCGGTAGACCTCGAGCCAGGTCGTGTCGGTGATGGTGATCGTGAGGTCGCCGTCGCTGCCGGCCACGGCACCGGCCGCGCCAGCGTCTGCAGCGCCTACCGCCGCTAGCGTCAACGACAGGTCCGCATCCTGACGCAGGTCTGCCCGGACCTCGGTGGGCTCGAAACCGTCGAGCTCAGCGCGGACCACGCGACCCTCGCGAGCCGTGACGGGTACGTCGAGCAGCGGCGTGACGCCGGGCACCGGGAAGCCGTCGATGGTGATCGCGGCGCCCGGCGGGGTCGTCACGATGCTGACCAGGACCTGGCTCGGAACGGCAGCGTCCGCGGGCGTCTCGGTCGGTGCGGCGAGCGATGCACCAGGCGACTGACCCGTCGGGGTCGTGGCCGCGGCGCCGTCCGCCGGACTGGCCGGCGTCTCGGTCGCGGCCGCGGACGGGGTCGCCGCTCCGCTGCCGCCGAACAGGCCGTTGTACCCCCACACCGCCAGTCCGACGACGACGACGACGAGCGCCAACGTCGGCAACCAGGGGCCGATCAGCCAGGTCGGCAGTGCGGGCCGCAGGCGGGCCTGGGCGGGCCGGGTCTGGCCGCTCCGGAGGCTCGTCGCGGCTTGTCGGTCGCGGTCCAGGCGGGTCTCGAGGGTGGTCCGGCCGAGGGCGCTCTGGCGCTCGCGGACGTACTGGTCGAGCAGCGGTGCCGAGTCGAGGCCGACGGCGTTGGCGTAGAGCCGGACGAAGTTGCGGGTGTACACGTCCTCGGGGAGGTCGCGGTAGCGCCCTTCCTCGAGGGCCGAGAGGTACACCCTCCGGACGTGCGTGACCTCGGCGAGGTCGGAGAGGCCGAGCCCCGCGCGTTCGCGGGCGTCGCGCAGGAGGCGGCCGAGGTTGGGCGGCTCGCGCCCTTCGCGGCGCTCGTCGGCCGCTGCTCGCGCCGCGGCGTCCTCGGTGGTCACGTCGTCGTGGGCGGGGTGGTCGGTCACACTGGCACCTCGTTGGGGCTGGTGGAGGCGGCTCGGAACGCGCGCTGACGCGCGATCGCGACCGCGATCTCGGCGGCGAGGGCGGCGTTGCCCTCGAGCAGGCGCAGGTTCACGTGGACGGTGGCGCCGTCCGAGCGTTCCGCGAGCCGCCGCAGCAGGTGTGGGGTGACGTCCTTGCCGCGCACGCCCGCCGTGTCCGCGTCCGCGAGGGCCGCGTCGAGCAGGGCCGCCAGGGCAGCCGGCTCGAGGCCGTCGGGCTCGGGTCGGCTGAGCACCAGGCCGCCGGGGAGTCCGAGGTCGCGCTGGACGTGGAACAGCGTTGCGACTTGCTCGACGTCGTCGCAGCGCGTCGGGACGACGAGGTCGGTGTGCGGGGTGAGGAAGCCGGCCAGGTGCTCGGAGCGCCAGCCCGCCACGGCGACCCCCGACGTCTCCAGGCGCTCGAGCGTCGCCGCGGCGTCGAGCACGCTCTTGGGCCCGGCGCAGACGGTGACGACGCTCTCGCGCGCGAGGGCGGTCAGGTCGGCGGACTCGTCGAAGGCCTCGCGATGGACGCCACCGAGACCGCCGGTCGCGAACACGGCGATGCCGGCGCGGGCGGCAGCGAACAGCGTGGTGGCGACGGTCGTGCCGGCGTCCGAGCCGCTGGCGACGACGCTGGCTAGGTTCCAGAGGCTGGCCTTGGCGGCGTCGCGCTCCGCCAGGCGCTGCATGGCCTCGTCGTCGATGCCGACGGTCAACTCGCCAGCCACGACGGCGACGGTGGCGGGAACCGCGCCACCCGCGCGGACGATCTCCTCGAGGCGGCGACCGAGCGCCAGGTTGTCGGGGCGGGGGAGGCCGTGGGTCAGCACGGTGGACTCCAGGGCCACCACGGGTTCGCCCCGCGCGAGCGCGGACTGCACGGCTGGACCGACGCGAATCATCACGCGGCATGATAGCGCACGGGACGGTCTCGGCGCCCGGGCCGGCGTCCTCACGCACGTCTCATGAGGCACGTCCTGGAGCGGTTTCGTGCCACCAGGCACGGCGGGTCGCGTGCTACATTGATCGCGTGGAGTGGGAGTGGTCCAGCATCGCACCGTTCGCCGAGCAGCTCGGCTTCGGCCTGGTCGCCGGCTTCGCGGTCGGGTACGCCTTGAAGAAGGTCGGCAAGGTGGTGGCCGTCCTCGTCGGGCTGCTCTTCGTGGCGGTGCAGGTCCTCGCCTCGCAGGGGTTCCTGACGGTGCACTGGGGTGAGGTGCAGGCGCGCGTGGACCCATGGTTCGAGACCGACACGCTGGACGGTGCGTGGCGCAGCCTGGTGGGCGTGTTGACGCACAACCTGACGTTCGCCGGCGCGTTCGTGCCTGGTCTGGTGGTAGGCTTGCGGCGCGGCTGAGACGGCCCGCCGGCGTGCGCGCCGAGCGCGAGCACCGCTTGAGTCGAACACGCTCAATCTCCTTGACACTCGGCGCTGGATTCACTACGATGAACGGTAGTTAGCACTCGCGCATCGCGAGTGCTAATCCATGTAGCCCCGAAGCGGGCAAACCCAATACCAACGGAGGATCGGATGAACCTCAAACCACTCGGTGACAAGATCGTCGTCGAGGTCATCGACGAGCCGCAGACCACTGCGAGCGGCATCGTCCTGCCCGACACGGCCAAGGAGAAGAGCCAGCGCGGCAAGGTGCTGGCCATCGGCAGCGGCAAGCTGCTCGACAACGGCGAGCGCGTCGCGCTCGAAGTCAGCGTCGGTGACACCGTCGTGTTCGCCAAGTACGGCGGCACGGAGATGAGCATCGACGGCCAGGAACTGATGATCCTCAGCGAGCGTGACGTCCACGCCATCGTCGAGTAAGGACACATACAATGGCTAAAGAACTGCTGTTCAAAGAAGAGGCGCGTCGTGCGCTCGAGCGCGGCGTCAACACCGTTGCCAACGCCGTCAAGGTCACCCTCGGTCCCAAGGGGCGCAACGTCGTCTTGGAGAAGAAGTTCGGCAGCCCGACGATCACCAAGGACGGCGTCACCGTCGCCAAGGAGATCGAGCTCGCCGACCACATCGAGAACATCGGCGCCAAGCTGCTGATCGAGATCGCCAGCAAGACCAACGACATCACCGGTGACGGCACCACCACGGCCACCGTGCTCGGGCAGGCCATCGTCCGCGAGGGCTTGCGCAACGTCGCGGCCGGCGCGAACCCGCTCGCGCTCAAGCGCGGCATCGACAAGGGCGTCGACGCGGCCGTCGCCGAGATCGCCAGGATGTCCCACCCGGTCGAAGACAGCAAGTCGGTCGCCGAGGTGGCCTCGATCTCGGCCAACGAAGAGGCCGTCGGTCAGCTGATCGCCGAAGCGATGGACAAGGTCGGCCGCGACGGCGTCATCACCGTCGAGGAGTCCAAGGGGCTCGACACCGAGCTCGACGTCGTCGAGGGGATGCAGTTCGACAAGGGCTACATCTCGCCCTACTTCGTCACCGACAGCGACGTCATGGAAGCGGTCCTCGAGGACGCCTACCTGCTGATCCACGAGAAGAAGGTCGCCGCGCTCAAGGACCTCCTGCCCGTGCTCGAGCAGGTCGCCCAGACCGGCAAGCCGCTGCTCATCATCTCCGAGGACGTCGAGGGCGAAGCCCTCGCCACGCTCGTGGTCAACAAGCTCCGCGGCACGCTGAACATCGCGGCCGTCAAGGCCCCGGGCTTCGGCGACCGCCGCAAGGAGATGCTCAAGGACATCGCCGCGGTCACCGGCGGTGAGGTCATCACCGAGGAGCTCGGCCACAAGCTCGAGAACGTGCGCCTCGCCCAGCTCGGCCGCGCCAAGCGCGTCCGCATCAGCAAGGACGAGACCACGATCATCGAGGGCATGGGCGACAGCGAGGCGATCGCCGCCCGCGTCAAGGGCATCCGCGGTGAGATCGAGAACACCGACAGCGACTACGCCCGCGAGAAGCTCCAAGAGCGCCTGGCCAAGCTGGCCGGCGGCGTCGCGGTCATCCGCGTCGGCGCGGCCACCGAGACCGAGCTCAAGGAGAAGAAGCACCGCTTCGAAGACGCCCTCTCGACCGCCCGTTCGGCCGTCGAAGAAGGCATCGTCGCCGGCGGTGGCGTCACGCTGATCCACGCGATCACCGCCGTAAAGACCGTCGCCGACGGCCTCGAGGGCGACGAGCGCACCGGTGCTCGCATCCTGATGCGCGCGCTCGAAGAGCCGGCCCGCCAGATCGCGGCCAACGCCGGCGCCGAGGGCTCGGTCATCGTGAACGCCATCATGTTGAAGAACGACGGCAAGTACGGCTTCGACGCCGCGAGCGGCGAGTTCGTGGACGACATGCTCGCCGCGGGCATCGTCGACCCCGCCAAGGTGACGCGCACCGCGCTGCAGAACGCGGCCTCGATCGCTGCGCTCCTGCTCACCACGGAAGCCGTGATCGCCGACAAGCCCGAGAAGGACAGCGGCTCGCCGATGCCCGGTGGCGGCGACATGGGCGGCATGGGCGGCATGGACTTCTGACCACCGCCTGAGCACGGCGCGCGCCGCAGCGCGGTGTGCAGCCGAACGAAGGCACGCACGAAGGTACGAACCGAGGGGCCCCGGGCGAACGCGCTCGGGGCCCCTCGTCTCGCGTGGCTCGGTCGACAGCGGCCGGCGCGGGGTCCTGCGGCGACCCCGCTCCGGCGCGCAGGGCTCAGCGTCGGAGCAGCGTCCGCCCCGTCATCAGCGCCGGCACCTCGAGGCCGAGCAGATCGAGGACCGTCGGTGCCACGTCGCCCAACACGCCGCCGTCGCGCAGCGTGGCGCCCGCCGGGCCGCCGACCAGGACGCATGGCACGGGGTTGGTCGTGTGCGCCGTGTGGGCCGCACCGTCGGGCGTGAGCATCGTCTCGGCGTTGCCGTGGTCGGCCAGGACGAGCAACACGCCGCCGCGTTCCAGGGTCGCCGCCTCGAGCCTGCCGAGGCAGGCGTCCACCGTCTCGCACGCCGTGACGGCCGCCTCGAACACGCCCGTGTGCCCGACCATGTCGGGGTTGGCGTAGTTGATCAACACGAACGCGTCGTCGCCCTCGGCGAGGCGCCGCACCGTCTCGTCGGTCAGCGCTGCGGCGCTCATCTCCGGTTGGAGGTCGTACGTCGCCACCTGGGGTGACGGCTCCATGTAGCGCGTCTCGCCCTCGTACGGCGCCTCGCGCTTGGCGTTGAAGAAGTAGGTCACGTGGGGGTACTTCTCGGTCTCCGCCGTGCGGTACTGGCGCAGGCCCGCCGCGGCGATCACCTCGCCGAGCGGGGTCTCGAGCTCGTCGAGGCTCAGCGCGTAGGGCGTGCCGAGCGTGGGGTCGACGTGCATCAGCGAGGCGTAGCGCACGCGCGCGACCCGCTCGCGCTCGAAACCGTCCCACTCCGGCCCGTCCAGGAGAGCGTGAGCGAGCTGCCGGGCCCGGTCGGCCCGGAAGTTGAACCACAGCACCGCGTCGCCGTCCTCGAGCGTGACGGGGTCCGCGCCTTCGGGCACCACCAGGGTCGGGGCCACGAACTCGTCGGTCTCGCCCCGCTCGTACGCCTGCGCGATGGCCTCGTCGGGGCTCGCGGCCCGCTGCTCGGCCCGTCCCATGACGATGGCGTCGTACGCGCGCTTCGTCCGGTCCCAGCGACGGTCACGGTCCATCGCCCAGTAGCGCCCGATCACGCTGACGATGCGGGCCGGGTTGCCGGTCGCCTCGATGTGGTCGCTCACCTGCCGCAGGTAGCCGCGCCCGCCGTCCGGCGCGGTGTCGCGACCGTCGGTGAAGGCGTGGAGGTAGACGCGCTCCAGGCCGCGGCGCTGCGCCAGGTCGAGCAGCGCCAAGAGGTGGCGCAGGTCGGAGTGGACGCCGCCGTCCGACACGAGGCCCATGAGGTGCAGGGCGCCGCCCTCTGCGACACCGTCGCAGAGGGCGACGAGGACCTCGTTCTCGAACAGGCTGCCATCGTCGATGGCGGCCTGGACGAACGACAGCGATTGCATCACCACCCGACCGGCGCCGAGGTTGAGGTGGCCGACCTCGCTGTTGCCCATCTGCCCCTCGGGCAGACCGACCGCGCTGCCCGAGGCCTCCAGCGTGGTGCGCGGGGCGGTCGCCCAGAGGCGATCGAAGACGGGGGTGTGGGCGCGCGCGACGGCGTTGCCGGGTCCGGCCTCGGCGATGCCGAAGCCGTCGAGGACGCACAGGACGACGGGGGTGCTCATGGTCAACGCTCCTTCGAGGTGGTGGGTCGGGTGACCGCCCAGCGACCCAACGCGCGCAGCACACGCGCGTCGACGACCGCCAGGTGGACGTCGCTCACGTCTGCGAGCGCGACGTCGGCCGCGAGCGCCGCCTGGGCGTAGGCGAGGCGCTCCAGGCGCGGGCGTTCGGCGGGGTCGGCGAGGACGTATGGTAGCGCGGCCAACTGCGCCTCGGCCGCCAGCTCAGCGGCGATCCGACGCGCGACCACGCGCTCGTCGTCGCTCAGCACGGGCGTCGGGAGGTCGGGGTCGTCGGCCAACCGCTGCGCCTGGCGCCGCACCTTCGGGTGTTCGGCGTGGCGTCGGCAGATCGTGCACCAGGGCGCATCGGTCCGAGCGGCGCGGGCCGAGGCGCCCGTCGTCGCTGGGTCGGGCGGTTCGCTCGGGACGCCGCAGACGGGGCAGGGTTGCCAGCCCGCCGCGCGGCGCCTGGCATGCAGCCCGAGCAGCGCGGCGCCCGCCTGCAGCGCAGGGCCGGCGACGCTCTCCGGCACGCCCTGGAGGTCGCGGGCAAGCGCGGCGACGGCCCGTGGGTCGGCCGGGGCGTGGGCCGCGGCGGGTACGGGATCGTCGTCGGGGGGCGTCGGCCTGCCGACGCGGAAGCGGATCTCGCGCACGACGTTCGGCCCCAGCTGCTCCGCGAAGGCGCGCACGAGATGGTGTCGCTGGAGGCCGAGGTGCATCGCCGTCTCGGGGTCGGGCACGTCGACGACGAGCGTGCCTTGCTGCAGGGCGGCGGCGCTGGCGAAGCGCGCCACCTCGGGACCGACGACGCGGCGCCAGGCGATGACCGCTTCTGCGCGATGCACGCCGCGAACGAGGCCGCTGCGTCGAAACGCCTCGTGCAGCAGGTCGCGAATCGCACGTTCACGCGGCATCATCGCCCCCCATCATGCGCCACCACGGGGGCGCCGTGCGCGGTCTCGACGCGCCCGTCGGCGATGTGCCACACGCGCGCGGCCGCCGGGGGCGCCTCGGTCCCCGTCACGATCGCCTGCGGGGCGAGCGCGGCGAGGTCCATCAGGAACGCGCGCCGACGCTCGTCGAGCTCCGCGTGCACGTCGTCGATCAGCAGGAGCGGGGCGCGACCGTGACGCGCCTCGAGCAGCGTGCGCTCCGCTACCCGCAGTGCCAGCGCGGCCGTGCGCGCCTCACCGCGCGAACCGAAGGTCTGCACGAGGCGCCCGTCGAGCGTGATGCGCAGCTCGTCGCGGTGTGGCCCCACCAGCGTCGCGCCGCGCGCACGCTCGGCGGAGCGCGTCGCGGCGAGCGCGGCGGCCAGGTCGCTGTGGTCGCTCACGGCGTCCAGCGCGACGTCGAAGCCCTGTGGTTCACCGGCGACGGCGTCGTACGCGGCGGCGGCGTGCTGGGCGAGCGACGACACCGCCCGACGCCGCAGTGCCGCGACATCCTCGCCGAGCGCCACGAACCGCTCGTCCCAGGGCCCGAACAACGCCGAGTCGGCGGCGCCGCGCAGCAGCGCGTTGCGTTGCTCGAGCACGCGTTGGTACTCGCGCAGCATCAGGGCGTACCGCAGCGACAGGCGACCCACGACGTGATCGAGGAACGCCCGGCGCCGGGCGGGTGGACCGAGGATCACGTCGACGTCCTCCGGTGCGACGAGCACGACGCCGCCCAGGGTGGCGAGGTCGATGGCGCGCACCACCTGGCCGTCGAGGCGGATCACCTTGCGGCCGGGCGCGAGCCCGACCTCGACGACGTGCTCGCCGCCGGCTGTCTCGAGCTCGACCCGCACGAAGCCCTGGTCGACGCCGAAGCGCAGCGACTCGGTCACGCGGCCAGCGGCGGCCGTGCCGGTGGTCCCGAGCACGATGGCCTCGAGCACGTTCGACTTCCCAGCCGCGTTCGGGCCCACCAGGGCCGTGACGCCGTCCTCGAAGGCGAGGCGCTCGGTGACCAGGTTGCGCAGGTGGAGGTGCCGGAGGGAGCGGACGTGCACGCAGCGAGTGTACCGCCTCCACTGGCACGCCCGAAACTCGGAACGGTTCCGAGAAGTGCTACGATGCCGCATGGCCATCAGCGCAGAGCGACGCGACGACTTCCCGATCCTGCGTAGACGCGTGCACGGTGCGCCGCTCGTCTACCTCGACAGCGCCGCCTCGGCTCAGAAGCCCGAGCGCGTGCTCGACGCAGTCGACGGCTTCTATCGGCAGCACTATGCCAACGTCCACCGCGGCGCGCACACCCTGTCGGCCGAGGCCACCGACGCCTACGAGGCCGCTCGCACCCGCGTCGCCCGCTTCATCAACGCGCCCGACGAGCGCTCCGTCGTGTTCGTGCGCAACGCGACCGAAGGCATCAACCTCGTCGCCCACGCCTGGGGACGGCGCGCCATCGGGCCGGGTGACGAGATCGTGGTCACCGTCGCCGAGCATCACGCCAACTTGGTGCCCTGGCACCTGCTCGCAGCCGAGCGGGGCGCCGTGATCCGCGGAGTGCCCCTCGGCGGCGACCAGCGCGTCGACCTCGACGCGCTGAAGGGCGCGATGTCGCCGCGCACCAAGCTCGTCACCACCTTCCACGTAAGCAACGTCCTGGGTGTGCTCAACCCGATCGCAGAGATCGCCCGCATCGCCCACGAGGCGGGTGCGCTGCTCCTCGTCGACGGCGCTCAGGCGGTGCCGCACCTGCCGGTCGACGTGCAGGCGTTGGGCGCCGACATGTACGCCTTCTCCGGCCACAAGGTCGGCGCACCGTCGGGCATCGGCGCGCTCTGGGTGCGCGAGGAGCTGCTCGCGACCTGGCCCCCCTTCATGGGTGGCGGCGAGATGATCCGCACCGTCGCGCTCGATCGCAGCACCTACGCCGACATCCCCATGCGCTTCGAGGCCGGCACGCCCGCCATCGCCGAAGCGGTCGGTCTGCACGCCGCGCTCGACTACCTCGACGAGGTCGGCCTCCAGGACATCTGGGACCACGACCGGGCGTTGGCGCGCTACGCCATCGAGCGCCTCCGGGGCGTGGACGGTGTCACGCTCTACGGGCCGGAGGGCGACGATCGGGGCGGCATCGTGACGTTCAACCTGGACGGCGTGCACCCCCACGACGTCGCCAGCGCGCTCGACGTGCGCGGGGTGGCGATCCGGGCTGGGCACCACTGCGCGCAACCGCTCATGGGCGCGCTCGGCGTGCGCAGCACGGCGCGTGCCAGCTTCTGGATCCACACCACCACGGACGAGATCGACCTGCTCGCCGACGCGCTCGGCGAGGTCCGGACCTTCTTCGCCGGGGTAGCCTGACGCCATGGGTTTCCTCGAACAGGTCTACCGCGACGCCGTCCTCGAGCACGCCCGCTCACCCCGGAACCGAGGCGCGCTCGACCCCTACACCGTGCGCCAGGAGGGCATCAACCCCTCGTGTGGCGACGAGCTCGTGCTCTACGTGCGCCTCGACGACGGCCTGGTCGCGGACGCGCGCTTCGACGGCCACGGCTGCGCCATCAGCCAGGCCTCGGCCAGCATGATGACCCAGGCGATCAAGGGGCTGAGCGTCGACGAGGCCGAGGCGCTGATCGTCCACTTCAAGGCGATGATCCACGGCAAGGGCGTCGACCCCAGCCTGGGCGACCTGCAGGTGCTCGAGGGGATCAGCAAGCTGCACGCACGCGTCAAGTGCGCGACGCTCGCGTGGGTGGCGCTCGACGCGGCGCTCGACGCAGCGGCCGCCGGGACCGCCGAGGCGCCTCAGGTCGACGTCGACGCCGTCGACGCCCCAACGCCCGGCTGAGCCTCGTCCCCGTCTGCAGCGCCCGCGCGCTCGAACAGCGCCGAGCCGATGCGGACCAGCGTGGCGCCCTCCTCGACCGCGACCTCGTAGTCCCCGCTCATCCCCATGGAGAGCTCACGCAACCCCAGGTCCCGTGCCAGTTCGCGCAGGCTCGCGAACACGGGCCGGGCGCGCTCAGGGTCGTCGTGATACGGAGCGATCGTCATCAGGCCCGCGACCTCGACGTGCGGCAGCGCAGCGACACGGTCGAGCAGCCCCTCGACGTCCTCCGCGGCGACGCCGAACTTGCTCGCCTCACCCGACACGTTCACCTGGAGAAGCGTCCTGAACACGTGGTCGTGCTTCGCCCCCTCCTCGTCGAGCGCACGCGCCAGGCGCTCGCTGTCGAGCGAGTGGATCAAGGCGAACGGGCGGCAGAAGCGCGCCTTGTTGCGCTGCAGGTGGCCGATCAGGTGCCACTGCGGCGGCGTGGCGCCCGGTGCGCCGTCGCCGAGGGCGTCGACGAGCGCGCGCCAGTCCTGGACGCGGTTCTCGGCGAGCACGTGCTGCCCCGCGGCGAGCAGCGCCAGCACGTCGTCCGGCGCGCGGCCCTTCGTGACGGCGACGAGACCGACCGTCGCCGGTTCGCGGCCGGCGCGGCGGCACGCGGCCGCGATCCGCTCGCGCACCTCCGTCAGAGCGCGGTGCGGGAGCGGGCTCACAACTGCGGCACGATGGCGCGTACGAGCGCCCGGAAGCGCTCGCCCGAGCGGTCGGCCATCCGCAACACGTCGTCGCCGGACGCGTGACCAGGGGCGTCGGGCAGCGCCATGTCCGTCACCACGGAGAGGCCCAGCACGCGCATGCCCAGGTGCCGCGCCATCGCGACCTCGTGCACCGTCGACATGCCGATCACGTCCGCGCCCATGCCGCGGTACGCGCGCAACTCGGCGCGCGTCGCGTAGGCGGGACCGCGGATCGCGAGGTAGACGCCCTCGCGCAACGGCTGGTCGATGCGCCGGGCGGTGCTGCGCGCACGCTCGAGGTAGGCGGGATCGTACGCGTCGAACATCACGGTGAAGCGCTCACCCAGGCCGTCGTCCGGTCCCGCCAGCGCCTGGTCGCCCGTCGCGTTGATCAGGTCGAGTTGCAGCAAGAGGTCGCCCGCTCGCAGATGCGGAGCCAGCCCGCCGCAGGCGTTCGACACCAGCAGCGAGCGCGCGCCGAGCGCGTGCATGATGCGGACCGGAAAGGCGCAGGCACGGGCGTCGAGGCCCTCGTAGCCGTGCAGGCGCCCTTGGAACGCGATCACGTCGCGCCCCTCCAGGCGGCCGACGACGACGCGACCGGCGTGGCCAGGGGCCGTGCTCGCGCTCATGCCCGGCACGTCGGCGAAGGGCACGACACAGCGCGCTTCGACCTCGTCGGCCAGGGGCCCGAGGCCCGATCCCAGCATGATGCCCAGGTCGGCCCGGTCGACGCCGGCGGACCGCAGCGCGGCGGCAGCCCGGAGCGCCAGCGCCGGCCAGTCGGTGTGGTTGCTCGACGGCTGTCCCATGGCGCTCATCATACCGTCGCCCGTGGGCTCCTCCGGACGTCGCCGCGTGCCCCGTGCACCGCCACGGGTCCGCCTCAGGTGCCTCACCCCACGGTGCCAGGGCTCTCACGATGGCCTCGGTTACACTGCCGCATGCCGCTCAGAACCATCCTCGCCGGGCTCGCACTGGTGGTCGCGCTCGGCGCGGCCTCATGGACGTTCGCCCAAGCCGCCCCCACCATCAGCGGTGCCTTGACGCAGGTCCGCGTCGACGGCACCACCGCGTTCGCGGACGTGGTGCGCACCATCGTCGCCGCGCGCCCGGGCACGCCTGCTGAACGCGTCGACCTGGAAGCCGAACGCAACCGCGTCTATGCGCTCGGCGCCTTCGAGGAGGTGAGTGTGAGCCTCGAGGATCGCGGTGCCGGTCCGGTGCTCGTCGTGCGCGTGCGTGAGAACCCGCGCGTGGCCGCCGTCGAGTTCGTCGGTATCGAGCTCGTCGACGCCGACGCGGTGCGCGACACCGTGATCCGCGAGCATCTGCTCGACGCAGGCCGCACCGTCAATGCGATCCGGGCCGAGCAAGCGATCGACACCGTGCAGGAGATCTACCGCAGCATCGGCGTTCCGTTCGACGTGCCCGTGCTGCTCGAGGCGATCCCCGACCGCGAGGCGCCGACGGCCGAGGACGGCCGTGCGCCCGTGCGCCTGCGCTACACCGTCACGGAGACGGCGCCGCTCACGCGCGTGGTCTTCGAAGAGTCGTCCGTCCTGGACGAGGCCGAGCTCGAACGCCGCTTCTCGGTGGTGGCTGGCGCCGACACCTTCGGCTACACGAGCTACCGCGCCGCCGTCGACGGCATCGCGGCGCGCTACGGCGAACTCGGCTACCGCCAGAGCGGCGTCGATGAGGAGCGCAGCGAACTCGACGGCGACGGAACCCTCACGATCCGCTTCCGGGAGCTGCGTATCGCGTCGTTCGACACGACGGCGCTCGGCATCGATGCCTCCGAGCTGAGCCTCGCCGTCGGCGACCTCTTCAACGTCGACACGCTGCTCGAGGACGTCAGGCGGCTGGCGGAAGGGCGCACCGCCGACGTTCGCGTGGTGCCGCAGGTCACGGCCACCGGCGCCGTTCGCGTCGCCTTCGCGGTCGGCGCCCCCGACACCGCGGGGCCCGTCACGAGCGTGGTCATCGAGGGCAACAGCGCCGTGGGCGACGACGTCATCCTGGAACAGCTGACCTTGCGTGAGGGCGACACCTTCACGTCGGCGCTGGCCGAGGAGGACTTCCGCCGGATCCGCGCGCTCTACGCCGATCGCGCTGTCGTCATCGCCACCCAACCCGCCTTCTCGTGGCGCGAGGACGGCACCTACGTGCAGCGCGTCCAGGAGCTGCGCATCGCCGGGTACGAGGTCAGCTACGACGGTCCAGAGGGCCGCACCGACACGACGGTGATCACGCGCTACCTGCCGAGCCCGGGTGAGGTGCTGGACCTGCGCGCGCTCGACGACGGGCTGCGCGCCGTCGCACGACTCGGGGCCGTCACGCCCGTGAGCAGGCAGTTGCTGCCGGCCGAGGAGAGCGACGAGGTGATCGTCGGCATCGTGGTCCGAGCCGCGCAGACGGGCGTGTTCCAGCCGTCGGCGCAGTACAACACCGAGACGGGCTTCTCGGCCTCGCTCAGCTTCTCCGAGTCGAACCTCTTCGGGTTGGCCCACTCGATCTCCGCCGAGATCGAGGGGCTCACCTCCGACCTTGGCCTCCAGTTCGGGGGCAGCATCCGCTACTCGATCCCGTGGCTCTACATCGACGTGCTCGACCTGCAAGAGGTGCCGACGTCGGTCAGCGCGTCGCTGTTCTCGGTCGTCGACGTCAACCAGCGGCTGGTGCTCGACGGCAGCCTGACCGCCGTGTTCCCGGGACTCGATCCGATCGACGACAACCGCGTCAGCGTCGGCGAGTACACCGTGCGCTCGAGCGGTGGCTCGCTCGGCGTCGGTCGACGCGTGCTGCCGAACACCACCCTCAGTGTCGGCGCGCGGGTCACGTACAACCAGTACGTGCTCGAGCCCGCGAGCGAGCCGTGCGAGATCGAGGACGGGGTCGTGACGAACCCGGACGAGTGCGCGCTCCCAGCCGAGGTCGCGGCCGAAGCCCTGCCCGTACCCGGCTTGTCGGCGTTCGTCAGCAGCGGCCTGGCGTACGACGACCGCGACAGCGCGAGCTTCCCGCGCAGCGGCATCGCGGCCGATTTCGACGTCGGCCTCGGCTGGGGCAACGACATCCGAGACCCCGAGAGCGGCGAGCGGCGTACGTACACGTACCAACAGGTCGAGGTCGGTGCACGTACCTACCTGCACCCTGCCACCATGTTCCCCGAAGCCGTGAGCGACCCGAACCACGTGTTCGCCGTGCGCCTCAACGCCGGTCACCAGTTCGGCGCCTTCTACCCGGACTCGCGGCGCTTCATCGTCGGGCGCACGCTGCAAGACCGTACGAGCATCCGCGGCTACACCGACACCGACTTCGATCCCTCGCGCACCTACGCCACCGCGTCGCTCGAGTACCGCTACGACTTCGGGTTGAGCACGTTCGCGACCGAGACCGTGGTCGGCATCGTCTTCGCCGACGTCGGCTACGTCTCGAACGTGCCCGGCTATGCCGACTACCAGGCCCCGATCTACGGGGGTCTCGGCGTTGGCGTCCAGGTCGACCTCGGCTTCGGTGGCGTCGCGTTGCCGCCGCTGCGTTTCGACTACGGCTTCAGCGAGCGCAACCGCGGCGGGGTGTTCGGGTTCCGCATCGGCACGGTGTTCTGAGCCTCTCCATCGGCGACCCCGCCGTGCTGCGCGCCGTCGGCGAACGAGCGCAGCGAGGCGGGGTCGACGAGCGTCACCTTGCCGTACCCCACGACGACCGCGCCGGATCGCTGGAGCTCGCCGAGCAGCTTCGTCACGGTCTCCCTGACCGAGCCGACGGCGGCCGCGAGGTCGTCGTGCGTCACGTGCACCACGGTGGGGGCGTGTTCGTCGCACGATGCGAGCGGGGTGTCCGTCAAGGCCAGCAGCTCGGCGGCGACGCGCGCCTTCAGCCGCTTGCCGGACCAGCGCCTGAGCGATCGGTACAGGTCGGCGGTGGTCCGCGCGAACGACGCGAGCAGTGCCTCGCGCAGCGCGTCGTCGAGCTCGTCGACCCGCCAGCGCGCGACCGTGACGCCACTGACGGCCTCGACGAAGTAATCGCGGCGGCCACCCACCAGGCTCTCCTCGCCGAAGAAGTCGCCGGGCTTGACGTATCGCAGGGTGAGTCCGTTGCCGTCGGCGTCCACGGTCTGCACGCGGGCGAGCCCGTCTAGGAGCTGCCAGACGCCATCGGCGGGACCCGGGAAGAGCAGGACGTCGCCGCGCGCGAAGCGTCGGGGCTCGCGCGGTCGCGTCGTGGTCAGGGCCTCTCGGGTCATGCCGAAGCCTACGCCCGGCCGCGCCATCGTGACCTGGTCGAGGCACACGAAGCGCTGGGTCAGACGTTGAAGAGCACGTGCATCACGTCGCCGTCCTGCATGACGTAGGCCTTGCCCTCGGTGCGCACCCAACCACGCGCTCTGGCAGCGGTCATGCTGCCGGCCTCACGCAGCTTGGTCCAGTGTATGACCTCGGCCCGGATGAAGCCGCGCTCGAGGTCGCTGTGGATCGCGCCCGCCGCCCGAGGCGCCGTCGCCCCGCGTGGCACGGTCCAGGCCCTGACCTCCTTCTCGCTGGCCGTCAGGTACGTGATCAACCCGAGCACGTCGTACCCAGCGTGGATCAGACGCTCGAGACCGGAGCGCTCGAGCCCGAGATCGGTCAGGAACTCCAGCGCCTCGCCGTCGGTGAGTTCGGCCAGCTCGCGCTCGATCTGCGCCGAGATCACCACGACGTCCGCCGCCTCTGCGGCGGCCTTCGCCTGCACCGCCGTGACCCACTCGTTGCCGCCCAGCAGATCGGCCTCCGACACGTTGCATACGTACACCACCGGCTTGGCCGTCAGCAGTTGCAGGTCGCTGGGCAGCGTCCAGCCCGTCTCCACCAGGACGGCACGGGCCTGGCGACCCGCCTCGAGGGCCGCTTGGAGCGTCTCCACCTCACGCAGCTGCACGGCCTCGTCGGGGTTCGCCTTGACGGCGCGGCGCAGCCGCTCGGCGCGCCGCTCCAGGGTCGCCAAGTCGGCGAGCGCGAGTTCCGTCTCGATCGTCTCGATGTCCGCCAACGGGTCGACGCGCCCGGCGACGTGCACGACGTTGTCGTCCTCGAAGCAGCGGACCACGTGCGCGATCGCGGCGACCTCGCGGATGTGGGCGAGGAACTGGTTCCCGAGGCCCTCACCCTGGCTGGCGCCCTTGACCAGACCGGCGATGTCGACGAACTCCACCGTGGTCGGTACGATCGGCGGCCGCCGCCCGGCCTTGACGAACAGGTCGGCCAGGACGTCGAGACGCTCGTCCGGCACGGCGACGACGCCGACGTTCTTGTCGATCGTGGCGAAGGGGTAGTTGGCCGCCTCGACGCTGGCCTTGGTGATGGCGTTGAACAGGGTGCTCTTGCCCACGTTGGGCAAGCCGACGATGCCGATTCCGACCATGCAGTGCTCCCGACCGGGCGCGGCACCGCAAAGCGGGCTGGCCCGCTGCGCGGGCCATGCGCCATCCAAGCGTCGAAGATACCAGAGCAACGCGCGTGGTACCTTCCCCCGCATGCCACCCACGCACCGCGTCGCCTTCCTCGGGGCCGGAACCGTCGGCGCCGCCGCGATCCGCCGCCTCCAGAACGTGCCGGGACTCGCACTCAGCGCCGCGCTCGTGCGCGACCTCGACGTCCCCCGCGATCTCGGCACGCGTCCCCCGCGCCTGACGACCGATGCCGACGCGGCGATCGCCGGTGCGGACGTCGTCGTCGACGTCATGGGCGGCGTCGAGGTGGCCACCGAGCTCATGGCGCGCGCCGCTGCGAGCGGTGCCCGCCTGGTGAGCGCGAACAAGGCCGCGCTGGCCGAGCGCTGGGACGTCTGGGGTCCGTTGGTCCGAGCGGGCCGGGTCGGCTTCGAGGCCGCCGTCATGGCCGGCACGCCGGTGGTCGGGCCGCTCGCCGGGGCGCTGCGCGGCTCCAGCCCGATCGCGCTGCACGCGCTCCTGAACGGCACCTGCGCGTACCTGATCGAGCGCCTCGAGGCCGGCACGGCCTTCGACGTGGCGCTCGCGGAGGCGCAGCGCCTGGGCTACGCGGAGGCCGACCCGGCGCTCGACGTCGACGGCGTGGACGCCGCTCACAAGCTGACGCTGCTGGCCCGCATGTGCGCGCTCCCCGAGCTGGCGTGGGACGAGGTGCGCCGCGACGTACGCGGAGTGCGCGGCCTCGGGCCGGCGCTGGTCGCCGACATCGCGGCGCGCGGCGCGCGCGTGCGTCTGGTCGCCAGCCTGTGGTCCGATGGCGCACGCTGGCGCGTCGCCGTGCGTCCCGTGGCGCTGCCCGCGGACCACGCGCTGGTGCTGGCTCGGTCCGGGAAGAACGCGCTGCTCTACCGCGGCGACGCGGTCGGCGAGGTCGTGATCAGCGGGCCCGGCGCCGGCGCCGAGGCCACCGCCAGCGGCGTGGTGGCCGACGTGCTCGATGCCGTCGCGGGACGGCCGGGTCCAGTGCCCCCCGAGCGCAGCGTGCCCGCCCCGGCCGAGGCGTCCGCGGCCGACGACTTCGAACCCATCGAGGTCGCATGACGCGCTCCGCGGTCACGTTCGTCAGCACCCGCGACCCCGGACGCCGTCCCGTCACGTTCGAGGACGCGCTGCGCCGCGGCTTGGCGCCCGACGGCGGCCTGTACGTGCCCACGCGCGTGCCGTCACTGGCGCCCGGCTGGGCCGAGGCCGAGCGCTGGGGCGACGTGATCGACGCCGTCCTGCGGCCCTGGTTCGACCCACACGACGCCGACGAATGGGTCGCCGACGCGCGCTCCGCCCTCGACTTCGAGGTCCCCGTGCGCCCACTCGGTACCGAGACGGCGTTGCTCGAACTGCACCACGGCCCCACCTTGGCGTTCAAGGACGTCGCCGCCCGCACGATGGGTCGCTGGCTGGCGCGCAGCCTGCGTCGCCGCGGCGAGACGGCCACGGTGCTGGTGGCCACCTCGGGCGACACCGGCGGCGCCGTGGCCGACGGCTTTGCCGGCATCGACGGCCTGCGCGTCGTCGTGCTGTACCCGGAGGGGCGCGTCAGCCCCGTGCAGGAGCGTCAACTGACGCAGCCGCGCGAGGGCGTCATGGCCGTCGCCGTCCGGGGCGACTTCGACGCTTGCCAGCGGCTCGCGAAGCAGGCGCTCGTCGACCCGGCGTTGGCCGACCTCGATCTCACCAGCGCCAACTCGATCAACGTCGGCCGCTTGCTGCCACAGACGACCTATCACGTCTGGGGCGTGTTGCAGTGGGCGAGGGCGTGTGGTGTCGCGGCCAGCGACGTGTGGAGCGTCGTACCGAGCGGCAACCTCGGCAACCTCGCCGCCGCGCTGCTGGCGGCGGCGATGGGTGCCGCACCGCGCGGCCTCGTCGCCGCCCACAACGCCAACGACCACTTCCCGCGCGTGCTGCGTGGCGAGGCGGCCGCCGGCGATGCGCCCGCCACCGTCGCCACCCTGTCGAACGCGATGGACGTCGGAGCCCCCAGCAACCTCGAGCGACTCGTCACGCTGTTCGCTGGCGGGGCGTATCCCGTCCCCGTGCACGGTGCAGGCGTCGACGACGAGGCCACGCTCGAGGCGATCCGGCGTTGCTGGTTCGATCACGGTGTGATCGTCTGCCCCCATACGGCCGTCGGCCTCGAGGCGCTCGCGCGGCTGCGACGGCGCTCCACGGCTGCGATCGCGGGCCCAGCGTTGGTGGTGGCGACCGCACACCCCGCCAAGTTCCCCGAGGTCGTGGCGCGGGCGCTGCCGGACGTCAGCGTGACGCATCCCGCGCTCGAGTCGTTGCCGAGCGCCCGCCCTGACGGCACGATCGCCGCCGAGGCGGACGCCCTGCGCGACTGGTTGCGCCACGCTCTCTGAGCGCGCTGGCGTCGAGCGCACTGGCTCCGAGCGGCGCCGTCACGCCAGCGCGTACGGTCCGTCTGCGTCGCTTCCGACGTGCATGACGCGCAGCTCGCGCATCAGCTTCGCCAGGTGGGCCAGCAGCGTGCGCTCGGCCAGATCGAAGGCCGCCTCGGGTAGGTCGGGGTAGAGGCGCGCGCGCAACGCGCCGATGCGCGCCGGCCCGTCCTGCAGTGCCTCGAGCAGGCTCGCTTCGCGCGCCAGGCGGTGGCGGCGCGCTTCGTGGAGGACGGTGGCGCCGTCTCGCCTGACCGGACCGTGCGCAGGCGCGACGATCACAGGGTCGAGGGCGGCGGCGCGTTCGAGCGACGCCAGGTACGCGCTGACGTCGCCGTCGGGCACGCCGACCCAGATCGACCCCGCGCCGGCGACGAGGTCGCCGGCGAGCAGCACGCGGTGCGCCGACCACCACACGGCCACGTGGTCGAGCGCATGGCCGGGCGTGCCGACGAGCGTCAGCACGGCGCCGCCGAGGGTCAGCCTGCGGCCGTGGCGCACGCCGATCGCGCCCCACGCGCTGTCGCAGCGGCCGAGTTCGGCGGCCGGCGCCCACACCTGCAGGTCGGGCCAGAGCGAGCGCAACGCGTCGACCCCGCCCACGTGGTCGGGGTGCGTGTGGGTCAGGAGCACGCCCTTCGGCGCCGTGACGTCGGCGGCATCGAGCGCCGCGCGCAGCGCCGCGACCGCGGTGGCGTCGCCGGCTCCCGGGTCGACCACCACGCCGACACCGTCCGAGGCCAGCACGAAGGCGTTGGTGTGGGTGAAGGGCGGTAGGGTCTGCGTCCGGAGCGGTACGCGCAACACGCCATCTGCGACGCGCTCGAGCGCGTCGGCCGTCGCCCCGCTCACGGCCGGGCTGTGAGGGCGTCGAGCGCGGCGCCGAGGGCGTCGTCCGAGGTGGTCTCGACGTCGGGCGTCACCCCGCGCCCCTCCCACGTGGGACCGCCGATCGGCGCCAGGACGCCGGTGGCGACCCAGGCCTGCGAGCCGTCACGCAGGCAGAACGGCAGCACGGCCTCGACGTTGCCCGCCGTCGTCGCGCCGACGATGATGGCCCTGCCGCTCATCTGCAGCGCTCCAGCCAACCCCTCCGCGGCGCTGTGCACGTCGCCGTCGACGAGCACGGCGAGCGGCGCGTCGGTCAGCGTGGCACCCAGCGCTGGGTAGGGGACCGGTAGCGACCAGGTGGTCACGGCGCGCCACAGGAAGCCGCTCGTGAACACGCCCGCGACCTGCATCATCGTGACCAGACGACCACCGGGGTTGCCGCGCAGGTCGAGGACGAAGGACTCGGCCCCAAGCGCCAGGAGGTCGTCGACCGCGCTGCGCACGCCTGGACTCGTGCCGTCTCGCACCAGGTCGTCGATCCGAACGTACCCGGTCGCCTCGCCGAGCAGCCCGTACGCGACGGGCCCGGCGAGCAGCAAGGGATCGGGGAGCGCTGGGGCGGCCCGCGGCGTCGCGGCCGCGTCGCCGGCGCCCGCGACGCCGAACACGCCCAGGCACGGCAGGTCGCCGTAGCGTTGCCTGAACTCGGCCACGCGCTCGGGTCTGACGAAGGCGGTGTGGTCGTCGCCGATGCGCTCGTACATCGTTTCGAGCACCGTGTAGAAGGCGTCGTCGTCGGCGGCGTCACGGGCGGCGGGACCGTACTCGACGCGCGCCTCGTCCCAGTCGATGGCCATCGCGTCGAGGTCCCAGTAGCGCTCGGCCACGAGGCGCCAGGCGACGTCGAAGCGCGCCTCGTACGAGGTCGCGCCGACGGTTCCGCCGAGCGCGAGCAGCGCGGCCAGCAGCAGCGCCCGCATCAGGGCGTGCGCTGCCCCTCGAGCGCGTGGCGCTCGAGCGTCGCTCGGTCGAGCGGGAAGCTCTGCGCCCCCACCCGCGTGGTGTTGAGCGCCCCCGCGACGTTGCCGAGCCAGGCGGCCTCCAGCAAGTCGGCACCCGCCATCACGCCGTGCGCGAACGCGGCCGTGTAGTAGTCACCGGCGCCCGTGGTGTCCACCACGTCGTCGACGTCGAGCGCCTCGACCAACTCGGTCAGATCGGGCGTGACGACGATGGAGCCCATCTCGCCCACCTTGACGACGAGCTGTTCGATGCCTTGCGCCCGCAGGCCGGCCACAGCGTCGGAGATCGACGCCTCGCCCGTGAGCGAGAAGAGCTCCTGCTCGTTCATCAGGACGTAGTCCACGCCCCGGAGCAGCGGCAGCAACCTGCCGTGCAGCGCGTTGACCGCGCCGGTCCCCATGTCCACGAAGGTGGTGATCCCCGCCTCGGCCGCGTACGCGAGCGCCTGCACGGCGTACTCGCGCTGCGGCCCGGCCACCAGGGAGTAGGCGCTCATCACGAGGGCGTCGCACTCGCTGACGTGACGCGCCTCGAGCGCTGCGGAGTCGAGGTAGCGCGAGGCGCCGACGGCCGAGATCATCGTGCGCCGGGTGTCGGGCGTGATGAGGATCGTCACGCTGCTCGTCTGCAGCCGCTCGTCGCGCTGCACGAGGCTCGGATCCACCCCGCTGGCGAGCACGTGGCGCATCGCCAGGGTCGAGAAGGGTCCGGTGCCCACGCGGGTGGCGATCGACACGTCGTGGCCGAGTCGCGCCAGCGCGGTGGCGACCGTGCCGCCGGCCCCGCCTGGCTCCATCACGGCGCGCAACGCCGTGGCCTCTCCTCCGGCTTCAGGGAGGGCGTCTACGAAATACATCTGGTCGACGGTTGCGTCGCCGACCACCATGAACTTGGCCATCACACGTCTCCTGCGGGGCACGCACCCCGTGGGCGGCAATCGAGCCCGGCTGCTTCGTACGCGCCAGTATAGCCCCGGCGCTCAGGTCGACGCGCCGTCGGGCACAGTGGGCGCCGGCAGGCGGACGGCGAGTGCCCGGAACGTCGCGAGGTCGAGGGCCTCGGCCCGGACCGCCGGCGGCAGGCCCAGGTCGGCGAGCGCCGTGCGGACGGCATCGACCTCGACGCCCGCGAGCCGGAGGTTCGACACCAGGGTCTTGCGCCGATGCCTGAAGCCCGCCCGGACGAGGGCGAACGTCACCGGGTCCGGGCGCGCGTCGGGGTCCAGGTCGATGGCCACCACGGCCGACGTGACGGCAGGCGGTGGCATGAACGCACCTGGGGCGACACGTCTGGTGATCCGAGCCTCTCCGTGGTGGGCGATCAGCAGCGACAACGAGCCGTATGCCGGCGTGCCGGCGGTGGCGACCAGGCGCTCCGCCACCTCGCGCTGGAGCAACACGCCGATGCGCGCGAAGCGGCGAGATGTCAGCGCCCGTATCAGGACCGCGGTGCCGACGTTGTACGGCAAGTTGGCGGCGAAGCGGCTGCCCGGAGGCGCCTCGGACCAGTCGACGCGCAGAGCGTCGCCGTGGCGGACCGAGACGTTGTGCGTGTCGGCCAGCGTCTCGTCGAGCACGCTCAGGAGGCGGGCATCGAGTTCGATGGTCACGACACGGTGCGCCGTCGCGGCGAGCGCCCGCGTCAGCACGCCCAACCCGGGGCCGACCTCCCACGCCTCGTGGTCCTGCGAGACGCCCGCCGCCGCGACGACGGCGCCGACCACGTTGGGATCGATCAGGAAGTGCTGCCCGAAGCCCTTGTCGGCGCGCAGGCCGTGCCGCGCCAGGATGGCGTTGATCACGCGGGGCGTGGTGAGCGTCTGCTGGGTTGGGTCGAAGCGGGTGTCGTCGGCGGCGGCGTCCAGGCTCACGACGCGACGATGCGCTCCGCGATGACCGTGTGCAGGTGCTCCATCGCCGTACCGACGTCGATGCCCTGAACGACGGCGAGCTCGCTCGACAGCATCGTCATCGCGCTCTCGAGCACCTCGCGCTCGGTGGCTGCGAGCCCCTTCTCGAGGTCGCGGCGCGACAGCACGCCGATCAGACGCGCCAACTCGTAGGCGCTGCCGCCAGCGAGGATGTCTTGTTCTGCGCGGTAGCGGGGCGGCCACTGCGCCGGCAGCGACAGGTCGGCCTTCACCAACGCGTCGAGGAGGCGATCGACCTCTTCGGCGTCGATGGTGTGCCGCAGGCCCACCTCGCGTCCGCGCTGGAGGGGGACGAGCACCTCCATGTCGCCGCGCACGAAGACGATCTTGAGGTACTCGTGCGTCTCGCCCAGCACGACGCGTGTGGTGCGCTCCTGCACGACGCCGGCGCCTTGCGACGGGTACACGACGTGGTCTCCGACTTCGAACGTCACGGGGGCCTCCCGGTCGCGACGTTACCACGTGGTCCGCGCGCGGCCGGTGGCGGACGTCAGGCGTCGGACACGGCGCGGGCGCCGTCGCCGCGGTTCAGAGCCCGAACAGCTGCAGCCAGGGCTGGAACGCCATGAACGATGCCAGGCTCAGGCTCACGAAGCCAGCCAGTCCCGCCGAGGCGAGCAGGGCAGGTTGCTTCTCGAGGTCGGCCCGAGCCAACAGGGCGGGTGCGATGACCACGCCGGCGGCCAGCGCCACCCCGAAGCCCCAGTACCCACCGACCAGGTCGGCCGGGTCGTGGCCGAGCCCGGCCGCTCGCGCCACCGCGACGGCCGCGATGACGAGCAGCGTGCTCGTGGCCACGAGCGCTCCCGCCGGACGCGTCCAGCGGTCCGACAGGCTGCGCGCGAGCGGTAGCGACAGCAGCCAGAACAGCGGGAACAGCACCATGGTGCCGAGCACGCCGATCAGCAACGCGCCTGTCAACTGGCCGAGCGCCTGCTCGCCGAGCGCCCACGGCGTCCAGCCGAACCAGGCGGCCACGTGGTCGCCCCACCCGAGCTGCATCGGTGCGGCGTCGTCGCTGGTCAGGGCCACGCTGGCACCGCCAGGCAGCGTTCCGGCCCAGGCGAGATAGGTGACCCCGTCCGAGCGTGTGAGCGCCGTGCGGTCGACGGCGTACGGCGACCACGCGACGTTGTGGGTCGCGTCGGCGCTCGTGCCGCGCGCCTCGAGCGGCGCAGCGACGATGCTCGCGCCACTCGCCGTGAACGCCCGGCCCGCCGCGACGCCGACAGCCCGCCCGCTGCCCAGCGTCTGCGCCGCGGCTTCGCCTCGGGGCGTGACGGCGACCAGCGCCGCGTCGCTGCGCTCCCACAGCAGCACCACCGGCTCCTGCGCGTCGAGCGCGAGGCGCGCCGGCGGTCCGAGGGCGTCGTCGAAGCGTTGCTCGAAACCGTCGGGCCCTCGGTAGACGGCGGCCCACTCGGCGCTCAGTCCGATCGGCGTCTCGACCGTCGCTCCCTCGAGGTAGGCGAGGTGGAGCCCACCGGCGTCGTCCCGGGCCAGCGTCGGCGCCGCCAGGCTCTGACCGCTGGCGAGCATGGTCTCCGACTCGGTCTCGCCCCAGCGGTACCGCACCAGCCTGCCGCCAGCCGCCGTCGGGATCGCGAGCCACGCCTCGGGGCCGTCGGCACCCACGGCGAGCGCGAAGTCGAGCGCCTGGGGCGCATCGGCGAGCGGCATCTCGGCGCCGCCCCAGCGCCAGCTGTAGCGGTACGCGCCGCTGGTCGTGTCGCGCACGAACCAGGCGTACGCCGCCGGACCTCCCTGCCAACCGTCCGCCGCAGCGACGCCGCGGACGACGGCGTCGCGATCGAGCCACGCGCTGGCGTCCGCTGCGAGCGACCGTCCGGCGTGCAGGTCGACGAGCCGCAGGCCGTTCGCGTCGCCGATCAGCAGCCGTGGTCTGCCCTCGTCGACCGCGGCGGCGAGCGACGCGCGCGTGAGCGAGAACGCGACCCGTGGCCTGTCGAAGCCGCCGTCGGCGGCGTAGGGCTGGGCGGCGACCACGCCCGCCAGGCACGCCCACACGGCGAGCGCCCACAGCAGCGCGGCTGCCGGCACACGGCGAGCCGGAGGCGTCGCACCACGCTGCGACCGTCGCGTTCCGGGAGCGGCTGCGCTCACGCCCGCACCCGTTTCGCTCCCGGGCGGCGCGACCCGCCGCTCCCGGGGATGCTCGGGAGATCGATCGCACGACCCTCGAGCTTGGCTTCGAGTTCGCGGATGCGATCGCGCACGGCGGCGGCCTTCTCGAAGTCGAGCGCCTCGGACGCGTGCCACATCTCGTTCTCCAGCAGGGCCAGCTCCTGGCGCACGTCGTCCTCCAGCAGCTCGCGCTCCCAGGGGTCGATCGGCCGCACCGGTTCGGCATCGTCACGCTCGCCGCGGATGACCTCCTGGATGCGCTTGACGATGGTCTCGGGCGTGATGCCGTGCGCCTCGTTGTAGGCGAGCTGCTTGGTGCGACGGCGATCGGTCTCGTCGATGGCCCTGCGCATCGCCTCGGACACCACGTCTGCGTACAGGACGACCTCACCCGCGACGTTGCGCGCGGCGCGACCGATGGTCTGGATCAGCGAGCGCTCGCTCCGCAGGAAGCCCGTCTTGTCGGCGTCGAGGATCGCGACAAGCGACACCTCCGGCAGGTCGAGCCCTTCGCGGAGCAGGTTGATGCCGATCAGCGCGTCGAAGTGGCCGAGGCGCAGGTCGCGGATGATGACCTGGCGCTCGACCGCGTCGATGTCGGAGTGCATGTAGCGCACGCGCACGCCTTGCTCGGCGAGGTACTCGGTGAGGTCCTCGGCCATCTTCTTGGTCAGCGTGGTGACGAGGGTGCGCTCCTTGCGCTTCGCGCGGTCGCGGATGGCGAACAGCAAGTCGTCGATCTGGCCCCGGCTCGGCTTGATGGTGATGCCAGGATCGACCAACCCCGTCGGACGGATCACCTGTTCGGCGACCTGGTCCGAGAGCCCGAGCTCCTGGTCGCCGGGGGTGGCAGACACGAACACCACTTGGCCGACGCGCTCCAGGAACTCGCCCTCCTTGAGCGGGCGGTTGTCGAGGGCGGCGGGGAGTCGGAAGCCGTAGTCGACGAGCGTCGTCTTGCGGGCGCGATCGCCGTTGTACATGCCGCGGATCTGCGGCAGCATCACGTGGGATTCGTCGAGGAACACGATCGCGTCGTCGGGCAGGTAGTCGAGCAGCGTGTACGGCGCTTCGCCGGGGCGGCGCCCGTCGAGGTAGCGCGAGTAGTTCTCGATCCCACCGCAGTACCCGAGGGTCCGGAGCATCTCGAGGTCGTAGTTGGTGCGCTCGCGCAGGCGCTGCTGCTCGAGCAGCTTCCCGACCGACTCGAAGTACGACAGCCGCTCCACCAGGTCCACCTCGATCTGGTCGATGGCGGGCTTGAGCTTGTCGAACGGCGTCACGTAGTGCTTGGCGGGGAAGACCGTGGCGCTCTCGAGCTCGCGCGTGACGTCGCCCGTCACCGGGTCGACGAGCGCGATGCGGTCGATGTCGTCGCCCCACAGCTCGACGCGCAGCGGGGCCTCGTCGTAGGCGGCCCAGATCTCGATCACGTCGCCCTTGACGCGGAACCGGCCCGGCGCGATCTCGACGTCGTTGCGCTCGTACTGCTGCTGCACCAGGCGCGACAGGATCGCGTCGCGCGGCACGGTGGCGCCCGTGGCGAGGAGCAGGTTGAGCTTCTGGTACTCCTCGGGCGCGCCGAGGCCGTAGATCGCCGACACCGACGCCACCACGATCACGTCGCGCCGCGTGAGCAGGCTGCGCGTGGTCGAGTGGCGCAGCCGCTCGAGCTCGGTGTTGACGTTGGCGTCCTTCTCGATGAAGAGGTCGCGAGCCGGTACGTACGCCTCGGGCTGATAGTAGTCGTAGTAGCTGATGAAGAACTCGACGGCGGCGTTCGGGAACAGGTCGCGGAACTCGGCGGCGAGCTGCGCCGTCAGGATCTTGTTCGGTGCCAGCACCAACGCCGGCCGGCCGGTGGTCTCGATGAGCCGCGCCATCGTGTGGGTCTTGCCCGAGCCGGTGACGCCGAGCAGGGTCTGGAAGCGCAGCCCAGCGCTCAAGCCCTCGGCCAGCGCGGCGATCGCGCTGCCTTGGTCGCCGCGTGGCTGGAACGGGGAGACGACCTCGAGCGGCATCCCATCATGCTAGCCCGTCGAAGCGCTTCCCAGGGTCGCGGCGTCGCGAGGTACCATGGCCGGGCAGCACATCGCTGAGGGAGGTTCGACCATGCCCGTACGCACGAGCACAGGAACCTGGCGCGGCTCGCTCAAGGAGGGGACCGGCACGGTCGCCCTCGGCAGCGGCGCCTTCGAGGGCCCGTACTCATTTCCGTCACGATTCGAGGAGGGCCCCGGGAGCAACCCGGAGGAGCTCATCGGCGCGGCGCTGGCCGGCTGCTACTCCATGTTCCTCGCGAACCTACTGGCCTCGGCGGGCTCCGTCCCGACGCAGGTCCACACCGAGGCGAACGTGCACCTCGGCCGCGACGACATCGGGCCCGCGATCACGAAGATCGAGCTGGTGTGCCGGGCCGAGGTGCCCGGGATCGAACCCGAGGCCTTCGCCGAGCAGGCCGCGGCCGCCAAGGCCGCCTGCCCGGTGAGCAAGGCGCTGCGCTCGGTTGAGGTGACGCTCGACGCGCAGTTGGTGTAGATGCGGTGCCAGGCAGCGCCCGCGCTGCGCTCGGTTGAGGTGACGCTCGACGCGCAGTTGGTGTAGATGCGGTGCCAGGCAGCGCCCGCGCTGCCGGCGCTTCAGGCGCTGGTGACGCTGCGGAACTGCGTCTCGTAGAGATCGCGGTACAGGCCGCCGCGAGCGAGCAGCGCGCGGTGGTCTCCGGTCTCGACGACGCGTCCGCCGTTGATGACCACGATCCGGTCCGCGCCGACGATCGTCGACAAGCGATGGGCGATCACGAACGTGGTGCGCCCTCGCATCAGCCGCTCGAGCGCGGTCTGGACGAGCGCCTCTGACTCCGAGTCGAGCGAGCTCGTCGCCTCGTCGAGGATGAGGATGCGCGGGTTCTTGAGCAGGGCGCGGGCGATGGCGATGCGCTGGCGCTGCCCGCCGGAGAGCGTGACGCCGCGCTCTCCGACGAGCGTGTCGTACCCGTCCGGAAACTCGCGCACGAAGCCGTCGGCGTTCGCCGCGGTCGCCGCTGCGACGACCTCGTCGTGACCGGCGTCGGGCCGCGCGTAGCGAACGTTGTCGCGGATCGTCCCGGAGAAGAGCAGGCTCTCCTGCGGCACGATGCCGATGTGCTCGCGCAGCGCGTGTGGATCGAGGTCGCGGACGTCGATGCCGTCGACGAGCACGCGGCCCTCGAGGGGGTCGTAGAAGCGCGGGATCAGCGTCACCAACGTGGTCTTGCCGGCGCCCGACGGCCCGACGAGGGCGACCACCTCGCCCGGAGCGGCGCGCAGGTCGACGCCGTCGAGGACCCAGGCGTCGCCGCGATCGCCGTAGCGGAAGCGCACGCCCTCGAGCCGGACCTCGCCGCGCACGTCGTCCCACGTCCGGGGCGTGTCGCGCACGGGCAGGTCGGGCTGCATGTCGAGGAGCTCGAAGATGCGCTTCGAGGCGCCCATGGCTTCTTGCAACTGGCTGTACAGGCCCGTGAACGTGCCGATCGAGCCCGCGACGATCACCGTGAGCAGCAAGAAGGTGATGAGCGTGCCGGGTGCGAGCGTACCGGCCAGGGCCTGCTGGCCGCCGTACCACAGCACCACGCCGATGCCCGAGAACATCGCCAGGATGACCGTCGGGACGAAGAACGCGCGCACCCGAGCGCGCCGGATGGCGGAGCCGAAGGCGGTGTCGATGGCCGCACCGTAGCGACCGGCCTCGAAGCGCTCGGCGGTGAACGACTGCACGATGCGGATGCCGACGATGGCCTCCTCGGCGTTGGCGTTCGCCGCCGCGACCTCGTCTTGGAACGCGGTGCTGATGCGGCGCAGGCGCCGCCCGAAGATCGCGGTCGCGACGATCACGGCGGGCAGGATCGCCAGCATCACCAGCGTCAGTTGCGTGCTGATCACGAACAGCACGATCACGCCGCCGATCAGCGAGATGCCCTGGTTGATGAACTGCGCCACGGCCTGTGAGACTGCGGACTGCACCGTGGCGATGTCGCTCGTGAGGCGCGAGGTGATCTCGCCCGTCTTGCGCCGCTCGAAGAAGCCCAGCGAGAGCCCCATCAGGTGTCCGAAGAGGTTCTTGCGCAGATCGGCGACGACCGCCTCGCCGACGTAGCCGAGCTGGTAGACGCGGATGAAGTTGAAGGCCGCTTGCACCAAGAACACGGCGGCCAGGATCAGCCCGATCTGGTTGAGGTCGGCTGGAGTCGCCATCGCGGCGCCGTTGGCAACGCTGTCGCCGCCGCGCAGCACGCTGGTGAAGTCCATGTCGGCCTGCACGCCGAAGGCGGTGTTGAACAGGTCGCCGACGATGACCGGGAAGGCGACGCCGAGCAGCGAGGCGACGGTCGTGGCCGCGACCGCGAACCACAGTCGCGCGCGGTACGGGCGAGTCACGCTCCAGAGGCGACGCAGCTGCCGCAGGTCGAAGCGCGCGTCGTCGTTGGTTCGTGAGGACCCTCGTCCGGGACGGAACATGCGGCAGTGTACCGGAGGGCGCGCGTAGACTGCGGCATCATGACCGTCGGCGCCTGGCGTCGAGAGAGGAGCGCGGTGAGCGAGCCCCGCTGGACCCCGTCCGACGAGCGCGTCCGCGCGAGCGCGATGCACGCGTTCGAGGGCCACGTCCGCACGCACCTCGCTGCCGACGTCGCTGGCTACGACGCGCTGCACGAGTGGAGCGTGCGCGAGCGCGATGCGTTCTGGGATGCGTACGCACGCTGGTCGGGCGTGCCGTTCGACAGCCCTTGGCGGCGTGTCACGAGCGGCGCCGACATGGCGTCGACCCGCTGGTTCGATGGTGCGTCGTTGAACGTCGCGCGCGCCCTGCTCGACGGGGGCTCCCTGCCGGGCGCGGGGCCCGAGGCGATCGTCGCCATCGACGAGGCCGGCACGCGCGAGGCGGTGACGTGGTCGGAGCTCGCGCGCGACGTCGCCGAGGTGCAGCGGGGGCTGCGCTCGGAGGGTGTGGGCGTCGGCGACCGCGTGGCCGCCTTCGCGTCGAACCGCATCGAGGCCGTCGTGGTCTACCTGGCCTGCGCGGCCAGTGGAGCGGTGTTCACGTCGTGCTCCCCCGACTTCGGCGCCGACGCGGCGCTGGCGCGCTTCGAGCAGGTGCGGCCGTCGTTGCTCTTCGCCACACCGGCGTACCGCTACGGCGGTCGTAGGTTCGACGTCGGCGCGAGCGCGGCGCGGATCGCTGCGGGACTGCCGGGGCTACGCCGCCTGGTCTGGCTCCCCGTGGCGCACGAGCCCGAAGGGAGCGCCACGGCTGGCGCCGACGCCGGCGTCACGTGGTCGGCGTGGCGCCGTGAGCGCGGGGGTGACGACGGCGCCGATGCGCCGGCCTTCGCCTCGCTGCCGTTCGATCACCCCCTCGCGGTGTTGTACAGCTCGGGGACCACGGGTGT
>REEJ01000257.1 GCA_007695125.1 Trueperaceae bacterium | reverse complement strand
GGCGAGGTCGACGCCGGCGCGCAGGACGCGTTCGCGGTTGAGTGGCTCGCGCTGACCGCGCTGTGCGGGCATGTCGGTGGCGTCCTCCCTGCGGCCGTTCCGGGCGGCACGGCGCTTGACGTACGTACGGCGTAAGCGTACCGTGCGGCTCCGTACTTACGGCGTAAGTCGGTGCCCCGTGTCGGCACCGCACCGACGGGCGAGGAGAACCCATGCACACGTTCCAACACGACACGAACGGCCTGCGACGCCTGGGCGGCGCGGCCGCCCTCTACCTGGCCGTCGCCTACCTGGCGGCGGTGGTGTACTTCCTCGTCGTCGTCGACTTCCCGAGCCTGGTCGATCCACTCGACAAGGTCGACCTCTTCGCCCGACACCTGACGGGGCTGCAGCTCGCCTACCTGGCGATCTACGTCGTCTTCGGACTCGTGTTGATGACGCTCGCGTGGGCGCTCCACGACCGGCTCGCCGGCGCCGCGCCCGCCACGATGCGCTTCGCGACCGGCATCGCCCTGGTGTGGGGCGGCCTGCTCATCGCCAGCGGCATGGCCATGAACGCCGGGATGGAGACGGTCGTCACGCTGCACGACGCCGACCCAGCCGGCGCCGCGACGGCGTGGCTCGCCATCGAGTCCGTGACGTCGGGCATGAGCGGCGGCAAGGGCGAGCTCCTCGGCGGCCTGTGGACCCTGCTGGTGAGCTGGGCCGCGTGGCGCTCTCGTCGGCTCCCGCGCGCGCTCAACGTGGTCGGCGCCCTCGCCGGCACCCTCGGCGTGCTGTCCACCGTCCCCGGGCTCACCGACCTGGTGGCCGCCTTCGGGCTCACGCAACTGGTGTGGTTCGTCTGGCTCGGCGTCGTGTTGCTGTGGCGACCCTCGGGGCACATCGCTATGGACGACGACTAGGTGGCCTTGACGCGTGCCGCCGGACTCCATGCCGACACCACGCCGCGGACGGCGCGTCGAACTGCAACGGCGGCTGCGCCGCGAACTGGCCGCCACACGTCCAGGCGCTGCCCGCGGCGGGTAGGCTACCGAGCATGACCACGGGCATCCACCACGTCGCCGTCCGCGTCGCCGACCTCGATCGCTCGATCGAGTTCTACGAGCGGCACTTCGACCTGCGCACGGCAAGCCGTGACACGCTCGCGAGCGGCGCTCGCATCGCCTTCCTCGCCCACCCTGGCGGCGGCGCCGAGCTCGAGCTGATCGCCGGGCTCGCGGACCACCACCGGGGCGACGGGCTCGTGCACCACGTGGCCTTCCGCGTCGACGACGTGGCTGGCACGTTCGCCCGGCTGCGCGACGCGGGCATCAGGCTGATCGACGACGCGCCGCAGACGCTCGCGAACGGGCGGCGGCTCTTCTCGTGCCGCGGCCCAGACGGGGAGCGACTGCAGATCGTCTCCGGCTGAGCATCGCGCGGGCCGCAGCGACCTGACCCTCACCTGGTCGAGAGCGCGAGGTCCCGAACGGTGCCTGCCGTGGGCTCGGCGGTCGACGGCCGTTCAACGGCGGCGGTCCTCGCGCGTGCCGGTCAGCCGCGTCCCTGAGCGGTCAGCCGCATCCTCGGCGGAAGACCAGAAGCTGCGCACTTCGTCCAAGAACCGCTGCCACGCGCTCTCGTGTTCGAGCAGCACGTGGTTGTTCGACTCGAGCGGCACGAGCCTGGCTTGGTCGACCTCGGCGACGAGGCGCCGCGCCACGTCGAACGGCACGACGGCATCGCGACGTGCGTGGAAGACCAACGTCGGCACCCGCAGGTGCGGCAGGTAGGCACGCGCGTCGAGTCGGAGGATCGCCGTCGCGAGCGCTGCCGCCTGCTCTGGCGTCGCCGAGACGCGCTGCAGGTCGTTGAACCACACCATCTGCTCGGGCGACGCTTCGGGCATGAACAGCGACGTGAACACCTGGCGGAACGCGGGGTTGTCGCGACCCCAGCCGGTACGGATGATGTCGACCATCACGCGCGCGGCGTCTTCCGAGTGGGGCTCGATGTAGGCCCCCATGAGGGCCAGGCGGCGGACGCGCTCAGGGTGGCGCGCGGCGTAGGCGATCGAGACAGCGGCGCCCTGCGACATGCCGAACAGGTCGAAGCGCTCGAGGCCGAGCTCGTCGACGATCGCTTCGAGGTCCGCCACGAACGCTTCGAGCGACAGCGGCACGTCGCGGTCGGACAGGCCGGACCCTCGCTCGTCGTAGTAGACGAGCGTGTGGTCTCGCGCCAACGCATCGAGCCAGTGACGCCACACCGGGCTCGACAGGTCGTGGTCGATGTTGGTCATCCAGTTGGCGGCCTTCACGAGCGGCGGTCCGTCACCGAGGGTGGCGAAGGCGATGCGCGCTCCGTCCGCCGAGGCCACGAAGCGGATCCGCTGCCCCGTGCGCTGGTGCCGGGCGTCGTCGACCGACCGACCAACCTGGCGCACACCCGAGGTCGCCGTTCGCAACCGTTCGATGGCCTCGGTACGCGAACCAGCGAGGCCGAGGCCGAGATCCTCGCAGTCTGCCGCCACGGCGGCGGCGTCGACGCTGCCCACGGCCAGCAGCGTGGTGTGGAGGTCGGTCAGGTCCGACACCTCGCTCGGCGGCGCGCCCGGGAGCCGAACCGCCTGTTCGGCCATACGGCGCGCCTCGTTCAGGCGCCCATCCACCACGTCCTTGGCGGCACACGCCACCATGTGTCGCTGCAGCGTCGCCGCGACCCTCTCACGGGTACCGACGACCCACTCCTCGAGCTCGACCGCCCCTTCGTCGATGTGGAAGCCCTCGGCAAACGGTCCTCGGTAGAGCTCCAGGGCCGCTTGGAGATCCTCCCGGTCGAGCGCCGCGAGCAGCTGAGCGACATCGGTGTCGACCTCTGCCCAGACCTTGCGACCGTCGCTGGCGACGCAGCCGAGCGCGCCGGACCGCAGCCGCCCCAGCGTCACCGTGAGCGTCTTCAGCCGACCACCGGACCTCGGCCAGAACAATTCGGCCACGTCGCGCCGAGCCTTGGGCCCCTCGAGTGCGAGGTAGGTGAGCAACAGGAGCGGCTTCGGGCGCGTGAAGGTGCTGCCTTCGAGCTCCAGTCCTCCGAGTGCGCGGATGCGCATGGCCCGACCATAGCAACCACCCGCCGCCGCACCCGTACGCCCGTCGGGACCGATCCGGCGTGACGCGGCCTCGACCCGGTTGCCGCACGGTTGCACAACGGTGACCGGCGCCATCGCACCATCGCATTCGTTCCAGCCCGAGCCATCGTCACGGGAGAGGGGAGGTGCGCCCAAGCACGCGAAACAGCCACGCCCGAACCCAGCAAGGAGACCCAGATGACTTCACGTCTCATCACGTTCTTGCTCGCCGTCGCCCTCGCCGTCGGCGTCGCGCACGCCCAGCACGCCCACGACCACGAGCCCGCCTACACCGACGCCACGCCGCCCTTGCTCGCCGGGCTCGGCGATCACCAGATGCCGATCACGGTATCGGCAGAGGCGCGGCCCTACTTCGATCAAGGCCTGATGTTCGTCTACGGCTTCGATCACTTCGAGGCCACGCGCGCCTTCCAGGAGGCCATCCGGCTCGACCCGGAGTGCGCGATGTGCCATTGGGGGCTCGCCCTGGCGCTCGGACCACACATCAACGCGCCGATGACGCCGGAAGCCGTCGAACCTGCGTACCAGGCGATCAAACGTGCGCTCGAGCTCGCCGACGCCACCACCGAACGCGAACTCGCCTACATCGAGGCGCTGGCGACACGCTACGCGAGCGACCCCTCCGCTGACCGCAGCGCACTCGACCAGGCCTACGCCGACGCCATGCGTGACCTCAGCGTCGCCTATCCGGACGACGACGACGCCGCGACGTTGTTCGCCGAGGCGTTGATGAACCTGATGCCGTGGGACTACTGGGCCTCACCCGGGACGCCGCGCTCTGCCACCGTCGAGCTGCTCGACGTGCTCGAGGGCGTGATGGAGCGCAACCCGTACCACCCCGGCGCGAACCATCACTACATCCATGCGGTCGAGGCGTCGGATCGGCCGGAGCGCGCCGAGGGCGCGGCCGACCGTCTCGTCGAGCTCGACATCCAGATCGGCCACATGATCCACATGCCGTCGCACATCTACGCGCGCATCGGCCGCTGGCACGATGCCACGACGGCGAACGAACGCGCCGTGGAGGCCGACCGCGCCCACTTCGCGGCGGTCGAGTCGGAGGGGCTCGTGCCCCTGCTGTACCACCCCCACAACCTGCACTTCCAGGCGTGGACGGCCGGTATGGAGGGTAGGAGCGACGTCGCGCTGCAGGCCGCGGTCGAGACCGCCGAGGCCGCCTTCGCCGAACTGGCGCACGACGTGTTGTTGTTCAACGCGTTCCTCACCATGCCCGTGCAGACGATGGTGCGCTTCGAGGCCTGGCCGGAGATCCTGGCCGGCGGACCGCGTGACGGCGCACACGCCTTCGAGACGGCCATCTGGCACTACGCCACCGGTCGCGCGCTCGTGGAGGTGGGCGAACTCGAAGCCGCGCGAACGGAGGCCCAGTCGCTCGCGGCCATCGTCGCGGCGCCGGACGCGGCCGACATGGAGCAACCGGAAGGCTTCTTCCCCGGCCTGACCAAGCTCGAGATCGCGCAGAACGTGCTCGACGCCCACATCGCCCGAGCCGAAGGCGACGTCGACGCGGCGCTCGCAGCGCTCGAGAACGCGGTCGCGAGCCACGACACCCTGCCGTACTTCGAGCCACCGCACTGGTTCGTCTCACCTCGGATCGACCTCGGCTGGATGTTCCTCGAGGCCGGACGGGCGAGCGACGCCGAGGCCGTGTTCCGCGACGACCTCGAGGTCTACGCGGAGAACGGCTGGGCCTTGTACGGCCTCGCCGAGAGCCTCCTGGCCCAGGGAGCCGATGCCGAGGCCGCGGAGGTCCAGGCCCGCTTCGAGGAGGCCTGGCGACATGCGGACGTCGCGGCGATGCCGGGCGGCGTGGAGATCGGAGCGGCTCGACCCTGAAGCGACGCACGAGCGCGATGTGACGACGCGGCCGGTCGGTGGGGAGCCCCGCCCTCCGGCCGTGTCCCGCCGACGCGCTCCGACGGGCGAGCCCAGCCCTCCGTCACCCCTGACCGATCGAGCCGCGTCCAGACGGTGTGGTGCAACAGCGCCTAGACGACGTCGCTCGCCGAGATCGACCGCTGCGTCGCTGGGACGTTGTGCTGCTGTTCACGGCCTGCTCAGCGCGTCATGCCCCTCGGAGCCCCTTGTATCCAGCGCCGCCTGGCCGCCGACGCCTCGACGATCTGCGCGAGACGCCGCAACCGCGTCTCCTCGCGCTTGGCGTCGAGCACCCAACCGATCGCCGTGCGGCGGTACGAGGGCGACTGGGCCATGAAGAAGGTCCACGCAGCCTCGTCGCTCTCCCGAAAGGTGCGCGCGTACGGCTCCGGGAGCTCCTGCGGCCCCTCGGCGGCGGCGTACCCGACCTCGCCGGGTCGCCGCGCTGCGTACGCCGCCAGGCCGGCAGGCATCATCCTGCCCTCGGCGATCAGGGCCTCAACCCGACCCAGGTTCACACGGCTCCAGACGCTGCCACTGCGACGCGGCGTGAAGCGGATCGCGTAGCGCTCCTCGTCGACGCGCCGCCGCAGGCCGTCGATCCAGCCGAAGCAGAGCGCCTCGTCGACGGACTCGGGCCACGTCATCGACGGAACGCCGGTGCCGACCTTGTGATAGCCGACCCAGAGCTCGGTAGCGCTGGCGTGGTGCTCCTCGAGCCAGGCCCGGAACGCGGACGGCGCCGGGAAGTAGACGGGATCCATGCTGCGTCTCATCGTAGGCGCTGCGCGCCGGCCATGTGCCCTCGCTCGACGCTCGGCCGAAGTGGAGGTCGATCGCAGGCGCTGCGCGTCAGGCCTTCTCGAGATCCAACACCATCTCGACCTCGCACACCCGCTCCCGCGGTGCCGGCAGCGTTCCCGTGACTCCACTCACGGCGAACCCGAGCCGCTGGTACAGCGCCTGGGCAGCCTGGTTGCGTGCCCCGACGTCCAGGAACAGGCGCCGCAGCCCCTGGGCGGTCGCCCACGCGACGACCGCCTGGACCAACGCTGCGCCTACCCCACGGCCACGCGCCTCCGGCGCCACCCACAGCGAGATCAGGTATCCAGCCTCAGGATCGCCGTCGTGCGGCGCGCCGCGAACCATGCCCAGATCGGCCCCAGGTTCGTGCCAGACGAACGTCGGTAGCGCCACGACCTGCTGCTCCCAGCGCGCGTCGTCCCACGCCTCGGCCTCGGCCAGCGTGGTGCCGAACGCGTCTGGCGCGTCGGCCAGCGCACGGATACGGATCGCACGCAGGCGGGCACCCTCACCCTCGTTCAACCGCTGGATCACACGTCCACCTCGATCGCGCGCCTCGGAAACGCGGCTGGTCACTACGTCTACCAGAGCTCCAACCGGACCGCCACCTCGCCCCCCTCGTCCAGGCCTTCGGCCGTCCGCACGGCGACCTTGAGCGGCAACACGTACCGTCCGTCCTTCGGGAAGAGCGACGTCCGCCACTCCGTGTCGCCGACCCGCGCCGTGACGGGGATCATCCCCCAGCCGTACGTCACCGCACTCGACACTGACTTCAGCTCGCGGCTGTCCTCCTCGGGCACCGTCACGAAGAAGAACGGTGCCGGGCCACGCCAGTACCAGATCTGCCCGCTGAACTCGATGCGCACGTTGACCCCCCCTTTGCGGTCTGCCGTGATCGCTGCGCCGGTCGAGCGTGTTGACCGAGAGTACTGCTCGTGGCCGGGCAGGTACGCGAGTTCGTCGTGGGTCATGTGGAGGCACCCGCGTACGGCGTCGAGGCGTTGCAGCGCACGGCAGCGATGCGCCTCAAGCTCGCTGTGCGTTCTCATGAATCGTGACATCCGAGCGTCGACCCCGGGCGTGAGCCATGCGAGGCTGCCGCTTGGAGCCTACGCAACCGGTCGACATCGTCGCGCGGCTCGACCCCGTCAAGCACGCGCCTAAGCCCGAAACTCCGTCCACGTCGACTGCGAGCCGATTTGACATCCGCGCCCTTCTGCTCTACCCTCCAGGCACACCGCACGTCGACGTCCGGTACTGACGTGCTCAGGAAGCGAGGCACGCCATGAACGAAGACACTTTCAAGGGCAAGTGGAAGCAACTCCGCGGTCGCGCGAAGCAGGTGTGGGGCGACCTCTCCGACGACGATCTCACGCGCATCGACGGCAGCTACGACCGACTCGTCGGCACGCTGCAGGAGAAGTACGGATACACCAAGGCCGAGGCGCAGAAGAAGATCGACAAGGAGTTCGGCGACGCCTGACGCAACCGACGTGAACCGGCCGCCGCCGGCGAGGCGCGGTCACCGACATCCGTCGCGACGCGTTCTCCTGATCGATGACGTCGCACGCGTCACGACGACGACGAAGGGGAACCACCGATGCTCCAAACCATCGCCATCATCTTGCTCGTCCTGTGGCTGCTAGGACTCGTCACGGGAACCCTGCTCGGCGGCTTCATCTACGCTCTGCTCGTCATCGCGGTCGTGTTGATCCTGGTGCGCGTGATCACGGGGCGCAAACCGGTCTAGGCTCAGTCGAGGGCGGACCACGGCCAGGTCACGTGAAGCCGTCAGCATGCACGGTGCGACGGACCGAAGGTGCGACAGGTCGGGTGCGCTGGCCACTGGCGCCTCTCCGAGTGACGAGGCCGCCGCCGCAAGCACGTCCTAGCCGAAACCACGAAACCCGTCGTAGACGAGCCGTAGGCCCACCAGGCCGACCATGGCCAGCATGAACGGGTAGAACACCTCGCTCCGCATCCGCCGTACCAGAGCCGCCCCCACCAACACCGCCACCGCCGCGAGCGGCACGAGCAACGCAGCCGAGGCGAGTGCCCGGCCGTCGAGTTGCCCGAGTGCGACATACGGGACCACCTTGACGACGTTCACCACGGCGAAGAAGATCACCGCCGTACCGGTGTAGACGCGCGGGTCGAGCCGCAACGGCAGCGTGTGCACCTGGTAGGGCGGGCCGCCGGCGTGCGCCACGAACGACGTGAAGCCCGCCAGAGCGCCCCAGAACCACGCCGACCAGCGCGAGGGTGCCCGCGCAGATCCGGCCCGGACCGGACGCAGCGAGCGCAGCACGAAGCCGAGCGCCAACAGCCCCACGATCAGTCGCACCAGCGCCTCGGACGTCACCGCCGCCGTCAGTCCCCCCACCGCGATGCCAACCGCCGCTGCCGGCAGCATCGCGACGAGCGTGGCGCGGTGGTAGACGCCGCGCCACGTCCACAGACCGACCGCGTCCATCATCAGCAACAGCGGCAGCAGCAGCGCCGCCGCCTGCACCGGCGGCATCACCAGCGCCAGCACCGGCACGCCGAGGAGCGCGAACGCCCCTCCCAGACCGCCCTTCGAGAGCCCGACCAGCACCACCGCGACCACACCGGCCAGCAGTGTGCCGGGGTCCACGAAGTGGGTGTGCGCGAGAACGTCCGGCCACGCAGCGGTGCTCATCGCGACACGCTACCGCTCGGCACGGCGCCTCTTGCAGCGCTCGTGACGGGCCTGCGGGGTGAAGCGTACGACGCGAAGCGCATTCAGGCGGCGGCCGGCAGCTCGAGCAGCTGAACGACCGCCGCGAGCGACGCCACCAGCACCAGCGCGAACATCGCCACCAGGGGCCACTGCCCGAGCTGGGCGAAGTACCCGGGCGAGTTGATCGAGGTGTAGACGAGCATCCCGAACGCGAACAGCGCGAAGCCCACCGCACGCCGCCGGCCACGCAGGAGCAAGGCGCCCGAAACGATGAGCGCGCAGGCCGTGGCGAGTTCCGCAACGAGGTGGAACGCGATGGCGTACGGCTCCGTCTCGAACTCTGGCACCTGGCCCGCAGCGATGAAGACGAGCCACTGAGCCAGCATCATCGCGCCGACCACCAGTCCCGTCCAGGCCGCGAAACGCATGCGCCCACCTCCATCGCCATCATGATCGGCACGCGCTCACCCCACCGCGGGCGAGTGTCCCACCCAGGTCGATCGCGACGCGGTCGGCCCGCCGCGTCACGCCCGCGTCACGCCTCCACGTGCACGCTACCGGCGTCAAGGGCGAGGAACCGGCTGCTCGTGACATGCACGCCGAACCGAGGCTCGGCATCCGACACCACGTCGGTCCGCCGTGGCTCCAAGGCACAGCCCATCGCTGCGGCGCCGGTTGCCGCCACACCTCAGGAGGTACCGACCATGCGCGACCACCGCCCGACCCTTCACCGCCTCACACCCTGGCTCCTCGCACTCGCGTGCGCTGCCGTGCTGAGCGCCTGCGGCGAGACCGGCGGCCAGCAACCGCCCCCAGAGGACGAGATCCCCAACGGCACGCTCGTCGTGGCCGTCACCGGCCTCCCCAGCGACGCGCCGGCGAACGTCGCCGTGAGCGGCCCGAGCGCCTTCGCGGAGACGATCGACGCCTCCGAGACGTTCGTCGGACTGACCCCGGGCCAGTACTCGGTGAGCGCGACGACCGTGTCGTACGAAGGCATCGAGTACGCCGCGAGCGTCAGCGGATCGCCAGCGACGGTGACGGACGGGGGCACGGCCACCGCGACCGTCTCGTTCACGGCGACGTCGACCGACCCCGGCGACCTCGTCGTCACGATCACGGGCCTGCCCGTCGGCGTCGACGCCGACGTCGACGTCTCCGGCCCAGCGGGGTTCTCGGAGTCGCTCGCCGCCAGTCAGACCTTCACGGACGTCGACCCTGGCACCTATACCGTCACCGCTTCCAACGTCAGCGACGGCGACGACGTCTACGCACCGACGGTGAGCAGTTCGCCGGCGACCGTGCCCGCCGGCGGCTCCGTGACCGTGACCGTCACGTACACGTTCCTCGACCCCACCGCGTTCGGCACGCTCCAGGTCGACATCGTCGGGCTCCCCGAGGGCACCGCCGCCGACGTGACCGTCACCGGCTTCGGGTTCGAGCAGCAGCTCACCCAGAGCACGACGCTCACGCTGCTGACACCCGGGAACTACGAGGTGGCCGGCGCCAACGTCTTCGCCGACGGCCTCGACCACGCCACGATCATCACCGGCTCGCCGGCCCTGGTGCTGCCCGACGCGACCACCACCGTCACGGTGCTGTACCAGCCGTTCGTGCCCATCGACGGCGACGCGCTGACCAACCCCGGCCTCCACGCGCTGTTCCGCAACACCTCGCCGAACCCCGTGTCCGTGGCGGGGCTGCTGTTCAACGCCGCGAACCCGATCGACACGAAGGGCATCCAGCTCCACAACGAGGTGGCCGACCCGGCCAACCCGAACGACTTCATCGCCTTCGAGTTGATCTTCGGTCAGAGCGACACGCGCCGCATCAACATCGCCCTCGAGTGCGGCCGCGAACGCGAGGGTGGCGGTAGCATCATCCGCGCCCGCCTGCTCGTCGCCGGAACCTTCAACAGCCTCGGCTCGGTCAACTGCAACGCCGACAGGAACTTCACCCTCGACTCCGCCAATGGCCGCGACTACATCGTCGAGATCGCCGCCGGCCACA
>REEJ01000326.1:2500-40898 GCA_007695125.1 Trueperaceae bacterium | reverse complement strand
GCGTCGAGGCGATGAGCCAGATCGCCGAGCGCGGCGAGCACATCCGGCACTACCGGTGGTGAGGGCGTGACCGACGCGTCAGAGGGGTCGGTCGAGTACCGCGACGAGATCGACGCCATCCGGCCTGAGCAGCTCGGGGGCTTCTTCGAGGGCTGGCCCGACCCGCCATCGCCAGCGACGCACCTGCGCATCCTCCGCGGGAGCAGCCACGTGGTGGTGGCCGTCGACCCGGCCACCCGCCGAGTGGTCGGCTTCGTGACCGCGCTGAGCGATGGCGTCCTGGCCGCGTACCTGCCGCTGCTCGAGGTGTTGCCCGAGCACCGCGGCCGGGGCATCGGCAGCGAGTTGGTGCGGCGCGTGCTCCACGCCCTCCGCGACCACTACATGGTGGACGTCGTGTGCGATCCAGACGTGGTGCCGTTCTACCGCCGCCTCGGGTTGCAGCCCGCGTCGGGCGCGAGCCTACGCCGCTTCGACCGGCAGTCCGGGCGTGAAGGCTAGCCACGGCTTCACGCGTTCGCCGCTGGCGTACGCTCGTGCGACATGCTGCACCTCCTCGGCATCGGCGCCGCCGTCATCATCTCGTTCTCCGCCATCTTCATCCGCATGGCCGACGTGTCCGCCTCGACGGCGGCCTTCTTCCGCCCTGCCTACGCTCTGCCGCTGATCGCGCTGCTCTACGCCTTCACCCGTGGGTCCGACACGCGGACCAGGCGCGAGCGCCTGATCACGATCGCCGCCGGCGGGCTGATGGGTTTGTCGTTCACGCTCTGGAACTACGCCATCGGCTACGTCGGCGCCGGCCTGGCGACGGTGCTGGGCAACACGCAGGTGGTCTTCGTGGGGCTGTTCGCGTGGCTCGTGTTCCGCGAGCGCCCGCCGGCCGCCAGCCTCCTGGCGGTACCGCTGGTGTTGGGTGGCGTGGTGCTCACCACCGGCGTGGGCCGACCCGACGCGTACGGCGATCAACCCTTGCTGGGGGTGCTGTTCGGCGTCGTGAACGCCCTGTCGTACACGGCCTTCCTGCTCATCTTCCGGCGCACGGCGCGGGGCCTGCGGCGCCCGTCGGGACCGCTCTTGGACGCCACGATCGGCGCTGCGCTGGCGGGGCTCGTGCTGGGGCTCGCCACGGATCCCTCGTTCGACCTGCGTCCGGTGTGGCCCGCACACGGCTGGCTGCTCCTCCTGGCGGTCGGGTCGCAGACGATCGCCTGGTGGGCGATCCTGACGGTGCTCCCGCGCCTGCCGGCGCTCGACACGTCGGTCATCCTGCTGATCCAGCCGATGCTCACGGTCGTGTGGGGCACCATTCTCTTCGCCGAGCGGCTGTCGTCCTTGCAGTGGGTGGGTGTGGCCGCGGTCCTCACGGGGGTCGCCCTGGTGATGCTCGCTGGGGCCGTGGGCCGATCGCGTGCGCGGCGGGCGGCGGCCGCGAACGGCGCCTGACGCCGCCGCGTCGCGTGTGTCCGAGCGGCGACGCGTGCGCGCTGGTAGCGTGAGGCATGGCTCACGTCGGACGGTTCCCATTCGCTCGCAGCGCCGTGATGGCAGCGGCGCTCTCGCTCCTGGCCGCCTGCGCCCCGGCGACGCTCGGCGATCGCAGCAACCCGTATCGACCCGGTGTCGATGAGGCTGCCTCGGTGCGGCCCGGTTCGGCCGTCTTCGTGCAGGTCGAGGTCGCCCGCGACGTCTTCCGTCTCACCGCCAACGACCTCGCGATGCGGCTGGCGCCGTGGGGTCCGAACCTCTCGCGCGCCGTGGTCACGCCGCTGTTCGATGTCCGTGACGTGGTGGCCCCGGACGGTTGGGAGGTCGAGCTCGACCGTGTCGTCGCGTTCCTGAGCAGCAACCGGTCTACGGCCGATGTCGAGGTCACGCTGCGGGTCGACGTGCCGAGCGGCGCGCGCCTGGGTGGTCAGCGGCTGCGCGCCACGCTGGCCGACGAGCGCGGCAACCGCCACGTGATCGAGTTCGTGGTGCAAGTCGGGTCCTGAGGCCGAGTCGTCGCTGCCCATCCCGCCCTGAAGCCGCCCGCCAGCCGCCCGCCAGTCGCCCGCCAGCCGCCGACCACTCGCCCACCACTCGCCAGCCGGGGAGCGAGACCGGGACCGCGTTCAGACCTCGAAGCCCTCGCGCTGCAGTCCGGTGAGCGTCCAGCGGCCGTCGGCACCGAGCGCCAGGCTCAGGAGCCAGGCGGTTGGCGGCTCGCCGCTCGCCGGTGCGACCAGCAGCTCGGCGCGCGCTGCGCGTTCGCGCCGGTCCCACGCCACGCGCGTGCGCCGCGACGCTTCGAGCAGTGGGCGATGGCGGTCGTTGCCGAGCAGGCGTGCCAGGCCGTCCGCGTCGCCGACCTCGCGGGCGGGGCGCCCGCCCAAGAGCGGCCAGGCCGCCGCCGCGGCGCGCGCCGGGTCACCTTCGTCGAGCGCCGCCAGGAAGGCGTCCAGCAGGGCCTCGGGATCGTCGTGCGGGGCGAGCGGCGGCACGTTCGCGCCCGCGCTCACGACAGGTTGAGCGACACGTACTTCACCTCGAGGTACTCCTCGATGCCCCACGGCCCGCCTTCGCGGCCGATCCCGGACTGCTTCACGCCACCGAAGGGGGCGTAGGGGGCCGCCGGCACGCCGTCGTTGACGCCGACGATGCCGTACTCGAGCGCCTCGGACACGCGGATGGCGCGGCTCAGGTCGCGTGTGTAGAGGTACGCCGCCAGGCCGTACGGCGTGGCGTTCGCGCGCGCGATCGCGTCCTCCTCGTGCTCGAACGACAGCACGGGTGCGACCGGCCCGAAGGTCTCCTCACGCATGAGCGCCATGTCGTCGGTGACGCCGGTGAGGACGGTCGGAGCGTAGTGCAGCCCACCCGTCGCGCGCCCGCCCGTCGTGACGGTGGCGCCTTTGGCCACGGCGTCGTCGACGTGGCGCACCACCTTCTCGAGGCCGGCCGCATCGACCAGCGGGCCGATGTCGGTGGCGTCGTCGAGCGGGTCGCCCGGCACGAGCCCTTCCACCGCTGTGGTGAAGCGCTCCAAGAAGGCGTCGTAGATGCCAGACTGGACGTATATGCGGTTCGTGCAGACGCAGGTCTGCCCGGCGTTGCGGAACTTGCAGGCGGTGACCTCCGCGACGGCGCGCTCGAGGTCGGCGTCGTCGAACACCAGGTAGGGCGCATGGCCACCGAGCTCGAGCGACAACCGCTTCACCGTGTCCGCCGCCTGGCGGTAGAGCAGCTTGCCGACCTCGGTCGAACCCGTGAACGACACCTTGCGGATGCGTGGGTCGGCCATCATCACGCGCGTGACGGGGACTGGATCGGAGGCCGGCAGCACCTGCAGCGTCCCGGGCGGTCCGCCCGCCTCGAGCCACAGTTCGGCCAGGCGCAGGGCCGTGAAGGGCGCCTGTTCGGCGGGCTTGACGATCATCGGGCAGCCGGCGGCGAGCGCCGGTGCGGCCTTGCGCGTGATCATGGCGGCCGGGAAGTTCCAGGGCGTGACGGCGTAGGCGGGACCCACCGGTTGCTTCATCGCCAGGAGCCGCTTGTGCCCGACGTGGCTCGGGAACCACGCGCCGTAGACCCGTTTCGCCTCCTCGGCGTACCACTCGACGAAGCCCGCCGCGTAGGCGGCCTCGCCGCGCCCCTCGCGCACGGGCTTGCCCATCTCCTGCGCCATCAGGCGGCCGAGGCCCTCTTGATCGGCCATGATCAGGCCGTGCCAGCGCCGCAGCGTGGCGGCGCGCTCGAAGGGGTTGACGGTGCGCCAGTGCTCGAACGCGCGCCAGGCCACCTCGACCGCGTGGCTGGCCTCGGCCTCGCCGCAATCGGCGGCGACCCCCACCACCTCGCCGGTGGTGGGGGAGGTCACGTCGAAGGACTGCGCCGCGTCGTGCCAGGCGTCGCTCAGGTAGCGGTTGAGGTTCTTTGCGCCATCCATGCCGCAGTGTACGTGCGCTGGCGGGTGGGCGTCGGCGCCTGGTTGCGGGTGCTCAGGCCGCGCCGATGAGGTCGTCGGCGATCTTGGCCGACGACAGCACGCCCGGGAGGCCCGCGCCCGGATGGGTGCCCGCGCCCACGATGTAGAGGTTGGGGATGTCCTCGGAGCGGTTGTGCGGACGGAACCAGGCCGACTGCGTGAGGAGCGGTTCGACGCTGAAGGCCGAGCCGAGGTGGCTGCCGAGCGTGTCGCGGAAGTACAGCGGGTCGATCATCACCTCCGTGACCAGGTGCTCCGAGAGGCCCGGCAGGTAGCGCTCCTCGAGGAACGACATGATCGCGTCGCGGTACGGCTTGGCGTGGGTGGCCCAGTCGATGCCGCTCTTGAGGTTCGGCACGGGTGAGAGCACGTAGAAGTTCTCGTGCCCCTCGGGGGCGATGCTCGGATCGGTGATGGTCGGCATGTGGAGGTAGAGGCTGAAGTCCTCGGCCAACCTGCCTTCGTTGCGGAAGATGTCCTTGAGCAGCCCTTCGTAGCGCGGGCCCAGGATGATGTTGTGGTGGGCCAGCTCGGTGTCGGTGTAGCGCCGGTTCGTGCCGAAGTACAGCACGACGAGCGACATCGAGTAGCGCGTCTTCGCCCAGCGCTCGTCCTTGTTGCGCTTGCGGAAGCGCGGGTCGATCAGGCGCTGGTACGTGGTCGCGACATCGGCGTTCGACACGACGATGTCGGCCTCGATGCTGCGGCCGTCGGCGAGCACCACCCCGGTCGCTCGCGGCGTGCCGTCCGGACCGTCCTTGACGCTGATCTGCTCGACCGCGGTGCCGAGCACGACGTCCACGCCGAGCTTCTCGAACAGCTCGCCGAAGGCGGCCACGAGCCTGCCGGTGCCGCCCAGCGCGTACCAGACGCCCCACTCGCGCTCCAAGTAGTGGATCATCGCGTAGATGCTGCTCGCGTCGAACGGGTTGCCGCCGATGAGCAGCGGGTGGAAGCTGAAGCACTGCCTCAGGAACTCGTCGGACACGTACTTCGAGACGTACTTGTAGACGCTCTGGTCGGAACGCAGCCGGATCAGGTCGGGGGCGGCCTTGAGCATGTCGAGGACCGTGAGGAACGGCACGTCCGCGAGCTCGGTGAAGCCCTTGTCGAAGATCGCCTTGGTGCTGTGCACGAAGTTGAGGTAGCCGCGCTTGTCGGCCGGGTTGATCCGGTCGATCTCTTGCAGCGTGAACATCTCGTCGTCGTTGTAGTCGAAGCGGCGCCCCTGGTGGTCGAAGATCCGGTAGAAGGGGTCGCACTTGACGAACTCGACGTGGTCCTCACGCTTCATGCCGGCCTTGGCCCAGATGTCGTCGAACAGCCAGGGGGCCGTGATGATGGTGGGCCCGCCGTCGAACTTGAAGCCGTCTTGCTCGAACACGTAGGCGCGGCCACCGAGCTTGTCGAGCGCCTCGACGAGCGTGACCTGGTGCCCTCCGGCGGCGAGGCGGGCGGCGGCGGCGAGGCCCCCGAAGCCCGAGCCGATGACGACGATGCGGCGTTTCATGCGCGCAGCCTACCCGTTCGTGACGACGCGCACATGGAAGGACGCCTACAGTGCTGGGCTGGCGCGCGCGGGCGCCAGCGCGAGGGCGAGCTGCACCACGTCGCGCGCGAAGCGAGCGGTCGCGACGGTGGCCGGGTGGTCGATGCGAGCACGCGTGTCGGGGTGTTCCACCGTGAGCACCACGAGGGCCGCCAGGCGCGATCCGTCCTCGCGCCAGACCAGGCCGGCGTCGTGTCGGGCTCGAGCCAGCCAGCCCCCCTTGTTGCCGACGACCAGGCCGCCGTCCGCGCCGGCCTCGCCCGTGAGGAGGCGAGGGATCGCCTCGCGGTGGCGCTGCTTGCGCAGCCGCGACCTGGCCCACTCGGTCGCTTCTGCACCGAGCAGGGAACCGTCGTCGAGCGCGACGAGCAGTCGCAGCACGTCGGCAGCCGTGGTCGCGGCGCCGTGCCCGGCGCGCTGCCGCGGGGTCTGCCGGGCCGCGTCCACCTGCAGCGGCCCCTCGATGCGACTGCTCGGCATCCCCAGGTCGGGCAGGGCACCGTTCACGGCGAGCACACCCAGGCGCTCCAGCACGAGGTTCGTCGCGAGGTTGTCCGACACGACGATCATCAGCGTCAGCAGGTCGCGCCAGGTCGGCGCGAGTCCGAGGTCGAGATCCTGCAGCACGCCGCTGCCGCTGGCAGCGTGGCGCGGCTCGAGCGCCACGCGCTCGTCGAGATCGAGCTCGCCGCGCTCGGCGGCGCGCAGCGCCAGCACGAGCAGCGGCAGCTTGATCACGCTCGCGGCGGGGAAGAGCGCGTCCTCGGCGACGCCGTAGCGATCGCCGCCGATCTCGAGCGCGATCGCGTGGCGACCGCTCAAGCGCCCGAAGCGCTGCGTGACGCGGGTCTCGAGGGCGCGCTGAACGCGCGTCACGCCGGCGTGCGCTCCGCCTCGGCGTCGACCTCGTCGGCCCAGAGGGCGTCGAGCGGCTGCCGTCGGCGCGCCAGGTGGGCGGCGCCGTGCGCGTCGATCACGACCTCCGCGGCGTGCGTGTGCGAGGCGTAGTGCGAGCCCATGCCCAGCCCGTAGGCGCCGGCCAGCCCGACCGCCAGCAGATCGCCCGACGCGAGCGCGGGCAGCCGCACGTCGCGCCCGAGCCGGTCGGCGTTCTCGCACAGCGGGCCGTCCACGTCGGTCGGCACGTCGAGCGCCTCGAGGGCCTCGTCGTCTCCGACCACGCGGCCGGCGACGGTGACGGGGTGGATCGGATGCTCGGCGCCGTACAGCGCCGGGCGCACCAGGTCGGCCATGCCCGCGTCGGCGATCAGGTGTCGCCGTGGCCCCTCCTTGACGTGCAGCACCCGCGTCAGGAGCGTACCCGCAGCCGCGACGAGCGCGCGGCCCGGCTCGAGCCAGAGGCGCAACCCTCGCGGTCGCACCCACGCGTCGGTCAGCGCCCCCAAGCGCTCCAGCGGGTAGCCGGGGAGCGCGAAGCCGCCGCCGAGGTCGAGCTCGCGGGCCTGCGGCAGGGCGTCGTACAGCGGTGCGAGCGTCGCCAGCACGCCTTCGTGCACGCTCGGGTCGGTGAGCTGCGAGCCGGCGTGCACGTGGAACCCGGCGAGCGCTCCGCTCGACGCGACCTCCCGGGCCAGCGCCAGCGCCTCGTCGGGGGTGAGGCCGAACTTGGAGTCCGCCTTGCCGACGGCCATGTGCTCGTGGGTGCGTGGGTCGAGGCCCGGGTTCACCCTGACGAACGCGAGCGTGCCCTGGGGCCAACCGTCCGGCTCGTCGCACCAGTCGCGCCACTGCGAGCGCGAGTCGAGGCTGACCCGCGCCACGCGCGCCTCGCGCGCGAGCGCACGAAGCGCCTCGTCCTGTGCCGGTCCGCCGACCACGACCCGAGCCGGATCGATCCCTGCGCGGAGCGAGCGGGCGAGCTCGCCGATCGTGATCGCCTCGGCGCCGACGCCTCTGATCGCCAGGTGCCGCAGCACGGCGCCGCTGGCGTTGGCCTTCACGGCGAAGGCCAACGTCGCGTCGGGGATCGCCGCTCGCACCGTGGCGAGCGCCGTATCGACGACGCGCAGGTCGTACACCCACAACGGGGTGCCGTAGGTCTCGGCGAGGGCGGCGAGGTGTGCGGTGGTTGGGGCGGAGCGGGACGGCATGGGGCGGATGGTAGCACCGGGCCGCTCCGTGCAGGCAGTCCGGTGTGCGCAGGTGGCGGCGCGCGGCACGTACACTGACGATCATGATGAACCGGCAGCTACGCCGCGCCCAGCAGAAGCAAGACGAGAAGTTCGACAAGGAGCGGCAGAAGAAGAAGGACAAGCGCCAGGCGAAGGTCTCAGCGCTCAAGGATCGGCGTTCGCGGCGGCGCGCCGAGTCTTTGGCCCGCGCCGAGGCGCGCAAGCGCGGCGAGACGCCCGCGGAGGCCCCGAAGCAAGACGGCAGCCCGGCGGCCAAGCGCAAACGCCCCGGCCGCTTCAGCGCCGCACTCATGATGGCCACGGTGTTCTTCATCGTGCTGCAGAGCGCGGTGCCGCCCGAGAACCCGGGTGAGATCGACGTGCTGCGCAGCGTCACGTCGGCAGGCTTCTACCTGCTGTTCGCGTACTTCTCCACCCTGTGGCTCATGCGCCGCGACACGCCCAGGCCGATCATGATGACGCTGATCTCGGGCGGCATGCTCACGCTCGGGGTCGAGGTCGCCAAGTACTTCCAGCCCGACATGACGACGGACCTGTTGATGCTCGCGCTGGCCGTGCCGTTCCTCGTGGCAGGCGCCTTCCTCGGACGGCTCGTGTACGTGAACAGCCCGACGTGAGCGCGGCCTCGGCCGAGCGCCGGCCGGCGCCGCGGTCGCCGCTGGGCGCCGGGCCCGGCGCCGTCGGCCTGATCGGCGCGATGCCGGAGGAACTCGAGCGTCTGCTCGCGCTCGCGCACGACGTGACGCGCTCGCGCCAGGGTCCGTTCGAGCTGGTGCACGGCGTCCTCGAGGGCGTTCGCGTCGTCATGGCCACCTGCGGCATCGGGAAGGTGAACGCGGCCGCGTTGGCGCAGGCGCTGGCCGCCGCCGGCGTGGCGCGTGTGATCGTGACCGGCGTCGCCGGGGGCGTCGACCCCGCGCTTCGGGTCGGCGACCTCGTCGTCAGCGTCGACGCCGTGCAGCACGACGTCGACGTCACCGGTCTCGGCTACGAGCTGGGTGAAGTGCCGGGCGAGCCGCGCGTCTGGCAGGCCGATGTGGCGCTGCGCGACGCGGCGCTGGCGGCCGCTCGGGATGTCGCGGAGCGCGACGGTGTGCGGGCGATGACGGGGCGCGTGGCGTCCGGCGACGTGTTCGTCGCGGACCCCGCACGGGTGACGGCCCTGCGCGCTGGGTTCGAGGCGAGCTGCGCCGAGATGGAGGGCGCCGCCGTCGCGCAGGTATGCGCCCGCTGGGGGTTGCCGTGGGTGGTGGTGCGGAGCGTGTCCGACACCGCCGACCACGACGCCGAGGTCGACTTCCGCGCCTTCACCGTGGTGGCGGCGGAGCGGGCGGTCGCCGTGGTGCTCGGGACGCTGCGGCGCCTGGCCTGACGTCGATGCCGAGCAGGTAGATCAGCGCCGCCGCGTCCCAGGCCTGCGGCCGGCAGGCCACCGGGTACGGAACGGGCGGTCGGTCGTCGCGCTCGTAGCCGGCGACGAGCTCGGGCAGTCGTAGGTCGGACTGCTCGGCCGCGAGCGCGTAGGTGGCCTCGACGATCGTGCGCGCCTCGTCCAGGTAGCCGTACGCGGCCAGACCCGCGGCGAACAGCGCGGTGTCGTGGGGCCAGACCGAGCCGTTGTGGTAGCTGACCGGGTTGTAGCGGACCTCGCTCGCGCCGAGGGTGCGAACGCCCCAGCCTGACCATGTCTCGGGCCCGAGCAGGGAGCGCACCAGGCGCTCCGCCTGGCGTTCGGGCACGATGCCGCTCCACAGCAGGTGACCGGCGTCGGAGTTGTGGACGCGCAGGGGCCGCTTCGCCCCGTCGAGCGCCATCGCGTAGGTGCCGAGGTCGTCGAGCCAGAAGGCCTCGTGGAAGCGTGTGCTGAGCGTGTCGGCGCGGGCTTGCCAGGCGTCCGCCTGCGCGTCCTCGCCGAGGTCGCGGTACCAGCCCGCCGCGGCGCGATACGCCGCGAAGGCGTACCCCTGGACCTCCGATACGGCGATGGCGCCCTCGGCCAGGCTGCCGTCGGCATGGCTCATCGAGTCGCCGGAGTCCTTCCACGACTGCACCGTCAGCCCCTCGCCGGGCGCCGCCGGAGCGAACTCGAGGAACCCGTCGCCATCGGCGTCGCCGTCGTTCGTCATCCACGCCAACGCGGCTTCCCACGCGGGCCTGAGCGCGCGCACCAGCGCGTCGTCGCCGACCGCCTGGCGATGGGCCTCGAGCAGCGTCACGAACAGTGGCGTGGCGTCGACCGTGCCGTAGTAGCGGGTGTGGGGCACCCGGCCCACGCGCGAGAGTTCGCCGTAGCGCACTTCGTGCAGGATCTTGCCAGGCGCCTCGGCGCGGAAGGTGTCGTGCTCGCGGCCTTGCCGGGCCGCGAGGAAGCGCAGGGTGCCCTCGGCCACGTCGGGACGGTGCGGCAGCAGCATGTGCGCTGCGATGAGCGCGTCCCTGCCGAACGCCGCGACGAACCACGGGATGCCCGCAGCGAGCAGCGGTCCCTCGGGGGTGAAGAGGAGGAGGCCACGGAGGTCGTCGATCGCTCGCGCCAGCACGCGCGGATCAGGCGCCTCGGGGAGCGGCTGGAAGCTCGCACGCCAGGCGTCATACGCGATCGGGGCGTGCGGCGCGACGTCGAGGGGGTTGTCGACGTCGAGCGCCACGCTCAGGCGGACGCTCTCGCCCGGCGCGAGCGACAACTCCCAATCGGCACCGTCGGGGCGTGCGGCCGCCAGCTCGTCGAAGCGCAGCGTCACGCTTTGGTGGACGCCGTCGCTGGCGCTGTGAGCGAGGTGCAGCGTGGTGCCGGACGCGTCGGCGTCCGGTGCGGAGCGCTCGATGTGATGCCAGCCACGCGCCTCGAACAGGTCGGCGAAGTCGCCCGCCACGTCGAGCTCGAGGCTGAGGGATCGGCGCTCCATGGACGTGTTGGCCACGTCCAGCTCGTCGCGCATGCCGGTGGCGGTGACGAACGTGCGGCGCCGCACGGCCAGCAGCTGCGATGGACCGGCGATCAGGGCGTAGTGGCCGTCGAACCGGTCGGGTCGCTGGCTGAGCGCCACCAACGTCTGGAACTCACCGGCGTCGGCCGGCAGCCAGCGCCAGGCGTAGCGCGACAGGAACCTCGTATCGCGGTTGTAGAGCCCGTGCTCGGCGCTGCGGGCGTGCCCGTCGGCATCGGCGACGAAGAAGGTGTAGTGCTCCTTGAGCACGACGTTGCGGCGGAAGTCCATGGCTGCTCCAGGTGGTGGTGCGCCTCTGCGACGACACGGCCGGTGTGCGCGCGGCGTCGGGCCGGCGTCGGCGTGTCGAATCTACCAGGCCTGCGGCGTCACTCCTTCCCGCCGCCGAACGACACCCCCTCCATGAAGTAGCGCTGGAACACCACGAACAGGATGATCACGGGGATGGCGCTCATCACGGCGCCCGCCAGGATCAGGCCCCAATCGCCCACGGCGCCGTACGTGTTGCGGAACGACAGCAGGCCGATCGGCAGCGTCTTCACGTTCTCGGGGCTGGTGAGCACGATGAAGGGCCAGAAGAAGTCGTTCCAGGCCCCCTGGAAGGTCAGGATCGTGAGCGCACCGAGCGCGGGCCGCGCCATGGGGAGCACGACGTTCCAGTACCGGCGCCAGTGGCTGGCGCCGTCGATCATCGCCGCCTCTTCCACCTCGCGCGGGATCGATTCGAAGAACTGCTTCATGATGAACACGGCACCGGCGTTCAAGGCGGTCACGAACACGAGGCCGGTGAGGCTGTTGAGCATGCCGCCGGGGTAGCCCCAGAGGCTCGAGAGCGTGAAGCCGCCGATCGTCACGATGCCGTCGCGCAGCACCAGGTAGTTCGAGATGAAGAGCACCTGCAACGGCACCATCTGCGAGAACAGCACCAGCATGAAGATCAGCTCGCGCCCGCGGAAGCGCAGCCGTGCGAGCGCGTAGCCCGCCATGGAGGCGATCAGGAGCGTCACCACGATGCGCACGGCGGCGTAGCTGAAGCTGTTGCCGATCCAGGCCAGGAAGAGGCTCTGGCGCGTGGCTGGGCTGCGGACCTCGCTGAACACGCGGACGTAGTTCCGGAGCACGTAGCCGAGGACGCCGGGTGCGACGTTGTTGAACGACGCGGTGCGGCCCCGGCGCTCGAGCCGGCTGGCGGTCAGCGTCGACTCGAGGTAGCGCATGCCCACGACGGCGGTGACGTCGAGCGGAAGCCGGTCGATCTCGGGTCCCTCGCCCTCGTAGCTGATGGTGAACGCGAACCCCACCTTGCGGCCCTCGATCACGCCGTCGTCGGTGTCGACCGTCATGGGGACGTCGGGGCGCCGCTCCAGCGCGCTCACGCTGGCGTAGTCCGCCGCGAACTCGATGGCCAGCACGGCACCGAGCCCCGCCCCGGGCCTGCGGCGCGGGACCTCGACCTCGGGCTCGACCACGTCGACGCCAGCCGGGACGAAGTAGGCGATCTCGAAGGGCACGACGGCGCCGGGTGCGAAGCCGCCGAACCAGCGATCGCCGTTGCCCGCCAGGCCGAGCCGGGCCGCGGCCGACCAGTTGCTGGGTTGGAGCTGCGGGATCACCACGCTCGGTGGGTACTCGAGCGGATCGGTCCGCAGGCTGGAGATCGCCGCGAACATGAGCGGCCCTACGAACACGATCGCGAACAGCAGCATCAGGGCGTAGATGAGGCCCGCTCGCGCCCAGCGGCGGCGCGCCTGCCAATGCTCGAACGCGCGCTGCTCGCGCGTCGTCAGTGTGACGGAGGAGGGGGTCGCCATATCAGTACCCCTCGCTGCGGACCAGTCGGCGCTGGAGCAGCACGACGGCGAGCGTGAGCACGGCCAGGAACATCGCCCCAGCTGCGGCGAAGCCGACCTCGGGCGTCTGCGCGCCTGGGAACATCCGGTTGTAGACGAAGTACGCCAGCGTGACCACCGACCGCAGCGGCGCGGCGTCGCCGAAGATCGCGACCTGGTCGAACATCTGCAGCGTGCCGATCATCGACAGGGTCAGGACGAGGAAGGTGACCGGTGCGACCGACGGGATGGTGATGCGGAAGAACTGTTGCGTCGCGTTGGCACCGTCGATCGAGGCCGCCTCGTAGTGGCTCTTGGGCACGTCTTGGAGCGCGGCGAGGTACATGAGCATGAAGGTCGGGATGGTCGTGAAGACGTTCTGGATCATGATCGCCGCGAGCGGGATGGGCACGGCGAGCCAGAAGGGTGCGCCGCTCGGGATGGTGTCGCGGGTCTGGAGCCAGATGAAGTCGACGGGTGGCACGTCTCGTGGGCTCAGCACGCCGGTGGTGACCAGCAGCCAGGTGGCGCCGCCGGCGACGAGCAGCGACACCACGAGCAGCGCCGGGTCGGTCCAGGTGGCGGGCAGCGAGCGTCTGCGCTCCCAGGCGACCTGTGCGACCTGCACCGCGACCACGACGAGCACGAAGGCGAGCAGGATCGGGAGCGAGCGCTGCAGCGTCTCGTTCAGGTAGTTGATGAGGCCGCGGCGCTGGAACATCCACAGGAAGATGAGCGTGATGACCACGGAGCTCGTGATGCTGGGCATGTAGAAGGCCGCTCGGAAGAAGCCGATCCCGCGCACCTTCTGGTTGAGGACGGACGCCATGACGAGCGCCAGGAACGTCTGGATCACCGTGACGATGACCGCGAACAGGATCGAGTTGCGCAGGGCGCTCAGGAAGAGCGCGTCGTTGAAGAGAGCGACGTAGTTCCGCAGGCCGACCCAGTTCGGTGGTCGGAAGAGGTCGTAGTCGGTGAAACTGAAATAGACGGCCCTGCCGGTGGCATAGACGAAGAAGATCCCGAGCAGGATGAGGAAGGGCGACAGGAACAGGTACGCCGCGACGGCGTCGACTCGTTTCGTCTTCACGAGTGGGCCCCCAGGGTGGGTGGCGACTCGGCCTGTCGAGGCCGTGCGCCGCGAGGTGGTGGAGGTGGGGCGCGCTCTTGACGCGCCCCACACGTGTCCTGCCTAGGTGCGCCTCAGCGGGTGCTCCTCAGCGGGCGGGCCTCAGCGGGCGGGGCCCTCAACGGGCGGGCCCTCAGCGGGCCCGGTCGAGCAGGGCGTTCAGGTCCCGCTGGGCCTCGGTCAGGGCGTCGTCGACGGAGGCTTGACCGGTCATGATCGCCACAAGGGCGTCGTTGACGGGGGTCATCCAGTCCGTGCCGATGTTGCCGAACTGGAAGCCCAGGACGTTGCCGTCGGCCGCGCCGCGGAAGACGGTCGCATTGGCCTGCGCCTCGGCCGTCTCCTCGAGGAAGAACGGGTTGTCGGCCAGCTCGGTGCGGCTGGGGATCGCGAGACCCTCCTCGAGCACCCACTGCTGAGCGGCCGGGCTGGTGAGGGCCTCGAGCACGCGGACGGCGGCATCGCGGTTGGGCGAGTCGGTGTTGATGCCGTAGGCGACGGTGTAGAGGAAGTTGCCGCGCTCGCCCGACGGCCCGATGGGCATGAAGGTGCTGCCGTACTGCAGGTTGGGGGCCTCGTTGCGCAGGAAGCCGAGCATCCAGGCGCCCTCGATGGCCACGGCTACGTTGTCGGTCGCGAAGCAACCGCCGGTCCAGCCCTGTCCGATGTCGGAGGGTTGGATCGCGACGCCCTCGCGCACCAAGTCGGTGTACCAGGTGACCGCTTCGACGAACGCCGGGTCGAGCAGGTTGGTCGCGCCGCCGTCGTCGAAGGTCTGCCAACCGGTCGCGAACGCGAACGCGCCGAAGCGGTCGAAGCCGGCGGGGAAGCAGGCGCCGTAGACGTCGTCGTCCAGGGCGGCGACGCCGCGCAGCTTGTCGGCGAAGGTCTCCCACGTGTCGGTCTCGTTGGGGACCTCGACGCCGGCCTCTTCGAACAGGTCGAGGTTGTAGAAGATCGCCAGCGTGTTGAAGTCCTTGGCGATGCCGTAGACGCTGCCGTCGACGGTGTAGGCCTCGACGAGCGTGTCGATGAAGGCGTCGGTGTCGATCAGGCCGTCGAGCGCGAGGACCTTGCCCGTGGCGATGATGCCGGGTGCGGTCTCGACGGGGATGTAGAAGATGTCGGCGGCGGTGCCGGCCGAGAGGGCGTTGAAGAGCGCGGCGTTGAAGTCGCCCTCGAGCGGCTCGTAGCTGAGGGTGATGCCCTCGGCCGCGAGCTCGGCGCCGATCACGTCGTCGAGCAGACGGACCAGGATGGCCGGGTCCTGGCCGCCGTAGCCCATGATGCGGATCTGCTGCGCGAGGGCGCCGCCGAACAGGGCGAGGACGAGCGTGCCGATGAGGATGCGTCGCATGTGATCTCCTTCGTGCCGTGGTGTGGAGTGCCGTGGTGTGGCGTGGTGAGGCGTGGCGTGGTGCGTACGGTCGTCACGATGGTGGCGTCGTGCTAACGGTTCCTCCTCTCGGCGGTGGTGCCGCGGCTGACCAGGGTCACGGGCAGCCGCACGGCGCGGACAGCGGCGCCCGCCAGCGCCTCGTGCAGCAGGGTGACGGTCTCGCGCGCGAGCAGCGCGATGTCTTGGCGCACGGTCGTCAGGCGCGCGCCGAGCTCCGGCAGGTCGTCGAAGCCGACGACGGAGAGGTCGCTCGGGACGCGCAGGCCGAGGTCGGCCGCAGCCGTGACGCAGCCGATGGCGAGCTCGTCGGTGGCGGCGAACACCGCGCCTGGTCGCGTCCCGCCCTCGAGGTGGGCGCGCATCGCGCGGTAACCGCCGAGGGTGGAGGCGTCGTCGGCGACGATGGTCGTCGGCTGGTCGGCGCCGGCCGCCTCGAAGGCGGCGGCGAAGCCGTGTGCGCGGTCGGCGAAGGCCTGGGCGTGCAGATCGGCCGTGAGGTGAACGCTGTCGACGTGCCCGAGGCGCAGCAGGTGCTCGGCCGCGATGCGGCCGCCGGCCACGTCGTCCGCGGCGACGCAGCGCACGTCGTGCGCGTGCCCCACGAGCACGAACGCCCGCCCCGAGCGGGCGAGGTGCCCGATGCGGGGGTCGTCGGGGTGTGCGTCGAGCAGCACGAACGCGTCGGCGTCGCGCACGGGTAGGCCGTCGTCGCCGCTGGCGACCTCGCGCACCTGGAGACCTTCGACGGCGAGCTGCTCGGAGAGGTGCTGCAGGAACAGCCCGAAGAACGGCGTGAGGCGGCGATAGCCGTGCGCCACGCTGAGTGCGATGTCGACGGCGCGCCGGTTGGAGAGTTCACGCGCGGCCTTGTCGGGGTCGTAAGTGAGCGCAGCGGCGCTCGCGAGCACGCGTAGGCGCGTGTCGGGATGGACCCCGGCGCGGTCGTTGAGTGCGCGGCTGACGGTGCCGATCGAGACGCCAGCGTGCTCGGCGACGTCGTGGATGGTGGCACGGCGCCGAGGCGTCGAAACGGCCGGCGCGTCCGATGCGTCGGGCGCTTCCGGAGCGTCCGGTCGAGTCTGGCGTCGTCGCGATGGTGTCGGCATGGCCTCCCCCCACGTGCGTAAACGTTTACGAGATATCGTGGCGCTAGCGTACGCGACACGAGGGGGTCGCGTCAATCACTCCACGAGAAACACCGTATAGAACGCATGGAAGACGACTCCACCGAATCGCACAACGTGCTGAAAGCGCTTACGTGCGATGTCCGCGGCGTGGTCGCCCCCGATGCCGCGCGGGGAACGACGTGTCGTGGCCCCCGCCGCGTCGGCTGGAGCGCACGGGGTAGCATGGTGCGCTACGCGATCGCAGTGTCGGCACGCCTGGAGGCGACGCCGACGGCGCGCGTACGACGACGTGACTGGCAACCGTGCTGGCCGCGGCAGCGCAGCATGCGCGCCGCCGCCCGGCGAGAGAGGACACCACAGTGGCGGAGGACCGTGTGAAGGCCACGGCGACGGAACGAGCGGCGTTGAGCGACGAGCAGCTATCGAAGCTCGAGCGTGTCGAGATGCGCGAGTGGCTCGAGTCGCTCGAGTACGTGCTCACCAGCGGCGGAGCGGAGCGCGTCACCGAGATCTTGGAGCGGCTCGAGCAGCACGCGCAGCGACACGGCGTCGAGGTGCCGTTCAGTTCGACCACCCCCTACGTGAACACGATCGGCCCCGAGGAGCAGCCCGAGTACCCGGGCGATCGCGCGCTCGAGCGGCGCATCAAGACGCTCATCCGGTGGAACGCCGTGTCCATGGTGGTGCGCGCGAACAAGGCCTCCGACGGCATCGGCGGCCATCTCAGCACCTACGCGTCCGCTGCGACGCTCTACGAGGTCGCGTTCAACCACGTGTTCCGCGGCCGCGACGCGGGCGCCGACGCCGACCAGGTCTTCTTCCAAGGGCACGCCAGCCCGGGCATCTACGCGCGTTCCTTCCTCGAGGGGCGCTTCGAACCCGAGCGCCTGCGCAACTTCCGGCGCGAACTCCAGGACGAACCCGGCCTGTCGTCGTACCCGCACCCCTGGCTCATGCCCGACTACTGGGAGTTCCCCACGGTGTCGATGGGCCTGGCGCCGATCGTGTCGATCTACCAGGCGCGCTTCAACCGCTACCTCGAGGCGCGCGGCCTCAAGCCCGAGGGGAGCGGCAAGGTCTACGCCTACCTCGGCGACGGCGAGACCGACGAGCCAGAGACGCTCGGCGCCATCAAGTTCGCGGCGCGCGAGAAGCTCGACAACCTGATCTGGGTCATCAACTGCAACCTGCAGCGTCTCGACGGTCCCGTCTTCGGGAACGGGCAGATCATGCAGGAGCTCGAGGGCATCTTCCGCGGCGCCGGCTGGAACGTGATCAAGGTCGCCTGGGGCACGAAGTGGGACGAGCTGCTCGCGAAGGACGAAGACGGCGAACTCGTCAAGCGCTTCAACCGCCTGGTCGACGGTGAATCGCAGCGCTACGCCGCCTTCGGCGCGCCCGAGCTGCGCGAGAAGTTCTTCAACACGCCCGCGCTGAAGAAGCTCATCGAGGGCTGGAGCGACGCCGACATCGGCCAGCTCAACCGCGGTGGGCACGACCCGGCCAAGGTCTACGCCGCGTACCACCGCGCGCTGCAGCACACCGGATCGCCGACCGTCATCCTCGCCCGCACCGTCAAGGGCTACGGCCTGGGTGAGTCCGGCGAGGCGAAGAACGTCGCGCACCAACAGAAGAAGCTCGACCTCGACGCCATGCGCGCGTTCCGCGACCGCTTCGAGGTGCCGATCAGCGACGACGACCTGGCCGAGTACCCGTTCTTCCGGCCTCCCGACGACTCGCCCGAGCAGCGCTACCTGCGTGAGCGTCGCGAGGAACGCGGTGGCTTCCTGCCCGAGCGGCGCGTCGAGGTCGAGAAGGTCGCACCGCCCGACGCGGAGTCGTTCGAGGAGTTCTTCGCCGGCACCGACGAGCGCGCCGTATCCACGACGATGGTGTTCGTGTCGATCATCCGCAAGCTGCTGCGCGACCCCAACTGGAGCAAGCTCGTCGTCCCGATCATCCCCGACGAGGCCCGCACCTTCGGCATGGAGGCGCTCTTCCGGCAGATCGGCATCTACTCGCCGATGGGGCAGTTGTACGAGCCCGTCGACAAGGAGAACCTGCTCTACTACAAGGAGACCCGCGACGGCCAGATCCTCGAGGAGGGGATCACCGAGGCCGGCTCGATGAGCTCGTTCATCGCTGCCGGCACGGCGTACGCCACGCACGGCGTGCCGACCGTGCCGTTCTTCATCTACTACTCCATGTTCGGCTTCCAGCGCATCGGCGACCTCGCCTGGCTCGCCGCCGACATGCGCACCAAGGGCTTCATGATGGGGGCCACCGCCGGCGGTACTACCCTGGCGGGCGAGGGCCTGCAGCACCTCGACGGCCACTCGCACGTGCTCGCGCTGCCGATCCCGAACCTCTACGCCTACGACCCGGCGTTCGCGTTCGAGCTCGCCATCGTCATCCGCGACGGCCTGCGCCGCATGTACCAGGAGCAAGAGGACTGCTTCTACTACGTGACCGTGGGCAACGAGAACTACCCCATGCCGGCCGCGCCCGCGCACCTCGAGCGCGAGGCGCTCGAGGCCGGGGTGCTCAAGGGCCTCTACCCGTTCCAACCGTCGGCCAAGAAGCGCAGCAAGCTGCACGCGCAACTGCTCGGTTCGGGCTCGATCATGAACGAGGTGCTGGCGGCGGCGCGCATCCTCGAGGACGACTACAAGGTTGCCACCAGCGTGTGGAGCGCGACGAGCTACAAGGCGCTGCAGCGCGACGCGCTGGCCGTGGAGCGCTGGAACCGGCTGCACCCCACCGAGACGCCGCGCGAGGCCTATGTCCTCGAGCAACTCGGCGCCACCAAGGGACCGATCGTGGCCGCGAGCGACTACATGAAGGTCATGTCGGACCCGCTCGCGCGCCATCTGCCCGGGCGCCGGCTCGTCAGCCTCGGCACCGACGGCTTCGGCCGCAGCGAGGCGCGCGAGGAACTCCGCGACCACTTCGAGGTGAGCGCGGCGCACGTGGTCGTCGCGACGCTCAAGGCGCTCGCCGACGACGGCCAGCTCGACCAGGAGGTGGTCGCGAAGGCGATCGCCGACCTCGGCATCGATCCAGACAAGCGCGACCCGTTCACGGCGTGATGAGGAGGCGACTACAACGTGGCAACTGATTTCAAACTCCCGGACGTCGGTGAGGGCATCGACGTCGGAACCGTGGTCGCCGTCCTGGTGGCCGAGGGCGACCGCATCGAGGTCGACCAGGGCGTCCTCGAACTCGAGACGGACAAGGCGGTCGTCGAGGTCCCGTCGACGGTCGCAGGCGTCGTCAGCAAGGTCCACGTGAGCGTGGGCGCCGAGGCCAAGGTCGGCCAGGTCGTGCTCAGCGTCGACGAAGGCGCCGACGCGGGCGCCGACGCGGGTGCCGACCAAGGCGCCGACGAAGGCGCCGACGACGCGGGCGACGAGGACGCTGCGAGCGACGACGCACGTGCGTCCGCGCAAGCGGCCGACGACGAAGACGCCGCTGACGACACGAGCGCCGACGAGGCCGCTGCGCCCGCTCGGGAGCGTGCGCCCGACGCGCCCGCGCCCGCCCCGTCGAAGAGCTCGAAGAGCTCCGACGCGGACGACGCTCGACCGATCCCGGCGGCGCCCAGCGTCCGGCGCCTCGCGCGCGAGCGCGGCGTCGACCTGCGCGCGATCACGGGCACCGGCGTGCTCGGCCGGATCTCGGCCGAGGACGTCGAGCGCTTCGCGGCGGGCGACGAGCCGGCTCGCCCGGCCGCTGCCGCTGCCGCGGCGCCTGCGCCGACGGCTGCGCCGCTCCCGGACTTCTCGAAGTGGGGCGAGACCGAACGCGCGGCCATGTCGGGCATCCGCAAGGCCACCGTACGCTCCATGACCAACGCCTGGACCACCGTACCGATGGTCACGCACTTCGACAGCGCCGACGCGACGGAGTTCGAGGCGCTGCGGCAGCGCTACAAGAAGGCTGCGGAGGCCATCGGCGCGAAGCTCACGCCGACCGCGATGCTCATCAAGGTCGTGGCGGCGGCGTTGCGCAAGTACCCCGACTTCAACGCCAGCCTCGACGTCGACGCCCAGGAGATCGTCTACAAGCGCTACGTCAACGTCGGCGTCGCGGTCGACACCGACCACGGCCTGCTGGTGCCCGTCATCAAGCACGCCGACCGCAAGAGCATCCTGGCGCTCGCCGACGAGCTCGGCGTCCTGGCGGACAAGGCACGCGACCGGAAGCTCTCGCCGGACGACATGCAAGGCGGCAACTTCTCGGTGTCGAACCTCGGCGGCATCGGCGGCCACGGCTTCACGCCCATCGTCAACCCGCCCGACGTCGCCATCCTGGGCGTCTCACGTTCGCGCATGGAGCCGGTCTGGGACGCCGAACAGAACGTCTTCGTGCCGCGCCTGACCATGCCCCTGGCGCTCACCTACGACCACCGACTCATCGACGGTGCGGCGGCTGCGCGCTTCCTGCGCTGGGTCTGCCGGGCCATCGAAGAGCCGTTCTTGATGGCGCTCGAGGGCTGAGCGTCTCCCACGCACGCGTCGGACGGGTGCGCCGAGCGCTGCGCTCGTCCGACGCTCATGGACGCGGTGCTACCATGTCGGGCGTATGTCGGCCGCGGTCCCTGTTGTGAACGAGCGAACGTCGACGGTGCCGAGCGCCGAGGCGGCGAGCCTGCGGGCGACGGGACTCGTGAAGCGCTACGGTCGCCGCACCGTGGTGGACGGTGTCGATCTGCGCCTCGATCCGGGCGAGATCGTCGCGTTGCTCGGACCGAACGGTGCCGGCAAGACCACCAGCTTCTACATGATGGTCGGCTTCGTGAGGCCCAACGCGGGCCGTATCGAGCTCGGCGGCACGGACGTGACCGGCTGGCCGATGCACCGCCGCGCTCGTCACGGCCTGGGCTACCTGGCGCAGGAGCCGAGCGCGTTCCGGCGCATGAGCGTCCGCGACAACCTGCTGGCGATCCTCGAGTTCCAGCCCTTGTCGCGCGCGGAGCAGGCGGAGCGCGCCGCCGCCCTCCTCGACGAGTTCGGGCTGACCCACCTGGCCGACCATCGCGCCGACACGTTGTCCGGAGGCGAACGCCGCCGTCTGGAGATCGCCCGCAGCCTGACCATCGATCCGAGCTTCATCCTGCTCGACGAGCCCTTCACGGGCGTCGACCCCAAGTCGATCCGCGAGATCCAGGAGCTCGTGCGCGACCTGCGCGAGCGGCGCGGGCTGGGTGTGCTCCTGACCGATCACAGCGTGCGCGAGACGCTGGCGATCGCCGACCGCGTGTACCTGATGTTCGACGGGCAGGTCCGCTTCGATGGGACGCCCGAGGACTTCGCCGCCGACGCCGGCGTCCGCACCTCGTACCTGGGCCAGGACTTCCAGTTGTGAGTGGTCGGGAGCGGATGCGATGACCTCGGTCGCCCTGCTCGTCGTCCTGCTCGTCATCCTCGCGGGCATCATCGCCTACGCGGGCGATCGCCTCGGGACGTGGGTGGGCCGGCGGCGCCTGACCGTGTTCGGGACGCGCCCCAAGGTCACCGGTCAGATCGTCGGTGTCGGTGCGGGCATCCTGATCATGCTCACCACGCTCGCTGTGCTCGCGTTGGCCTTCACCAACGCCACCCAGACCCTCGTGAACGCGCAGCGGACGGCGGACGAGCTCGCCAACTTGCGCGCCCAGGAGCGCGTGCTGCAAGCGCAGCTGGGTGAGGTCCGCGCAGGCTTGACCGAGCTGGAGAGCGATCTCGCCGAGGCGCGAGCGGTCATCGACCAGGCGCAGGACGAGCGAGCCATCGCGCTGGCCGAGCGTGACGCCGCCGTCGCCGAGCGCGACCGCGCCGAGCGAGAGCGCGACGAGCTCGTCGCCGAGATCGACGCGACGCAGGCTCAGCTGGCGCAGCTCGAAGGCGCCTTCGAGGCGGCCAGCGCCGACCTCGAGGCGGTCGAGGCCGAGCTCGCCGAGGCCGATCGGGAGCGCATCGCTGCGGTCGCGGATCGAGACGCCTCGGTCGCGGACGCTCGCGGCGCCCGCGCCGAGGCCGAGGTCCTCGAAGCGGAGGCCGCCGAGGCCGCGCTGGCGCTCGATGCTGCCAACGTGCGCCTGCTGGAGCTGCAGGTCTTGTTGTCGGAGGCCGATGCGAACGTCGAGGCGGCGGTCCAGCGCCTGGCGACCGCAGAGGCGGCGACGGCAGAGGCGGTGTCCGCGCGCGAGGCTGCAGTCCTCGATCGCGATGCGGCCGAGGCCGCGCGCGACGCTGCCCAGGCCGAGGCCGAGGCGTTGCGAGAGACCGCGGCCGTGCTCGCCGACGAGCTCGAGGCGGTCGCCGACGAGGTCGCGACGCTCGAGGTCGCCGCGGCCCGGCTCAGCGCCGAGGCGATCTCGTTGCAGCAGGAGAACGTCGGCCTGGCTGCGCGCAACGACCAGCTCGGCCGCACCAACGCCGATCTCGCCCAGCGCAACGAGATCCTGGCGCAGCTCAACACCAGCCTCCAAGACGAGATCGTCGCCGGCAACGAGCTGGTGAGGACGCTGCAGGACCAGGTGGATGGGCTCACCGACCGGCTGGAGGAGGAGTCGCGGCGGCTCTCGGACGTGCAACAGGAGTTCAGCCGAGTGGCGTCTGGCGAGATCACGTTCGAGCGCGACCAGGTCATCTACTCGGGCGCCATCTACGCCAACGACCCGGCCGCGGTTCGTGAAGAGCTGGCCGAGTTCGTCCGCCGCGCGAGCGCGGCCACCGCGCGTCAAGGCGGCGGCGAGGTGGTGCTCACGGCCGCGCAGTTCAACAGCCTGGTCGAGGTGATCAGCGAGACCGAGGGCTCCGACCTGGTGCGGTTGATCTCGCCGCGCAACCAGTTCAGCCCGACGCAGGTCGAGGTCGTGGTGGAGGCGCTCGAGAACACGCGGGTGTTCGAGCGCGGTCGGCTGCTCGTGAGCCGCAACGTGCACCTCGGGAGTCCCGAGTTGCCAGCCAGCCAGGACGAGGTGCGGACCGCGATCAGCCAGCTCAAGGCCGACGCCCTGCGCATGGTGCGCCGCAGCGGCCTCGACGAGCTGCAGGTTCCCGAGTACGTCGGAGCCTCGGACGAGAGCTTCACCAACCAGCTGCTACGGCTCAGTGGTCCGGTCGTGATCGGGGTCGCGACGGTCGAGCCCGTCGACCGCGCCGGACCGGCGCTGGTCGAGCTCGTGATCGTCTACTGACGGCTGCCCGCGTCAGCTCTGACGCTGCGCCAGCAGGTCGCGGATCTCCATCAACAGCGCGACGTCGGCCGGGGGTGCAGCGGCCTCGGCTGGCGCCTCCACCACCTGCTTCGCGAAACGTTCCTGTGCCCTGTTGTAGACGCGCACCACCATGAAGATCGCGAAGGCGATGATCACGAAGTTGATCAGCGTGTTGATGAAGGCACCGATCTGGATCACCGGGGCGCCGGCCTCCACGGCCTCGGTGACCGACGCGTAGGCGGCGGCGTCGCGCAGGATGAAGCCGAGTTCGGAGAAGTCGACGCCGCCGATGAGCAGGCCGAGGGGCGGCATGATCACCTGGTTGACGAGGGAGGTGGTGATCTGTCCGAACGCCGCGCCGATCACGACGGCGACGGCGAGGTCGATCACGTTGCCACGGTTGATGAACGCCTGGAACTCCCTGAGCACGGTGTACCTCCGGGCGGGTCCGGGATCGGGTCCCGTGCGCGCCGTACGACCGGGGGATTCTACTATGAGTGCCTGGTGAGTGCGCTCGCGGTGGGGGATGGCGTACGCTGAGTCCCGTGGCACCGGTACGAACGATCCTCGTTGCAGACGATCAGGAGTCCTTCACGAAGGTGGTCGAGATGCTCGTCAGCGTCGATGGCCACGAGGTGGTCCGGGTGAGCGACGGCCGCGAGGCGTTGGAGTGGTTGAAGGACAACACGCCCGACCTCGCGATCTTGGACGTGGCTATGCCGCACCTCTCCGGTATCGAGGTGTGCGATCGGATGAAGCGCGTCGGTCGTCTCAAGGACGTGCCCGTCATGATCCTGACCGGGCTGCGCGACGACAACACGCGCGACATGGCGCGCCACGCGAAGGCGGACGCGCTCGTGGTCAAGCCGCTCGAGGGCAAGGACTTCAGGGCGCTCGTGCGCCGCATGATCGCAGGCGAGAAGCAGGAGATCTGACGGTCAGGCGCGGTCCGTGACCGCGATGCCCTGGCCGGAGCGGCGTCGCAGCGCTTCGAAGAGCACCAGCGCGCCGGCCGTGGCGGCGTTCAGGCTGTCTGCTGCTCCGCGCATCGGGATCGCCACGACCTCGTCCGCCGCGGCGAGCCACGGTTCGTCCAGCCCGACGTGTTCCGGTCCCACCACCACGGCCACCGATCCCTCGAGGCGCGCCGACCAGTAGCTCCGGTCCGCTGCCGGGCTCGTCGCGACCAGGCGGACGCCCCTGTGCCGCAACGCTGCGCGGAGGGCTTCGTCGTCGACGGCCAACACCGCCTGCGTGAACAGGCTGCCCATGCTCGAGCGCACCACGTTGGGGTTGCCGAGATCGGTCCCCCCACCGGTCACGAACACCGCGTCGACACCGACCGCATCCGCGCTCCGCAACAGCGCACCCACGTTGCCGGGTTTCTCTACCCCGGCGATCACCAGGTAGAGGCCGTCCCGCGGCCACGGCAGGTCGTCGAGCGCGAGCTGGGGGGGCCGCACCACACCGAGCAGACCGTCCGGCCGTTCCCGCATGCTCACCTTGGCGAACGCCGCTGGGGCGAAGCGCCGCCGTTCGGCAGCCCGGGCCGCGAGGCCCTCGGCGGCGCCCGTCGCTTCAGCCGAGAACGACTCGGGGCACGACACGAGCAGATCGAGCGGCCAGCCGGCCGTCGACGCGCGCACGAGCTCGCGCGCCCCCTCCACCAGCACCACGCCCTCACGCTCACGCTCACGCCGTTCGCGCAGCCGCACCAGGCGCTTGACCAGGGCGTTGCCCACCGACCGGATGATCTCGTCTGCCATCGCTGGGCCATGCTACGACGCGCACACGGGGCCCCCGGGTCCGGCTAGACTCGCAGCATGCGACCTCTGATCAGTGTGGACGACCTGCGGGCGCGCCTCGGCGCCGACGACCTGTGTGTGATCGACGCGCGCTTCTCGCTCGCGGACACCGAGGCGGGTCGGCGCGCCTACGCCGCGTCGCATCTGCCCGGCGCGGTGTACCTGCACCTCGACGAGGACCTCTCCGGACCGCTCGGACGCCACGGCGGGCGCCACCCGCTGCCGAGCCCGGAAGCGGCGGCGACGACGTTCGGTCGCGCCGGCGTCGGCGCCGACACGCACGTCGTCGCCTACGACGACGGCGACGGCATGGTCGCCGGACGCGTGTGGTGGTTGCTCCGGTGGCTCGGCGTGGATCGGGTCCAGGTGCTCGACGGCGGGTTGGCCGCCTGGCGCGCGGCCGGCGGACCTGAGACCAGCGACGTCGCAACGCCCACCGTGCGCTCGTTCGAGCCCGAGCCGCGCTCCGACATGGTGGTCGACCACGCCTGGCTCCTCGAGCACCTGGCGGACCCCGACGTGGTGGTGATCGACGCGCGCGCGCCGGAACGCTACCGGGGCGAGGTCGAGCCGATCGACCCACGCGCCGGCCACGTGCCAGGGGCGCGCAACCTGCCCTTCGCCGACAACCTCGAGGGTGGACGCTTCAAGGACGACGACGCGTTGCGCGAGCGCTTCGCGCACGTGGCCCAGGCGCCGACGCTGGTGGTGTACTGCGGCTCGGGCGTGTCGGCTGCGCACGACATCCTGGCGCTCGAACTCGCCGGCGTGTCGGGGGCGAAGCTCTACGCCGGCTCGTGGAGCGACTGGGTCAGCCACGCCGACGCACCGGTGGCGACGGGCGACGAGCCGGGTGTCCCGGGTTGACCAGCGGTTCGGTCACCGTGTACTAGGCTGGCGGTATGGCACTGTCGTCCCCCTCCTCGCGCGGCTTGTCGCGCGTGTTCCGCGAGCCTGCCAACGCGCTCACGCACCTGTGCGGCGTCGTCCTGGCAGCCGTGGGCACCGTGGCCCTGGTCATCGTCGCGCTCGGGGACCCGTGGCGGTTGGCCTCGGCGCTCGTCTTCGGCATCAGCCTGATCCTGCTCTACACGGCCAGCACGCTGTTGCACGGCGTGCGCGCAGAGCCGCACGTGGTGCGGCGGCTGCGCGTGTTCGACCACGCCGCGATCTTCGTGCTGATCGCCGGCACGTACACGCCGATCACGCTCGTGTCGTTGCGCGTCGTCGACCCCGTCTGGAGCTGGGTGCTGTTCGGCACGGTATGGGGTCTGGCGGTGCTGGGGGTGCTGTTCAAGCTGTTCTGGATCGGTGCGCCGCGCTGGCTCTCGGTCGGGCTCTACATCGCCCTCGGTTGGATGGCCGTCATCGCCGTGGCGCCGTTGCTCCAGGCACTGCCGCTGGGCGCGATGCTGTGGATGCTCGCCGGCGGGCTCTTCTACACCGTCGGCGCGCTCGTCTACGCCACCAAGCGTCCAGACCCGTGGCCGCGCACGTTCGGTTTCCACGCGCTGTGGCACCTGTTCGTGCTCGCCGGCAGCGCGAGCCACTTCATGATGGTGTTCGGCTACGTCATGCAGGGGTAGCTCGCTGCCGGCGCGTGCGCGCGTGCCCGCGTATCATGCCCGCATGTCGATCGATAGGGACGTCGCTGCGCTGCGCGAGCGCATGCTCGAACTCTCCGCGTTGAACGCTGCCAAGGATCTCATGGCATGGGACCAGATGACCTACATGCCGCCCGGCGGCGGTCCCGCCCGGGGCGCCCACGGAGCCGTCATCGGCCGCCTGATGCACGAGCGCATGGTCGACCCCGGTCTCCGGCGCCTGCTCGAGCGCTTGCGAACGGCCGGCGACGCGCTCGAGCCGCTGGTCCGTGACGAGGTGACCGTGTTGGCTCGCGACGTCGAGCTCGCTGCGCGCTACCCCTCCGCGCTCGTCGCCGAGGTCGCCGCCCACGGCTCGACCTGCTTCGATGCCTGGCGCGTCGCCCGCGAGCGCAACGACTTCGGCGTGGTGGCGACGCTGCTCGAGCGCTCGCTCGAGCTGACCCAGCGCCTCGCAGCGTGCCATCCGGCGGCCGCGCATCCGGCCGATCCGTTCATCGACGCCGCCGACGAGGGCATGAGCGTCGCCCGCCTCGAGCCGCTCTTCAAGGAGCTGCGCGACGCGCTGCTGCCGATGGTCGACGCCGTCGCCGAGCGCGGCGAGCCGCAAGCGGTGCTCCCCGTCCACCGGAGCGGCGAGGCCCAACTCGCGCTCGCTCTGCGCTTCGCGGTCGATCTCGGCTACGACGTGGGGCGTGGCCGGCAAGACCTCGCGCCGCACCCGTTCGCGATCCGCATCGGCCACGGCGACGTGCGCATCACCTCGCGCGTCGCCCCGACCGACCTCCAGGAGGCGCTCTTCAGCACCATCCACGAGGCTGGCCATGCGCTGTACGAACAGGGGCTGTCCGACGCGCTCGACGGCACGGCGCTCGCCAGTGGCGTGTCGGCCGGCGTGCACGAGAGCCAGTCGCGGCTGTTCGAGAACCTGGTCGCTCGTTCGCGCGCGTTCTGGCACTACGCGCTGCCGCGCGTGCAGGCGGCGTTCCCGGAGTTGGCGCACCTGGATGTCGAGGCCGCGTATCGGGCCGTGAACCGGGTGCGTCGCTCGCTCATCCGGACCGACGCGGACGAGTTGACGTACAACCTGCACGTGATCGTGCGCTTCGACCTCGAGCTCGAGCTGCTCGCCGGCAACCTGAGCGTCGCGGATCTCCCCGAGGCGTGGGCGGAGCGCTACCGGAGCGACCTCGGCGTCGTACCGAACGGCGCCGCCGACGGCGTCCTCCAGGACCTCCACTGGTTCGGTGGCGCGATCCCCGGTCACTTCCAGGGATACACCATCGGCAACGTCCTCTCGGTGGCGATCTTCGACGCGGCCCGCTCGGCGCTCGGCGACCTCGACGACCAGATCGCCGCGGGCGACTTCGCGCCGTTGCGGGCATGGCTCCGTGAACACGTGCACGCCCATGGCAGGCGCTACCCGCCGCTCGAGTTGGCGCAGCGGGTCACGGGAGCGCCGCTCCGCGTCGAGCCGTACCTCGGTTACCTCCGCGCCAAGTACCTCGACGACGGCGCACCGACGGCGTCAGCGGCATGACGGAGCGCTCCCGCCAGGCCTACCTGGCCATCGCCGGCGTGATGCTCGTCATCGGCGGCGTCGGTGTGGCCTTGGGCCTCGTGGACGGCGCCTTCTCGCTCGGCCTCTTCCGCGGCAGCCCGGTGCTCACGGCCGTGTTCGTCCTCGCGATCGGCGCGGCGCTGCGCTGGACCGCGCTCAGCGCCGAGGTCCGCCCGGACGACGGGCCGGGCCGCGGCGAGGCTGGACACGACGGTGATGCGGGTCGCGACGATGAAGCGGCCGGAGACGCTGCACCCGATGGCGTGCCACCGGGCGAGGACGGTGCCCCGCCGCGCTCGTGAGCAGCGCTGGTCGCTCGGCGAGCGTCCCCATGCCCCTCGTGTGCCGCGCGAACCCCGACCATGGGCGGCTATGATGCCGCTCATGCGCGTCTCCATCGAGCTCGTCCCGCGTGACCGGGCCGTCCTGCGGCGGCAGCTCGACGACACCCTCGCCCTCGGTGCGGCCGTCGGCGCCGTGAACCTGCCGGACCTGCTGCGTTTCGACCTGCGGAGCTGGGACGCGGCGTGCGACGTGCGGCGCGACAGCGCCTCGACGGGGAGGCCGCTGGCCGCCATCCCGCACGTGCGGGCGATGGACGTGCCGCTCGATCGACCCTGGGCGCCGGCCGAGCGGCTCGACGCGGCGGGGATCGACGAGGTGGTGGTCGTGCAAGGCGACCCCCCCGACGACATGCGCCACGACCTCAGCGGCGCGAGCAGCCTGCAGGTGATCGCGAAGCTACGCGCCCAGCGCCCTGCGTGGCGCATCTACGCCGCGCTCGACCCGTACCGGCAGAGCATCGCCGCGGAACGCGACTACGCCCTGCGCAAGCTCGACGCGGGTGCCGACGGCTTCTTCACCCAGCCCTTCTTCGACGTGCGCCTGATGGCCGCGTGGCGCGACCTCCTGCCGGACGTCCCGGTGTTCTGGGGCAGCACCAGCGTGACCAGCGAGCGCTCGCTGCGCTACTGGGTGAGCCGCAACCGGGCCGTGTTCCCGAGCGGCTTCGAACCGACGCTCGAGTGGCATCGACGCTTCGCGGTCGCCTTCATGGAGCATGCCCGCAGCGAAGCGGCGAGCGTCTACTTCATGCCGATCCGCGTGTCGATCCGTGACTGGTTGAGCGAGGCGCTCGCGCGCTGAGAGCAGGCCGAGCCGGCTCAGGCGGCCTCATCGGCTGCGCTGCGAGCTGCGCGGTCCGGGTCGTACCCGAGCGACGGCGCTAGCCAGCGCTCGGCCTCCTCGACGGTCATGCCGGCCCGTCCGGCGAAATCGACCACCTGGTCACGCAGCACCTTGCCGACGCCGAAGTAGCGCGCCTCCGGGTGGGCGAAGTAGAGCCCCGAGACGGCCGACGCCGGCGTCATCGCGAGCGACTCGGTCAGGGCGATGCCGGTCGCGTCAGGCGCGCCGAGCAGGTCGAACAACCGCGGCTTGAGGGTGTGGTCCGGGCAGGCCGGGTAGCCGGGCGCGGGACGGATGCCGCGATAGCGCTCGCGCAGCAGGCCCTCCAGGTCGAGCCGTTCGTCCGCGGCGTAGCCCCACTCGCGGGTGCGGATCCGCTCGTGCAGGCGCTCCGCCAGCGCCTCGGCCAGGCGATCGGCCAGCACCTTCAGGAGGATCGCCTGGTAGTCGTCGTGCTCGCGTTCGAACGCGACCGCGCGCTCCTCGGCGCCGTGGATCGACACGGCGAACGCCCCCACCCAGTCGGCCACGCCGAGGTCGCTCGGGGCCACGTAGTCGGCCAGCGACAGGTTCGGTTGATCGGGCCGCTTCGACCCCTGCTGGCGCAGCATCGGCAGCCGCAAGCGCTCGTCGAGGCGCTCCTCGCCCGCGTACACGACGACGTCGTCCCCATCCGAGGCGGCTGGGAACAGGCCCCAGACGGCGCGCGCTTCGAGCCAGCGCTCGTCGACGATGCGCCCGAGCATCTCACGGGCATCGGCGAGGAGGGCGCGCGCTTGGCGCCCGACGAGCGGATCGTCGAGGATGGCCGGATAGCGCCCGGCGAGCTCCCAGGCCTGGAAGAACGGCCCCCAGTCGATGCGCTCCACGAGCTCCTCGAGCGCGAACGGCACCGCTCGCCGGACGCCGAGGCGCCGCGGCCGGTGCACGTGGTCCCAGGCGCCCGCATCGTCTCGCCAGGCGGGGGCGCGCCGGCGCGCCTCCGCGTAGCCGAGGAGCTGGGCCGCGTCCTGGCGCGCGGCGTGTTGTTCGCGCAGACGCGCGTACTGCTCGTCGACCTCGGCGCGGAGCGCGTCGCGCTGCTCGGGGGCGATCGCCCGCGCGACCGCGTGCACGGCGCGCGAGGCGTCGAGGACGTGCATCGCGAGCGCTCCATAGGCCGGCGCGATCTTCACGGCGGTGTGGGCGCGCGACGTGGTGGCGCCGCCGATCAGGAGCGGGGTCGCGAGGCCGCGGCGCTGCATCTCGTCGGCGAAGCGCACCATCTCCTCCAGGCTGGGCGTGATCAGGCCCGACAAGCCGATCACGTCCGCGCTCTCCTCGTCGGCCGTGGCGAGGATGCGCTCGGCCGGGACCATGACCCCGAGGTCGATCACGCGGTAGCCGTTGCAGCCCAGGACCACGCCGACGATGTTCTTGCCGATGTCGTGCACGTCGCCCTTGACCGTCGCCAGCACCACCGTTCCGGCGCTGCGCGCCGCGCCGGCCGACGCCGCCTCGAGGTACGGGGTCAGGTACGCGACGGCGCGCTTCATCACGCGCGCGCTCTTCACCACCTGCGGCAGGAACATCTTGCCGGCGCCGAACAGGTCGCCGACCACGTTCATGCCGTCCATCAGCGGCCCCTCGATGACGGCGAGACCACTGCCGAGACGCTGGTACGCCTCCTCGGCGTCCGCTTCGACGTGGTCGGCGACACCGTGCACCAGCGCGTGGCGCAGGCGTTCCTCGACCGGCGCGTCGCGCCACTGTGCATCGGCGGCCTCGCTGCGGACGCCGCCCTCGACGGTCGCGGCGAAGGCGACCAAGCGCTCCGTGGCGTCTGGGCGCCGTGCCAGCAGCACGTCCTCGACGTGCTCGAGCAGGTCCGCCGGGACGCTCTCGTACACCTCGAGTTGGCTCGGGTTGACGATGCCCATGTCGAGCCCGGCCCGGATCGCGTGGTACAGGAAGGCCGCGTGCATCGCCTCGCGCACGCGGGGATGGGAGCGGAACGCGAACGAGACGTTGGAGATCCCGCCGGACACCAGCGCTCCGGGCAGGTTGGCCTTGATCCAGCGCGTGGCCTCGATGAAGTCGAGCGCGTAGCGGTCGTGCTCGGCGATGCCGGTGCCGACCGTGAGCACGTTCGGGTCGATGATCACGTCGTGGGGCGAGAAGCCCGCCTCGTCGACGAGCAAGCGGAATGCCCGCTCCGCGATCGCGGTGCGGCGCTCGAGCGAGTCGGCCTGGCCGCGCTCGTCGAAGCACATCACCACGACCGCGGCGCCGTAGCGCCGGACCAGTCGCGCGAGCCGCAGGAACTCGGCCTCGCCCTCCTTGAGCGAGAGCGAGTTGACCACGCCCTTGCCCTGGACGTGCTTGAGCCCCGTCTCCAGCACGCGCACGTCGGAGGAGTCGAGCATCACGGGCACCCGCGCCACGTCGGGCTCGGCGGCGATCAGGTCGAGGAAGCGCGCCATGCAGGCCTCGGCGTCGAGCAGGCCCTCGTCGAAGTTGACGTCGATCAACTGCGCGCCGCCCTGGACCTGCTCGCGCGCGATCTCGACCGCTGCGTCGAAGTCGTCGCCCTTCACGAGGCGCGCGAAGCGGCGCGAGCCGGTGACGTTGGTGCGCTCGCCGACGTTGACGAAGTTGGTGTCCTCGCGGATCACGAGCGGCTCGAGGCCGGCGAAGCGCGGCCTGCTGTCGCGCGCGCCGGGCGCCCGCGGCGCCAGGCCACGGGCGGCCTCGGCGAACGCGCGGATGTGTTCGGGCGTGGTGCCGCAGCACCCGCCGACGAGGTTCACCCACCCCTCCTCGAGGAACTCGCGCATCACGCGCAGCATCGAGTCGGGCGTCTCGTCGTAGCCACCGAAGGCGTTGGGGAGGCCGGCGTTGGGGTAGACCAGCGTGGGGACGTGCGCGAGCCGCGCGAGCTCCGCGACGTAGGGGCGCAGCTCCTTGGGTCCGAGCGCGCAGTTCAGCCCGATCGCCAGCAGGTCGGCATGCTCGACCGAGGTCCAGAACGCCTCGAGCGTCTGGCCCGAGAGCGTGCGGCCCGAGGCGTCGGTGATCGTGCCCGAGAGCATCACGGGCACCCGGCCGGCGCCCGCCTCGAAGGCCTCCTCGATCGCCACCAGCGCGGCCTTGGCGTTCAGGGTGTCGAAGACCGTCTCGATCAGCAGCAGGTCGACGCCGCCGCCGAGCAGCGCATCGACCTGCTCGCGGTAGCCCTCCTTGAGCTCGTCGAACGAGACGTTGCGGAAGCCGGGGCGCTCGACGTCGGGGGAAAGGCTGGCCGTGCGGTTCGTGGGCCCGATGGCCCCGGCGACCCAGCGCGGGCGCTCCGGCGTCGCGGCGGCATCGGCGGCCTCACGTGCCAACCGGGCGGCGGCGCGGTTGATGTCGGCCACGGCGTCGTCGAGCGCGTACTCGGCGAGGCCGAGGCGGGTGGCGTTGAAGGTGTTCGTCTCGACGATGTCGGCGCCGGCTGTGAAGTAGGCGGCGTGGATCCGCCGGATCAGGTCCGGGCGCGTCAACGCGAGCACGTCGTTGGCGCCCATCAGGTCGCGTGGGTGCTCCGCGAAACGCTCGCCCCGGAAGGCTGCCTCGCCGAGCGCGTGACGCTGGATCATGGTGCCCATCGCGCCGTCGAGCACCAGGATGCGCTCGCGCAGGTGGGTGGCGATGGGGTGCTCCATGGGGGTCGAGTCTACGCCGTGCTCGGCGCCCGGGCGGCTTACTCGACGTCGTGTCGAGCGAAGCGCCAGAACAGCACCACACCGAACGCCACGGCGTACCCGCCCATCACGAGGGCCGCGTGCGGCAGCGTGATGGAGGTCCCGAGGAGCTGCCCGATGGCGTCGGGGGGGATGTCGGCGCCGCCGGACGCCAGGCCGGCGAGGAGGTCGGAGACGGGCGCCCGCGCCGGAGCGTAGGCGTTGGCCGTGTAGAAGTAGCGCGGGATGTCTTCGAGGCGCTGTTGCAGCGCGATGGTCTGGAAGAACACGTTCAGGCGGTTGACCGGCTGGAACCCGACCGTGGCCGCGTAGATCGAGTAGAGCCCCTCGAGCAGCCCGGGCAGGAAGTACACCGTCACGATGCCGAGCACCATGTTCTTGAACAGGAAGACCATCAGGAACGCGAACAGCACGCCGGTGAGGGAGAACGCCCATTGCAGGGCGAACAAGCCGGCGAGCGTGCCCCATTCGCCTGACCAGTCGGTCGGGAGGAAGGTCATGCCGATCGCACCGAGGAGCGCTGCGCTCAGCGCCGCCCCCAGCAGCAGGCCGCCCAGAGCGAGCATCGCCACGGCGACCTTGCCGGCCATGACGGCGAAGCGCTGCGGTTGCGCCACCAGGACGGTCTTCCACATCGCGTGGCCGCGCTCCTCGCCGATCAGGAGCGCCGCGAAGAGCGTGATGACGATGATGTAGAAGGTCGGGGCCAGGTAGGCGGGACCGACGAGCGCGATGCGAGCCAGGCCGAACGGCGAGGCGATCTGCTGCACAGCGACGTCGATCCCGCCGGCCTCGTTGGCGAACGAGGCGCCGAGGTTGACGTAGACCAAGCGGCCGATGATGAGCCCCAGCGCCGGCAGGAGGCCCCACCACAGGCCGGCGATGACGTACGTGCGTCGCTTGCGCACCACCTTGAACAGCTCGGCGCGCACCACCTGCGCGAAGCCGCTCATGCCGGCCTCGCGTCGACCTGGACGAGGCGCAAGTAGGCGTCCTCGAGATCGTCTTGGTCGCGCTGCGCCTCGGTGACGCGCACGCCTGCGGCCACCAGGTCGCTGACCAGGTCGTCGGCGCGCTCCGCGGCCACCTCGACGGTGACGACGTCGGCGGAGCGCTCGGTCTCGAGGCCCAAGGCGCGCGCGGCGGACTCGAGGGCCGCCGGATCGGTGGCGCGCAGCACATAGCGCAGCGTCAGCGACTCGGCTCGCGCCAGCAACCGCGAGAGCGGGCCGTCGAACACCAGGCGCCCCTTCTCGATCGCCAAGATCCGGTCGACGAGCTTCTCGATCTCGGCCAGGATGTGGCTCGACACCAGCACCGTGACGCCCTCGCGCGCCACGGCCCGGAGGTTCTCGCGGATCTCGGCGATGCCGACCGGGTCGAGGCCGTTGGACGGCTCGTCGAGCAGCAGCACGCGCGGTCGCCACAGCAGCGAGCGCGCCAGCGCCAGGCGCTGGCGCATGCCCTGCGAGTACGCGCGCACCCGCTTCGCCGACGCAGCCTCCATCTTGACGAACGCCAACACCTCGTCGATTCGCTGCGGGGCGACGCCGCCGTGCAGCAGCGCGGCGTGGCGCAGGTTGTCGCGGCCGGTCATGTAGGGGTAGAAGCTCGGCTCCTCGATCATCGTGCCCACGTCGCGCAAGGTGGGCCCGGGGACGCCGCGGCCGAGCACGGTCCCCGCTCCGCTGGTCGGCCGGATCAGGCCCGCCAGCATCCGCAGCGTGGTCGTCTTGCCGGCGCCGTTCGGGCCGAGGAAGCCGACGATCTCGCCGGGTGCGATCTCGAACGACACGTCATCGACGGCAGCGACGCGGCCGTAGCGCTTGGTGAGGGAACGGGCGACGATGGCGTGGTCCATGGGTCCGAGAACAAGGCTACACCGGGATAGGCGCGCTACGGCTGCGCGAGGACACGCGTGTTGGCCGCCGCGGCGTCACTCGCCCTTGGGCGCGCGCGTCATCAGGTCGTGGATCGCCGCGCGCGGCGGTTTGCCGCGGTCGATCACGGCCTCGACCTCACGGCAGATGGGCAGGTCGAGACCGTGCGCGGCGGCGAAGCGGACCACGTGCCGCACGGTCGGCACCCCCTCGGCGGTGATGCCGCAGGCTTCGATGTCTGCGATCTTCTCGCCGCGCGCCACCCGCGCGCCCACTTGATGGTTGCGCGAGCGCGGGCTGGCACACGTGGCGATCAGGTCGCCGACACCGGCGAGGCCGTAGAACGTTTGGGGGTCGCCTCCGAGCGCCCGGCCGAGGCGTGCGAGCTCCGCCAGGCCGCGGGTGAGCAACGCCGCGTGGGTGTTTTCGCCCAAGGCGAGCTCGTCGGACATGCCCGCTGCCAGGGCGATCACGTTCTTCAGCGCCCCACTGGCCTCGACGCCGATCACGTCGCGCGACCGGTAGACCCGGAAGCTCGGCTGGGAGAGCCAACGCTGGACGCGTCGGGCGAGGTCGTCGTGGACGCAGGCGACCGTGGCGGCGGCGGGCAGACCGAGCGCGATCTCGCCGGCCAGGTTCGGTCCGGAGAGGACCGCGACCTGCGGCGAGGCGTCCGCCAAGGCCACGCTGGGGCGACGCAGGTCGGCGTCGAGGAACCCCTTGGCGCACGACACCAGCGCCGCCACGCCGGGTGCGCGCGCGAGGTCGTCGACCAGCGACGCGTACGCCCGACACGGCACTGCGACGAACGCCACGTCCGCAGCGTCCAGGGAGCGCACGAGATCGGAGGTGGGCGTCACGCCGCGGTGGAGGGCGCTGTCGCCGAGCGCTTCGGAGCGGCGGGTACGCAGGAGCGTCTCGGCGCGGGTGGCGCTGCGGGTCCACAGGCGCACGGCGTGGCCGTTGTCGGCGAGGCGTTGGGCGATGACCGTGCCCCAGGCGCCGGCACCCAGCACCGCCAGTTCCGACGGTGCGCCGTGGTCGTGTGCAGCGTCTGACATGGACGGAGTCTAGCAAGGGTGCTACATTGGCAAACGGCGGGCGTGCCTGCCATCGGTGGCCGTGCCGGATTCGTCCAGGACGCCCCTCGGTAGCCAACCGCCGACCCTAGAACCCATCACCGCTGGAGGATGCATGCCGATCTACGTCTACCGGAACCTGACCACGGGTGCGACCTTCGAGGTCGAGCAGCGCATGGTCGACGCCGCGCTGGCGACCGATCCCGCCACTGGCGATCCCGTCAAGCGCCTCGTCCAGCCCGTGGGCATCGCCTTCAAGGGCTCGGGGTTCTACGTCACGGACTCGCGCGGCAAGAAGGTCGCGAGCACTGCGGCCGCGGCCGGTGCGAACGGCTCGAACGGTGCGGCGAAGGGCGACGCCGCGACGGCGGACGCCGGCGCCAAGGGTGACGCGGGGGCCGCCGAGAAGGGCACCCCGACCGACGCCAAGGCGGCCACGCCTCCAGCGAAGACCAGCAAGGCGTCCGGTTCGACCGGCGCAGCCGCGTCCGACTGAAGCGACGCTGACGGGCGGCGGGCGGCCACCATGCGTGGCGCTCGGTCGCCCACTACGAATCTACGCGTCGCCTCAGCGCGCCGCCGATTCGAAGCGCACCACGTACATCACGTCCCACAATTTGCCGGTGAGGAAGAAGCGCTCGCCGTCGGGATCGTAGGCGATGCCGTTCAGCACGGCGTCGGGGTCGTGCCGCACGCGCGCGTCGTCCGGCACCAGTGCGCTGGCGTCGATCACGGCGTCCACCTGGCCGTCGCCCGTGCGGATGCGCACGATCTCGGTCGTGAGCCAGACGTTGGCGTAGACGTGCTCGTCGACGCAGGCCAGTTCGTTGAGACGCTCCACGCCGCGCCCGTCGCGCGTCACCTGGACGCTGCCGAGCACCTCGAAGGTCGTCGGGTCGCGGCGCGTGAGCCGGTCCGAGCCGTCGCTCATCCACAGCACCGCACCGTCGAAGCACAGTCCCCAACCCTCCCCGCGGTAGGTGAAGCGGCCGACCGGCTCGAACGTGGCTCGGTCGTAGACGTGTGCCACCTGCTCGCGGTACGTGATCTGGACGAGCCTGTCGTCGACCAGGGCCAGGCCCTCGCCGAACTCGCGGGCGTCGAGCGCCCGCCTGCGCAGCACCTCGCCGCTCGCCGCGTCGACCTCGCGCACGTCGGAGAGCCCGTACCGCCCGGTGCTCTCGAAGAAGCGGCCGGCGTCCCACACGAGGCCCTGGGTGAAGGCCTCCGGGTCGTGCGGCCAGGTGTCGAGGACGACGGGCTCGAGCGCTTGGACCTGCACGCTGCGGTCGCACGATGCCAGGCCCAGGGCCAGCATGAGGGACGCGCCGGTGATCGCGGCGACGAGGCGGCGGCCGACGCGCATCGCGTTCATGCGAGGCGCGCTCGCTGCCAGGCACGCAAGACGGGTTCGACCGCCTCCCACACGGCGGCCGCAACGCTCGCTTCGTCGGCATCGGCGTCGATCACCCGCCAACGCTCGCCGTCCGACTCGGCCTGGCTGAGGAACCCTGTGCGAACGCGGCGGTGGAAGGCGAGGTCGGCGCGCTCGAGGCGGTCGGCCGCGCCGCGCGTGGCGACCCGCGCGAGGCCGACCTCGGGCGCGATGTCGAGCAGCAGCGTGAGGCGGGGGCGGTGCCCGAGCGTGACGCGTGCGTTGAGCTCGTGCACGAACGACAGGTCGAGCGCTCGACCGTACCCCTGGTACGCCACGGTGGCGGCGCTGAAGCGGTCGGTGAGCACGAGTGCGCCGGCCGCCAGGGCAGGCGCGATGCGCTCGACGACGTGTTGCGAGCGAGCGGCCGAGTAGAGGAGGAGCTCGCCGAGCGGATCGAGCCGCAGCAACGGATCCAGGAGGACATCGCGGATGCGTTCGCCGGCCGGCGAACCGCCAGGCTCGCGCGTCACGACCAGGTCGACCCCCTCCGACCGCAGGCGCTCCACCAGCCGCGCCACCTGGCTGCTCTTGCCCGACCCCTCGGGCCCCTCGAACGCCAGGAACAGGCCAGTCGGTCCGGCGCTCACAGCCCCGTCGGCAGGAGCAGGAACTCGGTCGCCAGCCCGAACTCCTCGCGCAGCTTGTCGGCGAGGAGCTTCACGCCGACCGTCTCGGTCATGTAGTGCCCGGCGTAGAGCGCGTTGATGCCGCGCTCGAAGGGGTCGTAGAAGTGGTCGTGCTTCGGTTCGCCCGTGAGGAAGGTGTCGAGCCCGGCGGCGGCCGCCTCGACGATGCTGCCCGCGGCGGAGCCCG